>NZ_QUFG01000004.1:0-334010 GCF_003478405.1 Faecalibacterium sp. AF28-13AC | reverse complement strand
CCATCGAGTAACAAAGTCAGAAAAGTCACCTCCGAGAACTATCCTACAGACGCAGGGCGCGAGGGTGAAGCGATTTTCCGCCGTGTGTATGCTCTTGCCGGAAGCAAACTCCCCATCAAGCGGCTATGGATCAGCAGCATGGAGGATGCCGCCATCCAGCAGGGCTTTGAAAACCTGAAAGATGGTGCGGCGTATGATAATCTGTTTGCAGCGTCCGAGTGCAGGGCAAAAGCAGACTGGCTGATCGGCATGAATGGAACCCGCGCTTTTACGAAAAAGTACGGCAGAAAACAGACCATTGGCCGTGTGCAGACCCCGACGCTGGCGATGCTGGCCGAACGGCAGACCAAAATCCAGAACTTTGTAAAGGAACCCTATTATAAAGTGGAACTGTCCGGTGCGGGTGTCGTGGCGGCATCGGAACAGATGGCGCAGGAGCAGGATGCCGATACCGTTCAGGCAGCTTGCGATGGACAGTGTGCTGTGGTTGGCAGCATTGAACGCAAACGGGTGGAAAAGAAACCTCCGAAGCTGTATGATCTGACAACCTTACAGCGAGAAGCAAACCGATACTACGGCCTGACCGCCAGCCAGACCTTACAGGCTGCGCAGGAACTGTATGAAGAAAAACTGGTGACATATCCCAGAACGGACAGCCAGTTTGTGACCGAGGATATGCGCAAGACGGTGGAATCTCTGGTGCTGGCTCTGGATGGCCAGACCGTGGATGTGAGCTACGTTATCAACAACAGCAAGGTCACAGACCATCATGCGATCCTGCCGACGATGCAGGGCGCAAAGTGTAATAAGGAAAAGTTGTCCGAAACCAAGCAGAAGATTCTTTCGCTTATTATCTGGAAACTGGTGCAGGCCGTGCAGCCGTCGTTTATCTATGAGGATGTGCTTGTGACGGTATGCTGCCAGGGCAGGAACTTCACGGCAAAATATAAGGATGTTCTGCAGCCCGGATACACGGCAAAGCCTGTTCCGTTTGCAGAGCCGGAAAAGGACAAAGATGTACCGCTTCCGAAAAAGATGGAGCAGGGAATGTTTCTTCCTGTGGTACGGGCAGAGAAAAAGCAGGGCTTTACTTCGCCGCCGAAAGTCTACACCGAAGTTATATGCTATGAAAGGGGGATAAGAAATCGCCCATAGAAAGGAGAAATCATAATGAAAGCAAGGAAAACTGATAAAGGCAAGATAACCGCATTATATGAGCGGTTGAGCCGCGACGACGACCTCACAGGCGACAGCAACAGCATAATCAATCAAAAGAAACTGCTTGAAGATTATGCAAGGGAACATGGCTTTACGAATTGCGTCCACTTTACCGATGACGGCTGGTCTGGGGCAAACTTCGAGCGTCCGAACTGGAAACGCATGATTGCGGGAATTGAAAGCGGCGAAATCGGCTATGTACTGGTAAAGGATTTAAGTCGTGTCGGCAGAGATTATCTGCAAGTGGGATTTTACACAGAAGTCATGTTCAAGGAGCGGGGCGTCCGTTTTATTGCCATAGCAAACGGAGTTGACAGCGACAAGCGCGAAAGCAGCGAGTTTGCCCCGTTTTTGAATATTATGAACGAATGGTATGTGCGTGATAGCAGCCGAAAAATAACAAGCGTTCTCCACGCAAGAGGAATGTCCGGCAAGCATACAAACAGCCATTGTATTTATGGCTATAAGAAAGACCCTAATGACAAAGACCACTGGATTATCGACGAGGAAGCCGCCGAGGTAGTACGCCGGATTTACCGTATGGCGTTGGAGAGCAAAGGCCCGTATGAAATTGCCCGTATCCTTGCTTTGGAAAAGGTTGAAAGACCGTCCTATTATCTTGCACAGCGCGGCGTGGGGAAACATCAGTCTAATTTTAACCCCGCTGAACGGTACACATGGCGTGGCGGCACAGTTGCCGATATTCTATCCAAGCCGGAGTATATGGGGCATACAGTAAACTTCCGCACCTATAAAGAAAGCTACAAAGACAAACGCTCCAGAATGACACCCAAAGAGGATTTAGTCATTTTTGAAAATACGCAGGAAGCTATTATTGACAAGGAAACATGGGAGCGCGTCCAGAGCTTGCGGAAAACGATACGCCGGACGGACACCATAGGCGCGGCAAATCCTTTAACGGGCTTGATGTTTTGCGCGGATTGCGGGGCTAAGATGTATAACCACAGGGGCGGGGCTGGACTGGCGCGGGACTGGGCGGGGCGACCCAACGGCAGGAAGCGTCCAGAACGCGACGAGTACAACTGTTCCCGTTATGATTTAGGCAACCAGCACTATAATAGATACTGCACGACGCACCTTATCCGCACAGCCGTTGTAAATGAGCTTCTGCTTGAAGCTATCAAGGAAGTATGCGACTACGCGCTGAACAATGAAGCGGCATTTATGGAGCAGGTCTGCTCTGCTTCCAGCGAGCGGCAGGTGAAAGCGGCAAAGGCAATCCGGCAGAGAAAACAGCGCAGCGAGAAACGAGCCGACGAATTGAGCCGCTTAATCCGCAAGCTCTATGAGGACAATGTAAACGGCAGACTTTCTGATAAGCTCTTTGAACAAATGCTGCATGATTTTGAAGCGGAGTTAGAGAGTTTAACCGAGAGCGTTACCCAAGACGAGCAGGAGCTTGACCGTATAAGCCGGGAAACCGTCAACGCTGAAAAATTCCTTGCCCTTGTCAAAAAATATACGGATTTTTCCGAGCTTACCCCCGCCATGATAAATGAATTTGTTGAAAAAATCCTTGTCCACCAAGCCGAGGGAAAAGGGGCGAGCCGCACACAGGAGGTTGAGATTTTCTTTAACTTTGTCGGCAAGGTAGAAATCCCCCATGAGGAAATCGTACTGACAGAGGAAGAAAAAGCGGCATTGGCAGAGCAGGAACGGCGCAGAGCAAAAAAAGCTGAATACAACCGCCGCTATATGGAGAAAAAACGCAGACAATGGAGAGAACAGTGGGAACGGGAGCAGGAGCAAAAGCCCCATAAACTTCCCCCTGTCGCAGACGAGAAAGGAGAAAAGAGCGCATGAGAAGATTGATTGACAACGGTACTACTTCACCCGCCAGACCGCCCTATATCGGGCATTATGGACACTTGCGGAAAGCCTATCTTGAGGGCTACCGCCCCGATCTCTACACCGCCCTTGTTGCCAGTGAAAAACTGTATGAGCATTGTGCGGAGATTGACGCAGCCGCGCGGAGCCTGATTGACCTTATCATGCCGGAGCTTGCCAAGAGCGCGGGAGCCACCGAGGAATTGAAAGCCGCCGCGCCTATGAAGTGGGTAGGGCTGATGAACGCTTGCAAGGCACAGGCAGAAGAAATCGTAAAATATGAGCTAATCTATGCTTGACAGTCAAGAGCCGGAAAAAACAGAAATCTTGCGATAACAGCCGCCCTGACGAACCATTCCCCGTCCGGGCGGTTTTTATCGTCAAAAACGCCGTTTTCTCCAAGTCAAGAGCCGGAGAAAACACCCGAAAAATGCCCCTATTGCATAACAGGGGCGCAGAAAGGAGAGCTTATGAGAACAGGGCTTACCAAGCGGGAAAAGACCACCGACATTTGGTTTGACGAGAAAGACCCCCTTATCCATATCCGCACCCACAACACCGCCTTGAAGAAGCGTCTGCTTGCATACAGCCGCCGTTATCCGGCGATCTGCCAGCAGACCGACGCAGACCCGGAAACGGGCTGCATGGAGTTTGATATTGAGAAAGGCCGCTTCTCTTTCCGTCTGACCGCCCCATACAGTGAGGAACGGCGGGAAGCAGCGCGGCAGTTTGCCAAGGAAAACAATGCCGCCAGCAGACTGAAATGAGGTGGATTTGTTCATAATCCTGTGCTATACTTCTCTTGAAAAAAGAACAACAAATCGAAATTTTGAGGAGGTTTACTATGATATATAAGTTTACGGAAGTATTAAACGATCTTGTTAATTATTTTATTCTTGGTGACATTTTACTACTGGAAAGTTGGAAAAGAGCCAATAATCTTTCAGACGATTTGGCAACGGAATTTACCACAAATGAAAGTGGGGATAGGGCTTTTAGTGAAGGTATTGTTATCCCCATGAGTGGCATTGAAAACTATCCTTATACCGTATTGTTTAATCTCTCTGGTGATAAACCGGAGTTGTGCAAAGGGGAAAGCCGATTGCAGTTTAGAAGGAGTGGTTATTCCCTCAAAGTGGATAATAATATGCTTATGCTTTTTACATGGCACATATTAAAACAGTTTACTCCCGAAAAAGTGAAAACTCTAATTTCTTATTACAGACAGAATAAAAAGCCAATTGTCGAACTTGCAAATGGCTGGTATCATATCGAGATTTTGGGTGGAGAAACCTTGCAGGACGGGGACTATGAGCCTACATTTGAATTTGTGATACAACCAATAGAAAATGAAGAAAAAGCCGCAAATGCTGATATGAATTTAAGCTTTGAAATTATAAGTTCTGCTTATTAAAACTAAATATATTATCCACAAGGGCAGCCGAGAAAATCGACTGCCCTTTTTCCATGCCTACGGGCAGAAAGGAGCGACCAGCTATGACGAAACCGAGGGAGAAAACCCGTGAGGAATTGACCGCCGAGATTGAGGAAGGCAAGAAGAAAATCCGGCAGTTTGAAAACCGGGAGAAAATCATCAAGCAGAAGCTATCCGTCGAGGAACGCAAGGCGAGAAACCACAGGCTTTGTAAGCGCGGCGGCTTCATGGAGAGCCTTGTGCCGGAGCTGATTGCCATGCCGGACGAGGACGCGAAAGCCTTTTTACGGCTTGCCTTGATGAGCGAGCCAGCACAGGAGTTTTTGAAAAAACGAGCCGAGGATGGGAACCCAGAATAATCCCTTTGGAACAAAGGGCGCACTTATACACCCTTGCGGGCGTGTGCGCTCTGCCGAGGGCTTATCTCCGCACAGGGAGAGTTCCCCGCGCTCCGATATGGCGGCTTTGCCGCAACAAGGGGCTGCACCCCTTGCGCCGCTTCGCGGCTATCCCTGCACACCCACAAAAACAGTACACCCGCCGTTGGCGTCTGTACCATTTTTGCGGGTTTTATTATCCTATCCGGGAGGTGATACCCATAGCCATTTACCATTGGAACATCGGCATTGTGAGCCGGGGGAAAGGCAAATCAGCCGTTGCCGCTGCCGCCTACCGAAGCGGCGAAAAGCTGACAAACGAATGGGACGGAATGACCCACGACTACACCCGCAAAGGCGGTGTTGTCCATACAGAAATCATGCTGCCGCTCCATGCCCTGCCCTCTTTCTCTGACCGTTCAACCTTGTGGAACAGCGTGGAGCTTTACGAGAAAGCCGGGAACGCCCAGCTTGCCAGAGAGATTGACGCGGCACTCCCCATAGAATTATCCAGAGAGGAACAGATCCGGCTTGTCCGGGAATACTGTTCCTCTCAATTTGTTTCCAGAGGAATGTGCGTTGATTATGCCATTCACGACACCGACAGCGGCAACCCCCATTGTCATATCATGCTGACTATGCGCCCCCTTGACGAGCGCGGCACATGGGCAGCGAAATCCAAAAAGGAATATGACCTTGACGAGAACGGCGAGCGTATCCGCTTGCCAAGCGGCAGATACAAAACCCACAAAGTTGACCTTACAGGCTGGAACGACAAGGACAACACCCTCTTGTGGCGCAGGGCATGGGCTGACTATACCAACGACTTTTTGGAGAGGAACGGAAGCCCGGAGCGTATCGACCACCGCAGCAACGCCGAGCGCGGCATAGACGAAATACCCACCGTCCACATGGGCGTGGCGGCTTGCCAGATGGAGAAGAAAGGTATCGCCACCGAGAAAGGCGAACTGAACCGCAGTATTCAAAAGACAAACCGCCTTATCCGGGAAATCCGGGCGCAGATTAGCAAGCTCAAGGAATGGATTGCCGACCTGTTCAAAGCGCGGGAAACCGCCCCAGAACAGCCGCCGCAATCTCCCAACCTTGCAAATCTGTTGATGAAGTATTTGAGCGTTCAGAGAGAAAAGAGCCGGAAGTATTCGCAGAGTTGGCAACAACAGCACACAGCCGATGAACTGAAAACCATAGCGGCAGCGGTCAACTATCTTTCCGAGCATGGTATCTCTAATCTTGACGAGCTGGACGCTTCTCTTTCCTCTGTCAGTGATAGAGCCTATTCAATCCGGGAGGGAATGAAAACCGCCGAGGAACGCATGAAGAAGCTGCAAAAGCTAATTGAATACGGGAAGAACTATACAGAGTACAAGCCCATTCACGATGAGCTGAAAAAGCTGCAAAACGGCTGGACAAACAAGCGCGACAAGTACGAGGAAGCCCACCGCGCCGAGCTGACCCTATGGAACGCAGCAAGCCGCTATCTCCATGCAAATCTGCCGAAAGGAACAAAGACCTTGCCTATTGCGGAATGGGAACAGGAATATGCTGACCTCAAAACACAGAGGGACAGCGATTATACCAAACTGAAAGATACCCGCACCAATGTTTCAGAGCTTCAAAAAATCCGCAAATGCGTGGATATTGCACTCCGCGCCGACCAACCGGAGCAGGCGCAGACCCACACCAAGCGGCACGAATTAGACCGCTGAAAGGAGTTGAACTTTTATGTATTACACCCAAGAACAGATAGACCGCGCCAACCAAGCCGACCTTGCTTCTTTTCTGCAAGGACAGGGCGAGCAGCTTATCCGCGCCGGACAGGAATACCGCTGGAAGCGGCACGACAGCCTGACCGTCCGGGAAAACAAATGGTATCGCCACAGCCAGAGCAAGGGCGGCGCACCCATTGATTTTGTCATGGAGTTTTTCGGCAAGAGCTTCACCGAAGCCGTTGAAATGCTGACAGGAGAAAAAGGCGCAGCCCCGCCGCTGGACAGACCAAGCCCCGCGCCCATTTCTGACTTCCGACTGCCGCCCCGCAGCACCGACAACCGCATAGCGAGGAACTACCTCACAGCAGCCCGCCGCATTGATGAAGATGTGACGGGCTTTTTCTTTGCCAGCGGCGATATTTACGAGGAAGTCGCCCACCATAACGCCGTATTTGTCGGCAGAGATGAAAACGGCATACCGAGGTACGCCCACCAGCGCGGAACAACGGGCAGCTTCCGGCTTGATGTGAAAGGCAGCGACAAAGCCTTTAACTTCTGCTACCGAGGCGAGGGCGAAAGATTGTTTGTCTTTGAAGCCCCCGTTGACCTGCTCTCTTTTCTCTGCCTGTTCAAAAAGGATTGGCAGAAGCAAAGCTACCTGTCATTGGGCGGCGTGGGCGAAAAAGCCCTGCTCCGCTTTCTCTCTGACCGCCCGAACATCAAGACCGTTTACCTCTGCCTTGACAACGACAACGCCGGAAGCGATGCTTGCAGCCGCCTTGCGGAGCTTGTGCCGGAGGGCTTGACCGTCCACCGCCTTGTGCCGCTTTACAAGGACTGGAACGAGGTATTGCAGCACCGGGCAGAAATCGCGGACGGGAAGTATATCCGGGAAGCGATTTACGGCTTGAAAGAGCCAACCCAGGAAGAAACCGTTGAGATTATCCGCATGAGCGAGGTTGACACACAGACCGTTGAATGGCTATGGGAGCCGTATATTCCCTTTGGGAAAGTAACCATTGTGCAAGGCAATCCCGGCGAGGGCAAGACCACATTTGCCCTACGCCTTGCTGCCGCCTGCACCACCGGGGGAACGCTGCCGGGAATGAAACCCTTGCCGCCATTTCAAGTGATTTACCAGACTGCCGAGGACGGTTTGGGCGATACCGTTAAGCCCCGTTTGATAGAAGCAGAAGCCGACCTTGACCGCGTGCTTGTGATTGATGAAGCCAAGCGGGAGCTTACCCTCTCCGATGAGCGCATAGAGAAAGCAATTACGCAGAACGGGGCGCGGCTGATTATCCTTGACCCCATACAGGCGTACATGGGCGAAAAGACCGACATGAACCGGGCAAACGAAGTGCGCCCCATGTTCCGCCGCCTTGCTGATGTTGCCGAGCGTACCGGGTGCGCCGTTATCCTTATCGGACATCTCAACAAAGCTGCCGGAGGACAGAGCGCATACAGGGGCTTAGGTTCTATCGACTTTAGAGCCGCAGCAAGGAGCGTCCTTTTAATCGGGCGCGTGAAGCGTGAGCCGAATGTGCGCGTTATCATTCACGACAAATCTTCCCTTGCGCCGGAGGGAAAGCCCGTTGCCTTTTGCCTTGACCCGGAAACAGGCTTTGAGTGGATAGGCGAATATGATATAACTGCCGACGAGCTGCTGTCCGGCGCGGGCGGCAACAACGCCACAAAAACCGAACAGGCTGAAAAGCTGATACTTGACCTACTGGCAGACGGAAAAGAGCTTGCCAGCGAGGACATAGAGAAAGCCGCAGCCGACGCGGGGATTTCTGCCCGTACTGTCCGGGCGGCAAAGAAAAACCTTGACGGGCGCATTACCTCAAAGCGCATTGGCGCGGCATGGTATCACGCTCTTAAAAAGTGAAACGGCAAAATCCAAGTGGCAAAACCCAGATACCTTGCCACTTTGCCACTTCGCCACTTCAACCTCAAAACCACCGCCCCATGTATGACCGCATGGGGCTTTTCTCATGGAAAGGAGAGCCTATGAACAACGACACCAGCAACCGCAGCACCCCCGCAACCGCTTCCCCTCTGACCGTAAAGGAAGCCGCGCCACCTGTAATGATAAAGAAAATCGGAAAGACCACCTACCGCGTCAAAATCCATTTCAGTGAAACGAGCAAAGAAACCATGAGCGACAAAATCAAGCGTCTGATTTTGAATGACAGCGAAAAAAGTTCTTAAACACCCTTGACAAAACGTATCAGAAGATACCCTGCTGTCCGCAATGGAAACGGCAGGCAACAAAGAATTTGAAAAGGACACTGAGAAGAAAGGTCTGGGAACCCCTGCAACGCGCGCCGCGATTCTGGAAAAGCTGGTATCCTCCGGCTATGTACAGCGCAAGGGCAAGCAGATGATTCCCACGGAGGACGGTGTGGCCGCGATCCGCAATATCCCGGACTACCTGAAATCTGCCAGCATGACAGCTGAGTGGGAAAATGACCTGCTGCGGATGGAGCGCGGTGAGATCAAGCCCCATGATTTTATGCAGAGCATCCACGGATTGCTCGATAAAATGCTGGCTGACCTGCGGCAGATTCCTACCGTCGCGGCGGCTCCCTATTATAATAAGGTAAGCGTAGGAAGTTGCCCGGTCTGCGGAAACCCTGTACATGAGAGCAAACTCAGCTTTTGTTGTGCAGACCGCAGCTGCAAATTTGCCCTCTGGAAAGAAAGCAGATACTTGTCCAGCATGAGAAAAACGCTGGACAAGAAGATGGCGGTAGACCTTTTGAAGAAAGGCCGCACCCATGTAAAAGACTTTTATTCCGCGAAAAAAGATAAGACATTCGCCGCTGACCTTGTGATGCGCGTCGAAGATGGCCGCGCACAGTACAGCCTGGAATTTCCTAAAACACCGATGCAAACGAAAATGTAAAGGAGGTTTGACCCTTGCCACAGATTAACGATATTCGAGAATTGGCGCAACAGAACGCCCGGTATGTCAGTAACTCGCCACAGGACTGGATGAGTTATCTGGATGTGGCGGCGCGGCTGTACCGCTATTCGTTCACCGATGCGCTCCTGATCCACGCGCAGCGGCCCGATGCAACCGCCTGCGCAGAAATGGAACTCTGGAATCAGAAAATGAGCCGATGGGTCAACCGTGGCGCAAAAGGCATCGCGCTTCTGGATGATACCGGACCTCGTACCAAGCTGCGGTATGTGTTCGATATTGCTGACACTCATCTGGTGCGCGGCGGAAAAACACCGCTCTTATGGAATCTGGACAGCCACGAGCATGAGCAGGCTATCTTAGACCATCTGGCAGATACCTATGGTTTATCCCAGACAGACAGCATGAATACTGCCCTGATGGAACTGGCACAGCAGTTGACCGCCGACAATCTGGATGAAGCGATGGACGGTCTGGCCTATGAGGTGGCAGGCACTTTTCTGGAAGAACTGGACGAAGATAACATCCGCGTCCGCTTCCGGGAACTGATGACCAACAGTATCTTCTATACGCTTTCCCGGCGTTGCGGGCAGGAGCCTATGGATGTGCTGGACGATGATGACTTTATCCGTATCGTGGATTTCAACAAGCTGCCGGTACTGTCGTTCCTTGGCAACGCGGTTTCCGAACAGTGCGAAGCGGTTCTTTTTGACATTGGCCGAGAGATGCGGAAAATTTACAAAAAAGAAATCACGCAGCAGCTTGAAAAATCCGTTGACAGCTTGTATAATACCAATACGGACTTTAGCGCGTTAAAGTGTGAAATCAAAGAAAACACGACCAAAGGAGGACAAGAAAATGGAGTTGACGTATTACCGCAAGGGAGATTATCTGTTCCCGAATCTGGCCGTGAAGGACGAGCCGCAGATTATCGGGAAGTACGGGATGCTGCGCAGGACGTACCTGAAAGAGAACCGCAAGAACTGGTATCAGAGTATGCTGATGAGCGGCAGGCTGAACCAGCATCTGGCGCAGATCGAGGAAGCAGCGGAGAGCCGGGTGGAAACCCTGCTGGACAGTCTGAACGAGAAGTTTCCGGCACCGAACAAGGAGAAAGACCCGCTGGCATGGGCGGCACATCAGAACAGCCTGACGGCGATGGCAGAAGAAATCGTCTTGAAGGAATTGGTATACAATTAACCGAACCGACAACAGAACAGGATTTGAGCGAAGCAGAGGAAGAAATTGCCTCTGCTTTTTCTTTTCCTGATTTGCCGACCGTGGAACAGCAGATCCGCGCCATTGAAGCACCGATCCGGGCGCGGTATGCGGACGAGATTGTACTTGATCCTGAAGTAGTCGATGAAATTCTGCGCACAGGCAGCAACCGCAGCAAGGGCCAACTGCGCCTGATCTACAATTTTATGGTCGAGAAAACCCCGGAAGAATACACGGAGTTCGTGAAAAACGAATATGGTACGGGCGGCAAAGGCTTTGAAATTGGCGGTGCAAAGTATGCGGTCTGGTTCGATGATTTAGGGCTGCGTATTGCAGCAGGCAGCACGGCAAGGGGCGGTACGATTGCCAATGCGTTTTTATCCTGGGAGGATGTGAGCAATCGTATCCATGAACTGCTCCGGCAGGGCGAGTATGCGCCGCAGGCGGTTCTGGATGCTGCACGGCAGAATGCTTTGCAGGAACACGCGCAGACGGTGGCTTATATGGAACGTGACTTGGCAGACGGTGTTGCCGAAGCAGTGTTTCAGGATACAGCAATCTTCAGGGTCGGTTTCCCGGAACTGACAGACAGGCTGGCAGGCTTGCTGGATGATACGGATTTTCTGACTGACCTAAACGACAGATTATCTGCGCTGGGGGAAGCCTACGCCGAAGATAAAGACCTGATGCGGATGCACTTTTATAAGCCGGATAAAGTGGCAGCTCTGTTCCAGCAGTTTGCAAAGCCTTATCAGAACTACTCGGCGCGGGATGGCTTTCACTGGAATGAGTATAAGAAGTTCATCACGGAAGATGAAATAAACGCTTATTTCACACGAGGCAGCAATTATTCGGACAGTCGGCTGGCAATCTATTCGTTCTTCCTGAATCATGAGGACAAAAAAGAACGGGCCGACTTCCTGAAAGACCATTACGGAATCGGTGGCAGCAGCCATGCACTCTGCGGGGCAGATGATTCTCACGAAGATCACGATGGCAGGGGCATTTCTTTGGAGCGTGGCTCATACGGAAACCCGTATGCCAGTGTTCATCTGAACTGGAATCAGGCCGCAGGCCGGATCGACCAGCTTATCCGTGACAGTGAGTATTTGAAGCCGGCAGACTACTCCCGGATGCCTGCTTATGAACGGGAACAGATGGCAATGCGTGTGATGGGATTCTATCACCACCTGCCGAACGACGTGGAACGGCCTTATCCGCAAGACCTTTACCATGAAGAAGGACGAAAGGCTCTCGTTGAAAAGCTGGAAGCCCCTGAACAGGCGGTGGAACTGCTGGAGCAGATGGACAATGCACTGCTGTCCGTGCCGCTGGATTCGGGAGAATATGAGCGTAAGGCAGAATCCCTCTCTATCCTGCACCAATATGTCGAGGGAACGTACACGATTTTCCCGGAAAAGAAGAGGGCTGTTGAGATTGCGGTTCCTGAACAGGGGCAGATGTCCATGTTTGACTTCATGGAGCAGGAGCCGCAATCGAAAGAGCAGTCAACCGCCGCAGCGGTTGAGAAACCCCAAAAGGCAAAAGTCGTTGCGCGGTATCAGTCAACGGTGATGATGCAGGAGGGATATATCGAGGATATTGCAATTCTGCAATATCCTGATGGCAAGTTCTATAACCATTACAACTATGACGAAGAAACGGGAACAGGTACAGCAGAAACAGGGCCGTTTAACAGTCTGAATGATGCAAAGTCTGTCATTCGTCAAACGAGAGAAGATGCAAAAGCAGTAGAATCGTTTGAAAATCAGCCTAAGCAAACGTACAGCAGAGAAAACGGTAGTTTTCTGTATCTGGAAAACGACCATCTGTACCGCGTTGAGCGTTCTAATGCCTACGACGTTTATCTGAAAGATATGGAAAATTCGGCGGTGGCTGGCCGGGTCATTCCGTTACCGTCATATAGCGAAACGCTGGCGAAGAATCCGCTGAACGATTTCCTGAAACTGGATGCAGACCACACGCAGAAAGACAGCCGCTGCGTCTATAAAGAATGTCTGTACACGCTGCTGGAAAAGGTAGAGCGCAGCGAAATCTATCCGCTGCTGCGTGACCGCGATACCACCGAGGAAGAAGCGGAAAATCTGATTCGTGAAAAAATCAAGGATTTGTTTGCTTCCGGCGAGGTGGAAAATGCTACTTACTCCGAGGCTATCGACACATGGGCGCACTTTGGAGAGTGGATTCAGGAAGATATTTTCCAGCGCACCTATCAGGACGTTATTACGGACAGACGGGATGCCGTTGCACTGTATCAGGATAGCAAGGACGCACCGCAGTGGGTGCGCGGCATTATGGCTCCGTATGCAGCGGAAGAAAAGGCCGTTGAGCCGACCTTGCAGCCCCTGCCGCTGGATGAAGCCAACGAGTATAATGCGCTGAAAGAGCGTTACCCGGATGCACTGGTCGGCTACGAGCAGCACGGTAACTTTGAGTTCTACGGCGAGGATGCAAAGCGCGTTTCAGAACTTCTTGGCAGCAAGCTGTTGGAAAAGGAAACCGCACTCGGCAAGGTTGAGGTATCTGGTTTTCCGCGTGAACAGTGGGTTTCGCAGGCAATGAAGCTCTGGAAACAGGGGGAGAGTATCTATCTGTCCGGCCAGCAGGAAGATGGAACCTATGCGCAGACAAAGTATTTCCGCAGAGAGGAATACTTACCGATTAACACAACCATCGAACTGGAAGATAGAGAGTTCCGTGTGAATTCGGTCAACTTTGAACAGGGAACGGTCAGTTTGCAGGACATGACCCTTGCGAAAGAAGCCCGGTATCCGACCTTCCGAACGGAACCACTGGAGTACATTCGGCATGTGTATGAACAGGCAGATGTACCGATGGAAGAAGTGGTGGAAATCACAGTCTTTACGGCTCTGCATAATGCTGGTGTGGCTTACGAGGATTTTTCCCCGGAGCAGATGGATGTGATCTATTCGGTGGCAGAATCGGGCGGAGAGTTGGAAGATTTGCTCAATCCTGAGTTTCCGCCGGAACAGATGCAGCTGATCGCAGATGTGCAGAACAGAACGGATGCCATCAGCCGCGCAGCGGCAGAGGAAGCCCTTGAACCGCTGACGCAGCAGCCTATGACCCTGGCAGAGGTCAACCATGCAAGGCGGCAGCACAATCTTCCGCTGGACAGTGAAGCAGAAACAGAACAGCCTGTACAGCCCAAACAGGAATCTATGAACTTCCGTATTACGGACGATGATCTCGGCGCAGGAGGACCGAAAACAAAGTATAAAGCCAATGTGGAAGCCATTCGGGTGCTGCAAACGCTGGATGCAGAGCAACGGCAGGCCACTGCAGAGGAGCAGGAGATTCTTTCCCGGTATGTGGGATGGGGCGGCATTCCGCAGGCGTTCGATGAAAGCAATGCGGAGTGGTCGAAAGAGTATGCCGAACTACAGTCCCTGCTCACGGCAGATGAGTATAAGGAAGCCCGCGCCAGTACCCTGAATGCGTTTTACACTTCTCCTACGGTCATCAAGGCAATGTATGAAGCCCTGGGCAATATGGGATTGTCCAAAGGCAATGTGCTGGAACCATCCTGTGGTGTAGGCAATTTCATGGGTCTGGTGCCGGACAGCATGGAGAAGATTCGGATGTACGGTGTGGAGTTGGACAGCATTTCGGGCCGCATTGCACAGCAGTTGTACCAGAAAAACAAAATTGCGGTGCAGGGCTTTGAAACGATGCAGTTCCCGGACAGCTTCTTTGACTGTGTTGTGGGCAACGTACCGTTCGGCAATTACAAAGTGCCGGATAAGCGGTATGATCGCCACAATTTCCTCATCCACGATTATTTTATCGCCAAGAGCCTTGACCTTGTGCGTCCGGGAGGCGTGGTGGCGGTGGTAACGTCCAGCGGTACGATGGATAAGAAGGATTCCTCTGTCCGTGAGTATCTTGCCAACCGTGCCGATCTGGTAGGCGCGATTCGACTGCCGAACAATGCGTTCCAGCGCAATGCCAACACGGGCGTGGTTGCTGACATTCTGTTCCTGCAGAAGCGTGACCGTGCAGCGGTGGAGCGGGCAGAGTGGGTAGACCTTGCCGGAACGCCGGAAGGATACTCCATCAACCAGTATTTTGCGAAGCATCCTGAGATGGTGCTGGGGGAGATCACCACCGAAAGCACTCAGTATGGCAAGCAGGAAACTACGGTCAAGCCCATCGAAGGCGCAGACCTTGCCAAGCAGTTAAAAGAGGCGGTCGGCAACATCCATGCCACCATCACGGAGCCGGAAATCTCCGACGATGAACTGGATGTGCAGGAAGAACCTATCCCGGCAGACCCCAGCGTGAAGAATTTCAGCTTTACGAACGTAGATGGGCAGATTTACTACCGTGAAAATTCTTTCATGAATAAGGTGGAACTGCCTGCCGTAACTGCAGAGCGGGTGCTGGGCATGATCGCTCTGCGGGAAACCACCCGGAAGCTGTTGGATTGTCAGCTGCATGATGGTTCGGATGCTGAAGTACAGCTTTTACAGAATGAACTGAAACAGCAGTACACCGCATTTAAGGCGCAGTATGGCCTTATCAACAGCACGGCCAACAAGCGGGCGTTCCGACAGGACAGCAGCTATTGTCTGCTGGCATCACTGGAAATTCTGGATGAGGAGAAGAATCTCAAACGGCTTGCCGATATTTTCACCAAGCGCACCATCCGTAAGCCGGAGCCTGTTACCTCAGTGGACACGCCAAGCGAAGCTCTGGCACTTTCCATTGGAGAAAAAGCAAAGGTGGATATACCGTTTATGGTGCAGCTCTGCGGTAAACCGGAACAGGAGATCACGGATGAACTGGCAGGTGCGATTTTTCGAAATCCTGTGACACAGCAGTGGGAAACCTCGGATGAATACCTGTCCGGCAACGTTCGTGAAAAACTGGCCACAGCAGAAACCTTTGCAGCGAACCATGCAGAGTATCAGATCAATGTGGATTACCTAAAAAGGGTACAGCCCAAAGACCTGGATGCTTCGGAAATCGAAGTGCGGCTGGGTGCGAACTGGGTGAAGCCGGAGTATATCACGCAGTTTATGAAAGAAGTGTTCAAGACCCCGAACTACTATGCCGGGATTGACATTAAGGCAACCTATTCCGAAATTTCTGGTGCATGGAACATTTCGGGCAAGTCGCTGGATCGCGGCAATCCGCTTGTCACCAACACTTACGGAACCCTGCGGGTCAATGCCTATAAGCTGCTGGAAGATGCACTGAACCTCCGGGATACCAAAATCTACGATACGATTCACGATACGGATGGCGACCATCGTGTGCTGAACAAACAGGAAACCATGCTTGCACAGCAGGCACAGGAATCCATTCGGGAAGCGTTCAAGCAGTGGATTTTCAAGGATTTAGACCGCCGCGAGGATTTGTGTGCGACCTATAACCGGATTTTCAATGCGATTCGTCCTCGTGAGTACGATGGCAGTCACATCCGCTTCGAGGGCATGACCCCGGAAATCTCTCTGATGCCGCACCAGAAAAATGCGGTAGCGCACATTCTGTACGGCAACAATACGCTGCTGGCGCATTGCGTGGGCGCAGGCAAGACCTTCCAGATGATTGCTGCCGGCATGGAGAGCCGCAGGCTGGGCCTGTCGCAGAAGAATCTCTATGTGGTACCGAATCACCTCACGGAGCAGTGGGGCGCAGATTTCCTGCGGCTCTATCCCAATGCCAATGTGCTGGTGGCAACGAAAAAGGATTTTGAACCCAGCAATCGAAAGCAGTTCTGCTCCCGTATCGCAACCGGTGATTACGATGCCATCGTGATCGGTCATTCGCAGTTTGAGCGTGTACCGCTCTCCCCGGAACGACAGAAAGCTATTGTAGAGCGTCAAATTGACGACATTACGCTGGCTCTGGCGGATGCCCGGAGTGAGGACAGCCGCAGTTTTACGGTCAAGCAGATGGAAAAAACAAAGAAAACGCTGGAAGCAAAGCTACAAAAGCTGAACGACCAGACGAGAAAGGATGATGTGGTCACATTTGAGGAACTGGGTGTTGACCGTCTGTTTGTGGACGAGTCGCATTTCTATAAAAATATGTTCCTCTACACAAAAATGCGGAATATCGCAGGTATCGCCCAGACGGATGCACAGAAGTCCAGCGATATGTTTGCAAAGTGTCAGTATCTGGACGAACTGACAGGCGGCAAGGGCGTGACCTTTGCAACCGGAACCCCGGTCAGCAACTCGATGGTGGAACTGTACACCATAATGCGGTATCTCCAGTATGATACCCTGCAGAAGATGGGGCTGAGCCACTTCGACGATTGGGCGGCGTCTTTTGGTGAAACCGTTACGGCAATCGAGCTTTCTCCGGAAGGAACCGGCTACCGTGCGAAAACACGTTTTGCCCGGTTCTTCAATCTGCCGGAACTGATTTCTCTGTTCAAGGAATCCGCAGATGTACAGACAGCAGATATGCTGAACCTGCCTGTGCCGCAAGCAGAGTACATTAACGAAGTGCTGAAACCCAGCGAAACACAGGAAGAAATGGTAAGTTCCTTTGCAGACCGTGCCGAGGCTGTACGCAACGGCAGCGTGAATCCGAAGTTCGATAACATGCTGAAGATCACCAACGATGGCAGAAAACTGGCACTCGACCAGAGGCTTATCAATGATATGCTGCCGGACGAGCCGGAAAGCAAGGTCAATCGCTGCGTGGAAAATACATTCAAGGTCTGGGAAGAATCTGCGCCGGACAAGGGAACACAGTTGATTTTTTGCGATTTATCGACACCAAAAGCCGATGGTACATTCAATGTTTATGATGATGTGCGGGAAAAGCTGGTGGCGAGAGGTGTTCCTCGTGAGGAAGTGGCGTTCATTCACGAGTACAACACGGAAACCAAAAAGGCAGAGCTTTTTGCAAAGGTGCGTGCCGGACAGGTGCGTATCCTGATGGGGTCTACGCCGAAACTTGGCGCAGGAACCAATATTCAGGATCGATTGATTGCCCTGCATCATCTGGATTGCCCGTGGAAGCCGTCTGATCTGGAACAGCAGGAGGGACGTATTCTCCGGCAGGGAAACCGGAATAAGCAGGTGAAAATCTATCGTTACGTCACGGAAAATACGTTCGATTCGTATATGTGGCAGATTCTGGAAAATAAGCAGAAGTTCATTTCTCAGATCATGACTTCCAAATCACCTGTCCGCGCCTGCGATGATGTGGACGACACCGCGCTGTCCTATGCCGAAATCAAGGCACTGGCGACGGGCAATCCCTACATCAAGGAAAAGATGGACTTGGATATTCAGGTCAGCAAGCTGAAGCTGCTGAAAGCCAATCACACCAGTCAGATTTATAGTCTGGAATCGGATATTGCGCGCCGCTATCCACGAGAAATTACTGCGGCAAAGGGCCAGATTGAAGCTCTGAAAACAGACATGGAAGCGGCAAAACCGCTTTTGGCGCAGGATAAAGACCACTTCTCTATGGAGATCAGCGGCAAGGTGTATACCGAACGCAAGGAAGCAGGTGCAGCCATCATTGAGGCTTGCAAGGCTCTGAAAGCAGCAGGCACCGAGGGCAGGATCGGCAGCTACGGTGCGTTTGAATTGCACTCCCGGTTTGACAACTTTGATAAGGTGTTCCGCTTATCCATCAAGGGCGCGTGGAACTATTCGATGGAAGTCGGCAAAGACCCGCTGGGTAATATCCTGCGCGTTACCAATGCACTGGCAGGCATCGAAAGGACACTACCGCAGGTGGAACGCAGACTGGAAACATTGGAACAGCAGTTGGCGCAGGCAAAGGAAGAAGCCAAACGTCCTTTTGCGCAGGAAGCGGAACTGGCCGAAAAATCTGCGCGTCTTGCGGAGCTGAACTCTCTGCTCAACATGGATGAAAAGGGTAGTGAGGATGCGCTGGGAGTGGATGAGGATGCAGCCGAAACCGAGGTTGCAGATAAGCCACGTCAGCCTGTGGACTACGCAGGCCGCGTTGCAGAGCGCACTGCGGACAATGTGCGGAAACCCTCTGTGCTGGCACAGCTTCATGCAAAACAGGTAGAACGTAGCGTAGAACCGCAGAAATCCCAGAAGCGGAAAAGTCACGATATGGAACTGTAAATAGGATAACCCCGTTAGATCTCTGCAAGGAATCTAACGGGGCATTTTTGAAAAAGGAGGGCATTTGCTGACATTAACACCGATCAATCTGAAAACGGCAAACGCATTTGTGCAGCAGTATCACCGCCACCATAAACCGACGCGAGGGCATAAATTCTCAATCGGCGTATCGGACAATGGTGCGCTGGTAGGCGTTGCTATCTGCGGCAGACCTGTGGCACGGCGTCTGGACGATGGCTACACGCTGGAAGTCAACCGTCTATGTACGAATGGAACGCCGAACGCTTGCAGTATTTTGTATGCGGCGGCATACCGTGCAGCACGGGCCATGGGCTACAACAAAGTTGTTACCTACATTCTGGACACGGAGAATGGCAGCTCCCTGAAAGCTGCCGGCTACACCTGTGAGGGTAGAGCCGGAGGCTTGGAATGGAACGGCGCAAAAGCACCAAAACAGGCTGACCAATATCCGCGCCAGATGAAAACACGATGGGTCAAGAAAAAGGAGGGCTTGCATGGCAGTTGACCGCAAACAGCAGATGAAAGAAATCACGGAACGGTTGGAGCAGGGCGTAAAGGACATTTTTACATCGGAAATGTACACGACATACCTACGCACGATGGCAAAATTCCACAATTACAGCTTCAACAATACGCTGCTGATCGCTATGCAGCGGCCTGATGCCACACTGGTGGCAGGGTTTAACGCATGGAAAAACAAGTTTAACCGCTACGTCAAAAAAGGCGAAAAAGGCATCCAGATCATTGCTCCGGCTCCCATTAAGGAGGTCGAGGAACGCGAGAAAATCAACAAGGATACGGGTCTGGCGGTGCTGAACGAAAATGGCGAGCCGGAAATGGAACGTGTGGAGTATGTGGTTCCGAGGTTCCGATTGACGACAGTTTTTGATATATCGCAGACGGATGGGGAACCGATTCCGTCGTTGGAAGTGAACGAACTGACGGCCAGTGTCAAAGACTATGCGCTGCTTACGGTGGCAATCGAGCAGGTATCGCCTGTGCCGATTCGGTTTGACGAAATCGAAGGGGAAGCCAAAGGGTATTACAGTGACATAGAGAAAGAAATCTGCATCCAGGTCGGCATGGGCGAGAGCCAGACCATCAAGACGATGATTCATGAAGTAGCTCATGCGATGCTGCATAACAGCGATTTGATGAAACAGCGCGGCGAAGAAAAAGACAGGCTCACGAAAGAGACCGAAGCGGAAAGTATTGCATTTACGGTCTGCTCGGCTCTGGGCATTGATACGTCCGATTATTCGTTTCCGTATGTGGCAAGCTGGGCCAGCGGCAAGGAGATGAAGGAGCTGAAAGATTCGATGGATACGATTCGATTGACCGCAGCCGATTTTCTGGAAAAGTTGGAAGCGGCAATCGCAGAAAGGAACGCAGAGCGTATGACTGCGATGCAGTATGCGGAAAAGTTGATTGCCAATAAGGAGCAGGAAAAAACGATTTTCGATGATGAACAGCGAAACCTCATCATGAATTTTTCTTTCAAGCTGGATGACCGAGCTGCAACGGAAGAACTGGTGAACGGTCTGGCGGCGGCACTGGCCGAGGATGACAAAGAAGAAGTCAACCGCCTGATGTACGAGGCACAGGAGAAAATCGAAAATCTCCCGGATGGGATGATTGGTCTTTCGGAAATGCACGACTATGGTTATCGGAAGGATGATATGCTGCCGCTGATGAAAGACGCTGCGTTGGAATGGCATCGGGCTGGCGAAAAAATCTATCCTCTGTTTTCGGATGGTACGGCAGGCGAGTTTGCCAGCAAGGAACAAATCGCACAGCATGACGGTATTTTCGGTATCCGAACAGATGTATGGCAGAGTATTCTGCTGGAACAGCAGGAAAGTTATCTGGAAGATGATTTTACATATCCGCAGTTCCCGTTTTCGCCCATCACCAGAGAACAAGCCCTGCAGCTATACGATGAGGGAAAGCAGATCTACTTAGTCCGCACAAGTCTGCGGCCAACGATTGTTACGGAACGCGCAGAAATCGAGCGCGGAAGTGATGTGTTCCAGATCGCAACGGCAGAACTGGAACTGGAGAAGAGCCGAGAAGAATCTTTGCTGCAGAGCAGTGAGAAACAGTTCGGTATTTATCAGATCACAGAGCGTGACCCGGAACACGACTACCGTTTCATGGGACTGGACTATGTGCAGAAGAAAGGCATGACAGTTGCCCGTGCAGATTATGACCTGATCTATGCCGCACCGCTTACGGACAAGGATACGCTGGATGGCATTTATGAACGGTTCAATATCCAGCGTCCGGCAGACTTTACAGGGCATTCGCTGTCGGTTAGTGATGTAGTGGTACTCAATGATGGCAGTACGGTCAAAGCCTACTATGTGGACAGTATCGGTTTTGCGGAACTGCCGGATTTTTTCAAGGAAAGGAGTATGGATTTGCAGAAAGAGAACCTTTTGAACGAAAAATTGCAGGAAATCGAAATCTTTGATAAGTCTGGTCTTTTCAGCAATGGCCGACTGCGGGATGAAGATGTGCCGGAGGGCTTATATCGCTATGATCTGCGCGGTTCGGACTACGACCCAGGCCAGCCTATTACAGTGGAGAAAACTGTGGTGGTGAACCATGCGGCATCTGTTCTGATGGCCGAAGAACTTGACCTTGGCGCAGAGGGGCGGCTGGAACTTGGCGAGGAAGGACTGAACTTCACAGGCGCAGAGTTGACCGTGCGAGAGTTCATGGAGGAACAGCAGCAGAAAAACAATGTGCTGATCCATGGCGATTCCGACCACATCACAGTCGAGGGGCATATCGGTACATGGTATGCTGTTGATGAAACGGAGATTGGTGGCGAGAAGTTCTTTCTGCTGGAGCATGAGGAACACGGTGACATGGCGGCCTGCGTTGCAGTCAATGAGCAGGGCAAGCTGGTGGCAGAGGATTTGTGGAACGGCTTCGATGAAGATTTTCAGGAGGCCGTGCAGAAATATCTCTCTGAAAAATGGAATATGCCGAAAAAAGAAGATGTGGTGTCAGAGATCATTGAAAAGGCTGCGCCTGTGCCGGACAACAGCGCACAGGACTATTCGGATGTGCCTGTCTACTATGAGCCGTTCAGCTATGCCAAAGAAAATGACGAGGTGGATTTATACCGCATTTCCTATCGGCTGAACAGCGAGTGCAAGCAGGCAATCCATGAAGCGATTGCAGATAATTATGACGGGATGTACCTTGGCGACGATGCAGTCAGTCAGGTTGTGCAGCAGTACGGCATGGAGCGTGTGGGTTATATTCTGGCGAATACTCTGCACCACAAAAGCTATGATGGCCGTTTTTCTCATAGCAATAAGGAATGGGCAGAGCAGGTCAGCACCCCGGAACATAATGCAGACCGCATGACCTTCCGCACGGATTGGGTGGTTGACAGCCACCCGGCTATTCTGGATGGCTTTGTGACGATGTTCCGGGAAGAACTGGAAGCACAGAAAGAACAGGAACAGCCTTTCGTAAAGCAGTTCTATGTGGTCGAAAATTTGCAGGCCGCGCCTTTGAAAATTGAGCGGTTCGGCAATCTGGATGATGCAATGTCACAGTATCAGGCTCTTCCGAACCATTACATGAAAGCCTTGGGCGTGGAGAAAAATCCTGATCCTCTGCCGGGTTCACTGGATATTTTGCAGTGCAAGAACGGCATTGACACCATCGTAGAGGACTATAAAACGGTTCCGGGCTGGGATAACCCGTATATCCAGAATCATGTTGTCCAGCCGTTACAGGGAGCCTTAGCTGTGCAGGATGTGGAGTTGGCCTATGAATTGCCGGATGCCTATTTCTATATCCAGACCTGTGAGGATGGTTTCGACTATACCTTATATAATAAGGACTTCACGGAACGGGATGGCGGCATTCTCGAAACGGACGGAGATAAGCCTGTGCAGGAGGCTATGACGGAGCTGCTGGCAGAGTTCAGCTGCGATGCAGCACAGGGCAGGGTCATGGATGCAGCGGAACTGCGGGAACAAGCCGATATGGTGGCTGAACAGCAGGCAGGAGTTTTGAAAGAAAAACTCGCCGCAGAAAGATCTGCGCCGGAAGAAACGCTCAGCTTTTATGTCGCGGAGTGTTTGGAGTTCACGTTTGCTGGAGAGTTTCACGACCATCTGACAATGGAAGAAGCATTGGAAGCCTACGACAAGATTCCGTCCGAACGGATGAATGCCGACAAGTGCATTGGATTCTGTATCGAGGAAGATGGCGGCTTTGTTGGAATGTATGAGCTGGTCGTGAATGACAAAGTGCAGCGGGAGAACATCAATTCCATCAACTACTTCAGGGATGATAAGCTGGTGCAGCAGGCTATTTCCGATATGGAAAAGCTGATGGCAGCACGGCAGCAGAGCAAGGAGCAAGAACGCAACAGTACGAAAAAGTCTGTTCTGGATGCCCTGCGCAGTCTGAAAGCCAAGAAACAGGAGCAGCCTGCACAGGAACAGGATAAGCCGAAGAAAGCGAAAAAGAAAGGGATGGAGTTATGAGCAATGTACGCTTTGATGAACTGGAATTGATGCTGATGGCGATGTTTGAGCAGCCGACACTCAAAGATACGATTCAGGTGTTGACGGAGGTTCAGCCGCTTGTGGCAGAGGATGCAGAGATGTCTGCGCTTGTCCAGCAGACCATCCCGAAGATGCAGCAGTTGAATGAGCAGCAGTTCAAGGGGCTGGAGTTGGAGTGGCATAGGCCGGAGGAGCCGGAAAAGGAGAAAACGTAAAATGATAAACCAGTATAGAGTTTTCCAAATCAAAGAGGTTCATCATCAGCATTGGGCAAAATCCTATGTACAGCAGGTAGAGGACGGGTTCCTGATCCATCATCAGAATTACCAGAGTGCGTACAAAGGAAAGCCTGCACCAAGCGATACGCCAATGACAGCTCGGAAGCGGTTGGAAGAAAAGCGGCCAAATACATTTATTGGACGCGCCTTTGGTGTTGGCGATGTGATCGTATGGGATGAAGAAAAGGGCCGAAAGTTTTTCTATGTCGATAAAGAAGAACTGGTGGAGTTTGGTGGTTTTATGGATGCTGACGCAGCCGGAAACACTGTCGTCTACATGGTTCCCAATTATCAGATTGATGGAAAGACTGGAACATGGCTTCCGTATGACAGCGAAGTTGTAGAAGACGTTTGCTTTTTTATGATGCGTAACGAGCAGCGCAAAGATGCCGTTTCTCCAATCGTGGTAGATAGCAAAGGTGTATTTGTGACGGATGCGCCGAACGGCTTTGAAAATGTTCGCTCTATCCTTACAGAGTACGTTCACCGCGATAAAAAGAAACAGCCGAATATGACCGAGCATGAAAAATGCTTGACGAACGGAACGTATGAACGTGCGCGAGAATCCGGCACAGAGCAGAATTACGACATGATAGATGGCTGCGTGAACAATGTACCGAAGAAGCCACGGCGCATTGGTGGCAGATGGTCGGTGCTGGATCGGCTGCATATCAAGCAGGCAGAGCGGAAACAAAAGGAGCAGACCCAGCAACAGCAGCAGGAGCGAAGCCGGAAAGGGTAAGTTGTAAAAAGTAAGGGTTGCCATTAGGCAGCCCTTACTTTTTGTTTGTTGGCTAGCTTGAGCGAACAACAACCACCAGCTCCGCTGATGGAGTAGAAAAGTGCTTTAGCTATAAGATTTGAGCGAAGCGAGATGACAAAGAAATTGTCATCTTAGAAGATGCACTTTGCAACATAGCTCGTTAGAGCGGTAGGGCATGTAATGCAGATGAAAGATGCTTGCTCGTGGCCCCTTATAAGGGGCTTTGCTAGTATTATGCCCTTCTAGGGCTTACTCAAGCCACTGGCTCAGCCGGTGGTTTTGACTATGTGTGTAAACAAAAATGGTTCAGCCCAAAAATTGTGCACCATTTTTGGGGAAGAGTGATTGATTTAACTACAAAAATGTGGCATTATAAAAGGCAGGATAAGAGTTGATAGTAATGTAGCCAGTAGAGGAGGTAGTTATGGAATTCTTGAATTATATACTAGATAAGGTGGAGCCAATCAAGAATGCAGCGGATCTGTTGATTCTGATTTTGATGGGCGTTTGCTCGGTACATTCTGTAAAAGATAGTAGAGAAAAGGCGGCAAAGAAAGTAGCAGCGATTGTTGCAGTAGGACTGATTGGAATTTTTGTTGTAAATTATGTTTTTAATAATGTAGAGAAAACTGAGGATGTTACTGCATCGTCAAATTTGACAGTTGATACAGTTATAGTTCCAAATGTTGTTGGAATGAACACTTATGAAGCAGAACAAGTATTGGCGATTTCTGGGTTATACGTCAAAAATAAGACTGAAGAACAAAGTACATTTGTTAGCAAGCAAACTTTGACACCTAACCAAGAGGTTAATCGTGGAACTGAAATAGAACTGACAAATTCCTTGGAGCAGATTGAAATTCCAGAATGGACAGTTCAGGATTACTTCCATAAACTGATGATGGATAATACGGGGGCGTTAAGAATAGAAGAAGTTGCCGATTTTATTTACTGGTCTAAGGGAATGATAACAGTCAGAGGGATTGACCTGAATAAAGAAAAGAATCCAGATCAGGTTTCGACAGAGCGAGACTATATACCGAAAGGAATGTGCTTTGCACAATTGGATTTTAGTGGCGTTGATATTTCTAATATGGGAATGGAAATCTACTATGAATACCGTGATGATACTGTAGATAGAGGCTTTCCATTTAGAACGGAAAATAATTCGACTATGATTGCGGTTCCAGCAGGAGTTTACTTGATTCGTGCAGTTTCAGATGAAGCTACATGGAGTAAGGATGTGTATATTGATAGCTCTGCTGAGTATACAATTCAGTTAGAAAAAGATGATCAATAATGATGTGAATTAGTTTGAAAATAAACAGAGAAAAGAGCCAGACATAGGACTTTGGAAAAGTCTTGTGGATGGCTCTTTTTATGTCGATTTTAGAATGATGGTTCGTGACTGTGCTTGGGCTGGGTACGGCTGTGCTGCTGCGTGTGTTCCGCTCCGAGAATCATATCAACATTCCTGCAAGCGGTTTGCAGTTCGTGGTAGTAATCTTTGAAATAGATGTAGCTTTCGTATTGTGCGGTTCGAGCAGAAAGCAACTTTTCCTTTTCTGCTCGTAAATTTTTCATCGTGGGAATTGTGCCATTCGTGGAATTGCGTTTCAAGAATTGAACGGCTTCTTCGTATCTGGCAATTTCATCCTGATGTGCAGAACGGTACATCTTCTTGTTGCCCGCCTGCAAAAATTCTTTGTATGTAGCCTTTGTGGAAAGATACTGCCCCAGATAGTGAATCTTCTCATTCAGCAGCTTTAAGTCGGCATCGGTAGATTTGGCGGTGTTGCGGGTATCTGACATTTTGGCAGATAATTCATCGCGCGCTTTTTTCAAATCATCGTAGCTGTCGTAGCCGTGCTGCTGTACATAGACGATGGTATTTGCCATCTGCTGCAAATTGGAAATTTTGACTTTCTGAGCATAGGCGCGACTTTGCTGGGCTTTTACGCAGTCCTGCAAATTCACTACCAGACGAAGATTGGACTTGATATAGAGAACGGCAATGGGGTCAGCAACACTCCATTGCTTTTTTTCTTTTGCAGCGGTAATCGCATTACTTTCAAAAAGCGTCAGAAGATGTTCACGGTCAAAACTGGTTCCCAGCGTTCTGGCAGAGATGTATTTTTCTCTGTCCGGGAGAAGGTAACTAAATCGACCACGGTGGTCTTTTACCAAAATGTTGGATTCGGTTTGGAGTAGGCGGCTGAATTCTTCAAAAGATTTTGCTTTCTTTGCCGCAGCAGTAATGGAATCGCGCAACTTATCTTTCTCCGTTTGAAATTTGGTTTTCATGGGAGTGAAACCCTCTGCAATAAGCTCAGCGTTCAACTTGTCCAGATTGATCTGCCCGCGCTGTTTAGCATAATACTCCTGCTGCGTAATTTTGTTGACAGACGGGGAAAGCAAATCGACCTGATTGAGATTTTCCCTCAAGCAGATATTCATAAGAGATTGCTGTAAATGCTTTAGGTAATCTTTCGTCAGATGGTGTTTGTAGCCTGCTTTGCAGTCAATAGGGCGTTCCATAAAAGGCTGCTGAGGAACATCCAGTTTTCGCAGACTGTTGATTACGATATGCACATGGATATTGCCGCTGCCGTTGTGACCGTCCATGTGGGTGCAGACCAACGCCTGATGCCCCGGAAAGTTGGCTTTTACATATTCCATGCCGATGGCCTGCGCCTGTTCACCTGTCAGTCCACACTCGTCTTTGTCGGCAGGATCGAAGCTGATGAGGTAGTGGTGCGTCTTGATTTCGTCGTAATTCTGATTCTTGTGGTACTGCGCATTAAGCATTTCGCACTCCACATCAAAAAGTTCCGGTTCACAGTTTATGCCCTCCAGAAGAATATCTCGACGGAGTACCCAGTTCCCGTTTGCATCCAGCAGGGGTCTCTTCAGAACTTCGTCATGCTCATATTTCAAATAGTCGAGTGCAGCACCATAGTCTGCACTTTTACCCGCGACGTGTTTTAAGATTGCCACGATAATCACCTGCCAGTCCTGCAATTTCTTTCCGCATAGCGCGGAGGTCGGTCATGCAACGATTGATTTCTTCCAGCATGGCACGAGATTGGATGCCGCCGCTGTTGAAAAAGGCTGCAATTTGGTTCAGGTTATTTCCGATATGGGAAAGCTGTCTTGCAAAATCTCGCAGTTCTGCAATGTCGGCAACGATGTTGTAATGAACGTGAAGTTTTTCGGTTATGGCCTGTTTCCTTACATAAACGGCAACGGGATAGCCAGCCTGTTCAGCAGAACACGAAACCAGTGTGTACTCCACATCGGTAAAACGAACCATTACATTCTTAGTCCGTTTGATGCTTTCATCCTTTTTGGGGCGAGCCATAGTGTGATCCTCCTGCATTTTATAGTTGCGAAGCAACTCCCGATAAGCCGTAGGCGTTCGGCTGCGAACACATTCATGTGGAGCCAGATAGCCAAAATCCAAGATTTTGTGCGTACCGTGGGGATGGGGAACGGAATCCCCATCAAGATTGCCGGGAATGAAAAATCACGAAAGTGAGTTTTGAGTTACCATAGGCGAATCTTGCTCTAAGACAGAAAAAGACCTGTCTTTTATCGTATGCCGTAGACCTATCAAAAGAAGTCCTTCTATAAATAGGAATCCGCAGCCCCTATTTGGAATACACTTTTCAAATTTTTTTGAAATTTTTTCAAAAACTGTATTCCAAAATGCCCTTCTGGATTCCTATTAGTAAAGGGGGATTGATTTCTATGAAGCAGAAAGAACGATTTGATGAAAAGCCTAAACAGGAACATACGGAGCCTGTGCATCACAGAAAAGCCATCATCAAGGGCATCACCGTATATGAATCGTTCCGGCCGGAGGGCAGCGAACTGTGGGATTGCCTGCTGCAGAGTATGGGGAAGCACTGAAAAATAAATTTTGAAAAATGTGCGCAGCAGCTTGATTTTTGTGCGGCAGCTTGGTAAAATACAGACGGGTTAAGTGAATAGTGCAATCAAAAGCCATTAACTTTCTGGATTTTACCATGCAATATGCGTGGAGACGGGAGGTTTAATGGCTTTGTTTTTTTACAAGGAAAAGAATAAAGATATACGGGCAGCGGCCTATCTGAGATTGTCCATCGAGGATGGCGACAAGGCCGAGAGCAACAGCATCGGCAACCAGAGAGAACTGATTCGGGATTTTGCTGCAGAACGGCCAGGACTGCATTTGGTCGAAGAGTACGCTGACGATGGCTACACGGGAACCAACTTTGAACGTCCGGGCTTCAAGCGGATGATGGAGGATATTAAATCTGGCAAAATCAACTGCATCATCGTCAAGGACTTATCCCGACTTGGTCGTAATTACATTGAGATGGGAAAGTATCTGGAACAGATTTTTCCCATGATGGGGATTCGCTTCATCGCTATCAACGACAACTATGACAATGCGAACACCGAGAGCAGCGATTCGGACAGCATTGTAGTTCCGTTCAAGAATCTTCTGAACGATTCCTACTGCCGGGATATTTCCATCAAGGTGCGCAGCCAGCTGGACATGAAACGGCGCAAAGGTGAGTTCATCGGCGGTTATGCAATCTACGGCTACTGCAAAGATGAACGGAACAAAAACCGTCTGGTGGTAGACGAGTATGCAGCAGATATTGTCCGTTCTATCTACCGCAGAAAACTGGAAGGTATGAGCGCACAGGCGATTGCCGAACAGCTGAACAGCGAGAATGTGCTGGCTCCCAGCGAATACAAACGGCTGTGCGGCCTGAATTATCACAGCGGGTTCAAAGCTGGCACTCATGCAAAGTGGCAGGCAATTCAGGTGCTTCGGATTCTGAAAAATGAAGTCTACACAGGGACGATGGTGCAGGGCAGGCGGCAGAAAATCAATTACAAAATCAAGAAGATTCGGGATGTGGAAGAATCCGGCTGGATCAGAGTTCCCAATATGCACGAAGCAATCATTCCGCAAAAGCTGTTCGATACGGTGCAGGAAGTTTTGAAGTTGGACACCTGTGCATCGAAAGGACAGCAGGCTGTCAATCTCTTTTCGGGCATCGTTCGCTGCGGTGGTTGTGGGCAGAACATGGTGCGGCGCACAGTGTCGAAAAACGGAAAGAAATATATTTATCTGCACTGCGTCACAAACCACAATGGTTTAGGCTGTTCCTCACATCTTATCAGCGAAAGTAAGCTGGCCGAAGTGGTGCTGGCCGCATTGCAGGGGAAAGTCCAGCAGATCAGTGGACTGGAACATCGGCTCGATGAAATTAATGAGATTCCGAAGAATGAGCGCAGACTGAAATCTGTGGAAGAACATCTGAAGATGCTGGAGCAGGAAGAACAGAAATACCAGACCTTGCGCCGCCAGCTTTATGAAGATATGAGCAGCGGTATTGTCAGCAAGGAAGAGTATAAGGAATTCAGCCATTCCTTTAATGAAAAGGTTGAAACCATCCGCAAGGCCAAAGCAGAAATGAACCGCCAGAGGGATTGCCTGAACAATCTGGATGTGGAACATCTGCCATGGATCGAATATTTCAAGTCCTACCAAAACCTGACAAGTCTGAACCGCCGCGTTCTGGTGGAACTGGTAGAGAGCATCACCGTCTATGATAAGGAACACATTCATATTCAGTATCGGTTCGATCAGGAAATTCGCAATGTGCTGGAATATTGCAGTAGTGTTCCGGCAGCAGAAACGGAGGAAAATGCAGTATGAAGTGTGTAAGCTATACCCGGACACTTCCTTGGAAGAACCATCAAGGTGAACTGGCGATTGCCGAGCAGAATCAGCGTATTGCGGCATATCTGGCGGAACATAAAGAACTAGATTTGCTGAAAAAGTATTCTGACCGCAAGAACGATGAAAAGGCGCGTACCGCGTTTGACCAAATGACCGATGATGGCGTAGAGCGAAAATTTGATTGCATTATTGTGGCATCCATGTACTACTGCGGGCCGGATTTCCCGGCGGCACGACAGGCAATCAAGGAAACGCTCTATGCGACGGGCATCGACCTGATCGTGCTGGATGAGGGCTTGGACACCAGAACAGCCAGCCGAAAAGAAGTCGAGGACTATTTTGAAGCAAAACGCTGTGAGATGCACGCAGAAATCATGTTTGCGTGGAGAAGGAAACAAGGCGCGGGATTCCGGCTGACAAACTCTGTTCCATTTGGCTATCTCCGCAGGAATGGCGAAAGCAACATGATAAAAGATGAAGAAGTTGCTCCTTATTTAAGCGAGGCTTTTTCCAGATATGCGTCCGGTCAGAAAATGCGTGACATTGCAAAGTGGTTAAATGAGCAGGGTGTTGAACCCCCAATGAGACACAAAAAGAGAATTTTGGGAAAGCCTTATGATGCAGAATCCGACCAGTGGACAACTGATATGCTGCGCTGCTTGTTCCGAAATCCTACTTATACAGGTGCGGCGACAAATGGAAGCCGCCAGATCATTGCGGAAAACTGTCATGAACCGTACATCACAAAAGAACAGTTTCATGCGTTCCCATGCAATATGCGCGAGGGCGAAAACAACATCTCCATTCGGAAAAGCTACAAAAAGCCGAATCCGCTGGCAAAGCACATTGTCTGTATCTGTGGACGCGCACTTTGCTGGCACAAGGATAAGAAAACAGGGGAGGAACTTTTCTATTGCCGTTACTGCCGCGCACACAAGGAAAACGGAAAGAATCTGAAAGTTCCGGCAGCTACCATTTATAAAAAGGTGATGGATGCTCTGGAATTGGAACATCTGGAAAAAGAAAAGCTGACTGCAGCGATTCAGCAGGGAGCGGGCCGGAAAGCAATCGAGGTAGTCCGAGCCGAAAAGTCGGTGCAGATGAAGTCTGTTCTGGCTGAACTGAATATGGAACAGTTTCGCCGTGTACCGCTGTATGAGAGTTATATAGCCGATGAAATCACCGAAGAACAATATCGTGCCGAACTGCTGGACTACGAAGAAGCACATCGGAAATTGAATGAACAGCTTACAACAATTATGGAAGATACGCTGGTATGGGAACGAGCGTTGAGCCTGCGCAATCCATGGATTCAGCAGATGGCACAGTATAAGACCCCGGAGGAACTTGACCGCAATTTTGTGAAAAAGTATATCGAGCAGGTCACGGTTACATTACGGGACGATGGACAGGCAGAAATCAGCCTGACCATGAAAACGGATGAATGGAAACAGATGCTTAGTCGGATAGAAGTGGAGGGTACAGACAGTGGCACGAAAGAGTAGAAAAAATCTCCCGCAGCCGGAACAGGCGGCAGCTTCTGTGCTGCTCCCGGAACTGGAAGAAGCAAAAATGCCTGCGGCAATCTATGGGCGGCTTTCTGTTGAGGATGAAGAAACAGAAGAAAGCATGGAAACGCAGATCGCACTGGTGCAGGACTATATCAACCGCAGCAGGGAACTGAGCTATGTGGATACCTACTTCGACAATGGATTTACGGGAACAAATTTCAAGCGGCCTGCATTTACCCGCCTGATGAACGATGTGCGGCAGAAGAAAATCAAGTGCATCGTGGTGAAAGACCTCTCACGCTTTGGCCGCAACTATCTGGAAGCAGGATACTATATCGAAACGGTGTTCCCATTTTTGGGGATTCGATTGATTGCTGTTACAGATAATTTTGACAGTACGCGCAAAGAGGACATGGAAAGTCTGACTCTCCCGATTCGGAATATGGTCAACGCAATGTACGCGAAAGACATATCCAAAAAGATATGGACTTCTTTGCAGCGTAAGAAAGAAGCAGGCTATGCAGTCGGAAACGATGCTCCGTATGGCTATATTCGGAACCCCGTGACAAAGCGCAATGAAATTGACCCGGAAGCTGCATTTTATGTGCAGTTGATTTTCCAGTGGGAACTGATGGGTGTACCAATTTTTGAAATTGCTCGACGAATGACATTGCTGCAGGTTCCGACTCCACGGGAGTGGCATAGAAAAATGGTTGAGGGAAAAGAAGTGCTTACCTGTAAAAAGTGGGGCGTAACCACGATCCGGCACATTCTGGAAAATCAAACCTATGTGGGCGATACCATCAACAATAAAAGTACACAGAAGTTATTCGCAGGACAGGACAGGCACGACCTTCCCAAAGAACAGTGGTATGTGGCAAAGAACACACATCCGGCTATCATTGCAAGGGATGATTTTGAAAAGGTGCAAAAAATCTTGAAGAGGAATCAAAAGGTGTTCCATACAATAAGAGCAAAGTCGGAGCAGATTCGGGCAGAATATCAGAATGACCTTGCAGGAATGGTGTTTTGCGCAGACTGCGGCAGAGCGATGGAGTTTGAACGACTGCCGCATGGAGCGGAAGAAAGTAAAAAGGTCTGCTATTACATCTGCAAGGCAAGACAGGCTGACGATAAGTGCATCGGCCATCAGATTCCGGAAAAACTGCTGAAAGCCCTGATAATGGATCAGCTGCATTTGTTCATTGTCCAGCTGAGCGATAAACGGAAGGTGCTGGAAGAATTGCAGAAAATCGAGGATGTGCAGAATCCCGTTTACCGGGCAAAGGGTGAAATTATGAGCCTGACCGATAAAGTCAGCCAGATGGCCAAGAAGCGGGAACAGCTTTATGCAGACTATGTGGCTGGTGTGGTGGATTCCGAAGATTACCAGCTGATTCGGGAAGATTATTCCAGACAGTATGATGGTCTACGGGCTGCGCTGCAGGAAGCAGAAAACAAAAAAGCGGAAGTAGAACGGCAGATCGAAGAATACCTGAATATGACTTCTCATTTGGAAGAACATCTGGACAACTTTGAATTTGACATTCAGTTGGTAAAATCCCTTGTGCAGAAAATCGAAGTGAGTGCGGACAAGCGGATTCGGATTGTTTTCGGATTTCAGGATGTGTTTACAGAACTTGGAAAGGAGAGTGCAGAAACATGATTGCAGCGTATCAGCGCATTTCAAGGGCTGATGGCGACTTGGGCAAAGATGGCAAGGATAAGAGCAACAGCATTGAGAACCAGAAAGAACTGATCCAGCGGTATATCTCCTGCAAAGAAAGCCTGCAAAATGTGCCTGTGATGGATTTTGTAGATGATGGCTACACAGGCAGCAATTTTGACAGACCGGGATTCCAGCAGATGATGGATGGTGTTCGCAATGGCAAGATTGATACCATCATCGTGAAAGACCTTTCCCGGTTTGGCCGTGATTATATCGGTGTGGGCGAATACATGGAGCAGATTTTCCCCCTGCTGGGGGTTCGGCTCATTGCTATCAACGACAACTATGATAGCAATAATTATAAAGGTACAACGCTGGGGATGGATGTGGTAGTCAGCAATCTGGTAAACACTATGTACTGCCGGGATGCAGGAAAGAAACTGCGGACTGCCAATCAGGTTAAGTGGCGCAAGGGTATTACAACGGCATCTGCTGCACCGTTCGGCTATCAGTTCGACCCGGACAAAAAGGGCGCATTTATCATCGACCCGCCAGCAGCAAAAATCGTGCGGCGTATTTTCGATCTTGCGATTCTGGGATTGGGTACAAGAGAGATAGCAATGATGCTCAATGACGAAAATGTTCCTGTGCCGAGCGTATATAACAAAGAAAATAAGGCGTATGGCAAGGAAACGACCTATACCATCGCCCCAGTGATTCTTTGGGATAGTACTCGCGTTTGGAAAATCCTCACGGCGTATGTGTACACCGGGGCAATGGTTTTGGGCAAAACAAAAACACTGATTTCCGGCAAAAGCATTGTCAGAACGGTTCCCAAAGGACAGCAGTTTATTACGGAGGGAACCCATGAAGCAATCGTAAGTCGTGAAGAATTTGAAAAAGCGCAGCTTGTCATAAAGAGCAACAGCCATAAAGTGCTGATGGGCAGCGTGGACTTTCCATTGAAAGGCAAAGTTCGCTGCGGAAATTGCAGACGAGTGATGGCGCACAATTTCAAACAGACTGTTCCAACATTCTGGTGCAGAGAGGGATTGGAACTGGTTGGGCAGACCCAATGTACAGCTGAGATCTTTCAGGTCAGTGATATTGAAAATGCAGTTTTTCAGGCACTGAAAAAGGAACTCTCCCTGCTGGATGCCCTCTATGGTGATATTCAAAAAGAAGAACAGGATTTGAAAGATGCCCACAAAAAGGCAAACCGCCACAAAACTCTTATGGAGCAGGAACTTAAAAAACTGAAAGGGGAGAAGATGCGGATGTATGAAGAATATGCGGCAGGGACGCTCCTACTGGATACCTACAAGCAGAAAAAGCAGGAGTGCGATAGGAGGATTTCAGAGGTGCAGGAGCAAATTGAACAATCCAAGGCGGAAGAATCTACTCAGAGCCTTGTGCCGGGAACCGTGCGCGCAGCGGCAGAGCAGGCAGAAAATTTTCTGAATGGTACAAGACTTACGGCAAGCATGGTGTCAGCGTTCGTTGAAAACGTCTTTGTATATGGTGGTGGGCGCATTGTGGTACGGTTCAAATATGAGCAGAGCATCCAGGACGCTGCGAGAGCATTGCACAAGAGCTGAATTTCAAAAAAGGCTGCGTTGCCCATGTTGTAACATTAAAGAGTGTGTTATAATATGGGCAACAAAACAGCCGGAAAGAGGACATTATGAAAGCGATTCGATGGCTGTTAAAATTGATACTGGTGATTATGACCCTGCCACTGATCCTTACTGTATGGCTTATAAAGTGGTTTGTGGTATTCCTGCATCATTGTTCGGCATGGATTTTCTATTTGCTGGGTAGTGTGCTATTGGCAACGGCGATTCTTTCGTATCTTATGCAGCAGTCGCAAGGGATGGAAGCACTTCAAATGCTGATCGGTGGATTTGCGATTTTTATGATACCGCAGGTGGTCGGCAGTGTGGTCGTGCTTCTGGAACTGGTAGCAGTAATGCTTCGGCAGGTATGGTACATATAAAATAGGGAGGCGTACAGATAGTGAAATTGGCGGCAATTCATCATGTGGCGATTATCGTTTCTAACTACGAAAAAGCGAGAGACTTTTATGTGAACAAGCTGGGCTTTGCAGTTGTGAGAGAAAACTTCCGCAAGGAGCGGAACGACTGGAAACTGGATTTGAGTGTCGGTGACGGTGCCGATGCGATTGAACTGGAGATTTTTGCAGAGCCAAACCCGCCCAAGCGTGTAAACAGGCCGGAAGCCTGCGGTTTGCGGCATCTGGCGTTCCGGGTGGATGATGTGGAAGCTACCGTGGCAGAACTGGCTCAGATGGGAATTGAATGTGAACCGATTCGATTGGACAGCTACACCAAAAAGAAAATGACCTTTTTCTTTGACCCGGATGGACTGCCCTTGGAACTGCACGAGTGACCTTGAAAACATTTTAAGAAAATGTTATTCTTTTCTATAAGGATGGAGAAAACAGCAAAAGTAAATTGGGAGGATTATGTAAAATGGAAACATCAGTGTTGATTCAGGTTCCCTATGAATTGGAAAGTGCGTACAGTCCTCTTGAAGAACGAACAGACATTGACTACACAGTTATGTCGGTCGATAATTTTAATGTGGGCGATTTTTTGATAGGTTTGTATATTACCATATCATCTAATTCCATTATAACAGGTGTTGTAAGTGGAATGATATGGGATGTCATTAAAATCGTTTCACATGATGTTTTGGATAAATTGCGACAATCATCAAAAGAAAAAACAAGTGAAAAAATTTCTGAACAGCCCAATAAAGAAGATGGTGAACAAGAAACCTGTATTAAAGTATCCTTATGTGTTCGAGAAAACTCAAAAGATGAATATAGAATAGGTGCAGAGTATAGGATAAATAGGTATCTGAATAATGAAGATGTAAATAAAATAAGTGAAAATGTAGCGGGCCAATTGGCGGAAGCAGTGATATTACATTATGAAAAATAAGAATTATCTGAGTGACCAAATAAGGAATAACATTCCGAAACGTAACATTGAAGAAGGACGAGAAAGCGTTCGGATGTTTGTCGAAATGCTGAAAAAGCGGAAAATCAATGTAATTGATGAGGCAATCTTGAATCGCGCATACGAGGAAGAAGATTATGTTGATGAGAAAATGCTAGGATTGGTTCTTAAGGCTTTAAAAATTGATGAGCCAGTTCAATATATTCCTCGATATATAAGGAATATGAACGCTTTTCATGCAAATGGTACAAAAGTCGTTGTTGTAGATGAACTGCTGGAATATACACTTATATCGTTTCTTTTCACAATGTACTCACTTGAGAATAATAGAAGCGAGGAGAATGTAACTCGTTGCATGAAGAACTTTTACGTTCTGGAAGATTTGCAGAATGGAAAAAGAGAAATTGGGACACATAATGAAACGCAGCTTTATGAAATGTCTCTTCTCCCAGAAAACTTGATGCATACAGCAATGGATAACTACTGGACTATTTGGACTTTTTTGATAGGACATGAGTTATATCATGCTATTCATCCAGAAGATCGAAATGGAAAGGATACAGAATTAAGAGCAGATCAGTATGCCTATCGTTTGCTGATAAATTTAATAATGCAGCAGAAGAAAAACGAAGTGCCAGAAGAACTACAAGTGTTTTGGGAAGATCAATATTTATCACCGATAATACTATTTGAAATGTTTCGCTTGTTTGATGTGTATTCTGAACTAAAAGGGAAAAAGATTGTCTATCAAGATCATCCGACACCGAAAGAGCGACAGGATAATATTTTTTCGATGTTTAAAGATGACATCCCGGAAGAAATGAATACAGAAGAAGGAAACAAAGTACTGAACTTGATTCTGAACAGTAGCGAATACGCAGAGGACTGGCTTCGGTATAAAATTAGCAAGGGAAAACTTTGATGGTTAAAAAGTAACACTCGCCTAGATAAGAGAATTCTTCTCGACTAGGCGAGTGTTTTATTCTGTTAGAGTGATTTCATGTCAGAAAAAGCAAATTACAATGTCGAAAATTGCACATGAACCCATTCGAATATTGAAATAATATGGTAAATGTCAACAAATGTTGCCTTGATGTCGACGATGATTTATGGTATTATGAAAATATAACATAAAAACAATGGTGAATATGCTACTATAAGTGGTATGAAATCAAAATCGACAATTTGGTGAGTGCATTGAATCGTCCGAAAGTTGGTTTCTCTCAAGATAGTGTAATAAGAACAGCTTGGTTACTGATGCGTTGGTGTTTTTGAGATTATGGGATGTAAAAATGAAAAAACTAACAGAAAAAGAAAAATTTGAAGCAGGGAAAGCCCAGATGTATCAATATCTTGATAGTCAATATTTAGCTTGGCATATTGTTGCAGTAGAATCTATTAAAAAGTTGATACTCAATTTAGATGATTTCTATAGTGATATAACGGGAGAAAACCAACCATTGTCTATTGTGGAACATGAACAAATAAAAAACGAAGTTCGTATAGGGTGGATATTTGAAGCATTAAGTCATGCGGAACAAGCAATAGAGGATTTGTTCTCGTTTCTTATGTTATCAAAAAATATAGATACTTTTGTGAAGAATGTTGTAAATTATAATGCTACAGATGTTAAGCGATATATTTGGAATTTTAAGACAAATGATCCATCAAAATTTTTGGGAGAGTTTTTTCTTCCATATTTTGATTTGGATGATAGTTTGACATGGGCAGATCATCAAGATTGCTACATAGAATATAGAATAGCAGTTTTGAGAATGCAGACATATTTGACAGATTTAGTTTCTTTTCATAAAGAGCATTATCAAGATTATTGTCAATATAAGCATGGATTGGCAGTAGGATTAAGATATGGCAGGTATAGAAATGGAGAAACATTGACAAAAGGAGTACTGCAAACATTTGATAATCGCCCAATCAAAATTAAGAATAATACTACACCGGCTGCATTAATATTTAATCTGACACCAGAAACACAAGGGTGTTTAAGAGATTTATATAATGATTCTAACATGCTTCACTATTCACTTCACTCGTTGGATATTGATGAGATTATTAAAGTTACTGGAGAGGCCTACGAGTTGATTTCAGTGTTGCGACATAATTTAATAAAGAGGAGTAGATTGTCAGAACGCGATGAGTTTCATGAATGGGCTTTCCCATCTGGGCAGAGAGAAAAGATGATGCTTATGGGCTTCCCAATAGAAAAAGATTAGGGAGTTAGGAGAGAAAATTATGAGATTGGAAAAGGTTCGCATTAAAGGCTTCCGTAATTTTGATGATACAGAAGTCATATTCCAGAAAAAAACACTTATTATCGGAGCAAATGATGTAGGGAAGTCTAATCTCCTATACGCTCTAAGAATTCTATTTGACAAAACAATTAGTGAACATGATTTAGAATTGACAGAAAGCGACTATAATGCTTATTCTGGTACAGATACTATTGAAATAACGGCATATCTATGCGAAGTAACAGAAGATTGCTTGTTAAGTACATTTGGAAGTGCCGTCAAAGATGGAAAAGTGGTTATAAGATATACGAATCAAAAAAATGGTACATATAAAATTTTGACGGGGTATGATGTCTCTACATTGTCTGAACTTCAAACAAGACAATATATTAAGAGATTAAACATGCAATATGTTGACACAAATCGCAATCTTTTTTCTTTTTTGAGCCGTGAGAAAAGCAAGATACTTCAGATTGCAAAGGAAAAGCTTTCCGAAGAAGCAACAGCGTCAGACAGTCAAAAAATCAATGAGATTCAAAATGACTTGGATAAAATCAATGAAAGTATAAGTTCGTTACAATACATTTCTACATCACTTGCACAGGTAAATCGTGAATTAGGAGAACTGTCTGTTCATAACGAAGATCAAACAGTCCGATTTGTTGCGGGAGAAAGTAAAGCTGATAAAATGCTTGATAACTTGGTTCTCGCATATTCCACAGGAGATACTCCGTTATCGATAGGTGGAGATGGACGAAATAATCAAATATTCCTCGCGACATGGATAGCAAAACAACATTTGCAAAAAAACATTGACCATGTTACTTTTTATGCGATTGAAGAACCTGAAGCACACCTTCATCCACATCAGCAACGAAAATTATCGGCGTATATTCAGAATAGTTTTGACGAGCAAATTTTGATAACAACACATTCTCCCCATATTGCATCTAAATTTGAGCCTGCAAGTATTGTGAGATTATATTCAGAAAATAAGTACTCGTTTGCTTCTTGTGGTGGTTGCAGTGAATTACTAAAAAGTGTATTTGATAATTTTGGATATAGGCTGAACGCTTTGTCAGCGGAAACATTTTTCTCAGATGGAGTCTTTCTTGTTGAGGGAACTTCGGAGGTGTTGTTTTACACAGCGCTGGCAAGAGAGCTGAAACTTGATTTGGACAGGCATAATATATCAATTCTTTCGGTTGAGGGAGTAGGATTTAAACCTTATGTGGCTATTTGCAATGCGCTAAATATTTCGTGGGTTCTGAGAACTGATAACGACATATTTTCAAAAACAAGTGCTACTTCAGTAAAAAAATATTATGCTGGAATATCACGAGGAATTGGGATTGTTAAAGATATTGGTGATAATAAAACTGGATTGATTGAATATTGGAATCAGCATAGCCAAGAAAATGAATGGCCAAAAGATGCTGAAATTCCCGAAGATGCTAAAAAGTTGAATGAATATATTAGGACAAATATCAAAGATTTAGGAATCTTTTTATCTGCTGTGGATCTCGAAAATGATCTTGCCAGTAGTGAATTAAAAGATATGCTGATGAACCACTATGGAAAAAGAAATCATGATGATCTCGTAAACGCAATGCAAAAGAAAAAAGCAGAAAATATGATGGAATTCTTGACTAAAAACCATAAAAAACTTTCTTGTCTTGAAGAGAGCCAAATTGTAGAGCCTCTGACAAGCTTGATTCGTATTACAACGGAAAGGACAAGACCGGACAATGGTGAAAGAACCAACTGAAGAACAAAGTAAGATACTTCAACAGAAGGGCAATATTGTGATTACTGCTAAGCCGGGATCTGGAAAGACATATACAATAGTCGAAAAGATTGCCAGAGTGATTCCGGATTTGCCAGAATATAAAGGAGTAATTGCGATTTCATTTACTAATAAGGCAAGTGATGAACTAAAAAGGAGGTGTAAGCAAAGGTGTGCAGATACGAAGCAATCTTTTTTTGGCACTATTGACAAGTTTTATATTTCACAAATTATTATTCCTTTTTCAAGCCATGTTACGGGGAATATTACAGAATATGAGATTGTTGATAACATAGATGAGAGTAGCAAGTATGCACCGCTATTAGAAGAATCTTTTTCCTCAAAGAAAGAGAGTATTTTGGTTGAAGGATTACAAGAAGGTAAAATTTTTCTAAAATATACTGGTGAAACTGCATTGTACATATTAGAGAATGTACCAGGTGCGATGCAATATATCAAGGCTAGATATTCTCATATTATTATCGACGAGTACCAAGATTGTGGCGAGATACAAGATAAGGTCTTTATAAAACTTGTTGAGAGTGGATTAACAGGAATTGCTGTGGGAGACATAAATCAAGCGATATATGGTTTTACAAAACGATTCCCCAAGTATCTGATTGCTCTGATGAAAAGAGATGATTTTGCTCGCTTTGAACTTAGTAAAAATCATAGATGTCATCCGAGTATATCGGAATACTCCCTGTGCCTTTTTGGTGCATCAAAAACAGTGCCGAGAGAGAAAAGGGTTTTTAAAGTCGATATTTCAGGAGATGAGAGGAACATTGCTGCAGCAATAGATAAATACCTTCACCCAATAAAAGATAAATATGGAATAGTGAGAAATAATCAGGTCGCAATTCTTTGTAGAAGTAATAGTACAGCTTTTAAGGTGGGAGAAAACCTAAGTACACCATATAAAATATTTGAGGAAACGGTGCTAGATAGAGATAACTCTGAATGGGGAAGGTTCTTTCGAGATTTAATTTCGGCACGTTTTGATGAGTCGGTTTTTGCTGTCGATTATGCAGAACAACTTTTTTCTGAAGAACTGGAACCTCAAAAATATAGAAAAGCACTCGCGCTATGCCAAAGTATATTTTCGAATTCGTTCGAAGAATTTTGTAATGCAGAGGATAAGATAAAAGAACTTGCTGGACTGGTGTACGCACAAAAGGAAACGAAAGTAGCTTTGAATAATCTTCATTCAGTGATAAGTGATCCGCATCAGTTGAAAAATTACGTTCCGGCACGTGAAAATGAACTGAATATTATGACATTGCACAAATCAAAAGGTTTGGAATTTAATATTGTTTTTCATATGGATATGTATAAATGGATAATTCCTAACGAGTATGGCGATGAGTCGTCGGTTCAACAAGATTTGAATTTGCATTATGTAGGACTGACAAGAGCAAAAGACGCTTGCTATATTATGAATGGCACCGCGCGTTTTAGAAGTAAGAAAAATGATTATATTTTTGCAGAGCCATCTTCATTTCTTAGTAAACCAGGACTTGCGGAAAGAAGAAAGGATGTCCGGTGGGAAATGTGATCTTATGAACAAAACTGTATGAAAGCTATGCTATAAGTATGACATATAATTTACATGATGGGAAAGAAAACAATGCCCTCATAGTTGAGAGGATTCGTAAACCTTCTCGGCTATGAGGGTGTTTCATTCCGCAGGAATGTGAAAGTTACAGGCTCAGCGTTTCTATCCATGCAGACAGGTCGGCTTTGCTGGAATAGGAGTTGAACACCTTACCATGCAGCAACTTTGCACCGGGGCAGCTCGGCGCAAGTTTTTCATTGGTTTTACCCATGTCGCTGCCGCCAGAGGTGGCAAAGGGGATGATGGTCTTACCTTTTAAGTTGTAGTTCTCTAAAAATGTATTGACGATGGTCGGAGCAACATACCACCAGATAGGGAAGCCGACAAAGATGGTGTCATACTCGTCTATGTTATCACGTTTGGCAGCGATGGCAGGGCGAGAGGCCGGGTTGCTCATTTCGATGGTACTGCGAGCCTTCTTGTCCATCCAATTCAGATCGGCCTTGGTGCATGGAACTTCCGGCTGAATCTCAAAAATGTCTGCACCGATGGCATCCGCCAGATTTTCGGCAACTTTTGCGGTGACACCGCTGGCAGAAAAGTAGGCGACAAGTCTTTTGCTCATGGCAATGCACTCCCTCTGGATGATTTTGTATAGGATAAGTATAGCACGGCAGAGGAGCAGCATCAAGCGGTTGCCCATGTTATAACATCAACGACAATGTTATATTATGGACAACTATTCGTAAAAATTTAAGGATTATGAAGGAGCTGCACAGCTTGATTTGAGGAGCGATTTATGGTAAGATGAAAGTACAATAAAAGCTTATACGTTCTTGTTGAATCTACTGCGAGGAAGTGAATGCCGATGGAAAAGCAGAACACGGTAGAAAATCAGCTGGCCCACACGATAACTCAGACGGAGTTTGATTCGGACTATGATAAGACTGCTAAAAAGTTGCTGGCGAACAAGCAGATCCTGGCGCAGATTATGAAGGGCTGCGTAGATGAATACAGTGAATGTTCCGTAGATGAAATTGCTGAAAAGTATATCGAGGGAACTCCAGAGGTTGGCACGGTTGGTGTTCACGTTGATGATACAAATAGACCTCCGAAGGCTCCCGAAATAATAACTGGAAGCAATAATGAGGATTCTACGCTGACTGAGGGAACGGTGCGTTATGATGTTCGCTTTGATGCGATTGCTCCGGCCACAGCGAATGATGCAGCACAGCAGGATGTGATTCGCCTGATTATCAACGTGGAAGCGCAGACTGCTTTTAATCCGGGATACCCACTGACAAAACGTGCAATCTATTATTGCAGCAGAATGATCTCCGCACAGCACGGGCCGATATTCAAAAAGTCTGAGTATGGAAAAATCCGAAAAGTGTATTCTATATGGGTTTGTACAAAACCGTCCGATGAATTTCAGAATACGCTTACGCGGTATTCGATTCGGCCAGAACAGTTGATTGGAAATGCTACTGAGAAATCAGAAAATTATGATTTGATGAGTGTGGTAACGATTTGTCTGGGAAAACCCGATGCAGAAAACTATACAGGTATTTTGAAGTTTCTGGATGTGCTACTTTCTTCGTCAAGAGCAGCTACGGAGAAAAAGAAAATTCTCGAAGAAGAGTTTGGCGTTGCAATGAGCGAAGAACTGGAAAGAGAGGTGCTTATTATGTGCAATCTTAGTCAAGGTGTCAAGGCCGAAGGCAGAGAAGAAGGCATCGGCATCGGCAGAGAAGAAGGCATTGGCATCGGTGAGATGCGAATGCTGATTAAGCAGGTGAGAAAAGGCCGCGTGACGGTTGAAGAAGCTGCTGAAGATGCGGAAATGACGGTCGAAGAATTTAAGAAAGTAATGGAAAACACCCCGTTGCAGGCCGTATAAAGCAAAAATCATATAGAGTGTAGATAAGCCCTACAAGGCTCAAATTGGTTCAAAAACCGATTGAAAGCCTTGTTGGGCTTATTTTTTTGCGCTTTTTCAAATTTATTTGTGAAAAAAGTTGTCCAGGACTTGACATCGGGCGGACATGAGTGGATGAGGGCAAAATGGTCGGCACCAATTCGGAAGTATTGGAAAATTTCTGAGCAGATGATGGTCAAATATTGCGACCTTGCAATCTGTGATTCTGTGAATATAGAAAAGTACATCCATGAATGCTATGACAGCAAGGGCATCAAAGGAAGTAGTCCGAAAACAACCTTCATTGCGTACGGTGCGGATCTTACCCTTAGTAAGTTGGCTGACGATGATGAAAAACTGGTGAGCTGGTATAAGGAAAAAGGATTGACGAAGAAAGGCTATTACCTTGTTGTTGGTCGTTTCGTGCCGGAGAACTCCTTTGAAGTTATGATTTGGGAGTTTATGAAGAGTAAGAGCAAGAAAGACTTTGCCATCATTACGAATGTAAATGACAAGTTTTTGAATGAGCTTGAAGAGAAGCTTCATTTTAAGAACGATAAGAGAATCAAATTTATTGGTACTGTTTACGATCAGGAACTGCTGAAGAAGATTCGAGAGAATGCCTATGCGTATTTCCATGGCCATACGGTCGGCGGTACCAACCCATCTCTGATTGAAGCTCTCGGCAGTACGGATTTAAACCTATTGGTTGATGTTGGTTTCAACAAAGAAGTAGCAGAGGATGGCGCCTTGTATTGGAACCGTAAACCGGGCAGCCTTGCAAAGCTGATTGATAAGGCAGACCAAATGAGTGCAGATGAAATTGCAGAGATGGGTCGGAGAGCCAAGAAACGTGTGGCTGAAGAGTACACCTGGGATAAAATCTGCGGGCAGTATGAAGATGTGTTTACAAAAGTAGCATACGAGGGAAACTATGATGAGTGAACAATCCCTAATTTCAGTAATCGTTCCTGTATATAATGTCGAAAAATATCTGCGTCCATGTGTAGAAAGCATTTTGGAACAAACGTATAAAAATATTGAGGTAATACTTGTAAACGATGGATCCACCGATAAGAGTAAAGCCATTTGTCTTGAGCTTGCAGAAAAAGACAAAAGGATCTCTTACTACGAAAAGGCAAACAGTGGTTTGTCTGATACGAGAAATGTAGGACTAGAAAAAGCAAAGGGTGAGTATATTGCATTTGTTGACAGTGACGATTTGCTTGCGCCTAATGCAGTAAGAACTCTATATGAATTGTGTAGGAAATATGATACTGGGATAGCAGTAGGAAAGATTTCTCATTTTGTCGATGGGGAACAGCCATACTATAAAACACAAACCAGGGAAAATGTGTTTGGGAAAGATGAAGCAATTTGCAATTTTTTGTATCAAAAAGAAATATCAACGTCAGCATGCGGAAAAATATATAGAGCCAGTGACCTTAAAAACGTCAGATTTAAGTCAAACATCTTGTACGAAGATAATTTGTTTTTAAGTGATGTTTTGAATCAGGTTCAGAAGGTTATTTATACTGATGAAGAATGTTATGGATATAGGCATAGAGCCAATAGTATTACAACAAAACTTTTTTCTGAAAAAGATCTTGACATCATAGATATCGGCAAAGAATTACTACGTCGATATGAATATAAATCTAAAGAATTGAGTTTGGCCGTACACATTTACCAGGTGACAAATTGCTTAAGAATATACCTTACGGCACCAGGAGACGAAAGATTTAAAAACGATATAAATTATTGCAGAGAATATATTGAACTGCACAAAAAAGAAACTCTAAAAAATTCGAAGGCAAGAAATAAGTTGAAAATAGCATTGCTGATAATGAGATTGCCTAGAAAAATGGTAATCAAGGTACGACAACTAAATAAAAGGTGGAATTAAGGAAGCTGATTATATACAGGTGATGAGTCAAGTGAATGTTAAAAGAAAAAAACAGATGTTTATTTTGTGCTATGTTCCATTTATAATTGCTCTTTTTTTAGAGGATATGGCATTCAAAACAGGAAATATAGCCCTAATTGTCAAAGCAATTAAAGCGACTGTTGAGGTTTTACTGGTGCTGTCAGTGGTGGGAAAAAGTTGGAAAAAAAAGGGGTTCGCTTGGGTTGTATTTGGAGTGCTATGTGGAGCATTGACGCTTCTTCTTACGGGAGATTTTTTTGGTTTATCGTGATTTTGATTGCGGATGTTTTTTGTGATGTTGATGAAAAGGTTATATATAATGTGTCTATGCAAACTATGGTAGGTATGACTAGCCTAACATTGGTGTTATGTGCATTAGGGATACTTTCGGATTGCTTGACATATAGAACGGATTTTAGCACAGAAGCACGACACTCTTTAGGATTTGTTCATAGCGCATGCTTACCGCTGATTGTATTTTATATGATAACATATTGTATTTCTACCAATAGAAATATGAAAAAAATAGGAGTGCTTTCATTTATAGAAATAGTCTTATATAGCATTTGCAAAAGCCGAAATGCAGTAGTGATAACGGTAGGATTATCAATGTTAGCATTGCTGTTAAGAGATAAAAGAATTAAAAACAAAATTAAAAAGCCGCTTAATTTGGTATCCAGTTGGATTGTTTTTGTATGTATAGTTTTTTCCATTCTACCGGGATATCTTCGATATAAAGGAATCCTGTTGAATTATTGGTATGCATTTGATCAAATATTTACAAATAGAAGTATGCTGGCAGCTTCAGCATTTCAAAGCTATGGTATACCTATTGTGAACACTATGAACTATAATGCTTACACGAACACACCGGTCTATATAGATGGTTATATGAACAATGGTGTGGTTTTGGACAGTGCTTATATATATATGGTAGTTCGCTATGGAATAGCAATGCTACTATTTTTATGGATGGTGCTTCATGCATATCAAAAAAAGCAAAATATAAGCATGATGGAAAAAGCGGCATTTATAGCAGTTGTGGTAGCAAACACAATAGATAATGACTTATTAAGTTACGGGTGCTTACCATTTATTATAATAGGCATAAGAAATTTGCCTAAAATCAAGTGCAAATTACGAATTGGCAAAGGAAGGAATTAAAGATGCAGGCAAACACTAATGGGGTTCTTTACGGCATTAGTTGAATTTTTTGTGATAGAATGTGTTGAAGTAGGGTTTCCAGCAATATACCTATAACCTAATCTAGAGTGGTCTTACAAGTAAACTATGTATTCAGCAAATGAAACTTATTACAGTGGCACACAGAGTTCTTTCACTACCTGCTGCTACTTATGCCGGGCACCGCACAGTAAAGGCGACAGACTTTCTGTCGAGAGAAAGAAGAAGTATTTTGCAGCAGAACATCTTGGTTATTGTGGAGAAACCTATCAAGCACTGCGTGGAGGAAAAATCGACTGTATATACAAAGCCGTTTGTGTTCAGCGTTTCTTCGCAAGATATTCATGGCATGCCTTCTTGCGGCTAAAATCGGCTATGAATATTGCAAGAGTCAGGTTACTTTTGAGAGGTATGAAGAAATTCCTCCGTTTTTACGGTTATTGATTACATTCTGCCTCCTTAAAAGTTTCATTGCTGGACCTATGGGAAACCGAGCGTAAAGGGATAACCACAAAAGATAATTTCTGCTAAAAAAGATTGAGAGGAAATTTGATGGAGATAATAAGTGTCCTGTTATGTACTTATAATGAACCACTGAAATATCTAAAACTTAGCATAGAGTCAATACTGTCTCAAACATACACAAACATTCAATTGATTATTGTAAATGACAATCCAAAGCGAGCAGATATGGCAGACTTGCTTGCTGCATATGCCAGAGAAGATTCAAGAATAAAATATATAGTCAACCCAAGCAATATTGGACTTGTTAGTTCACTTAATGCTGGATTGAAGGACGCCATCGGCGAGTATATTGCAAGAATGGATGCGGATGATATTGCAACAAAAGATCGCTTAGAAAAGCAGCTCGAATTTTTACAGGTAAAAAGCTACGATATGGTAGGGTGTAATGCTATAAAAATAGATGAAAATGGGAAAGAAATAGGATATTTAAACGTCCCAACCGCTCATGAAAAAATCAAGGAATATCAATTATATGGAGGCTGTGTCTTACATCCAACGTGGCTTGGAAAAAGAGAAGTATTCGAAAAATTAAACGGATATAGATTAGTTTATGCTTGCGAGGATTTTGACTTCATTCTCAGGGTAATCCAAAATGGGTTTAAAATAGGTAATATGCCTGCATATGGGTTGTATTATAGAATCCGTACAGAGAGTGTTTCAAGTAAGGCAAATATCCGACAAAAGCTGACAATGTACTATCTTATTGACAATGGAGCCTATCAAAATGTTCCGTCTGTGGAAATGCTGGAGAAATACTTGAATTCAGTCAAATATAAAGATGATTTTGCAACTCTCGAAATGTATGAATTTGTAAAGGCTAATATGAAGGCTAAAAAATTCAATTTAGTCAGAATATATGATTTCTTTCGAATTGCTAGAAACAAATACTTTTATAGGAATCTGATTGAGCATCTAAAAATGAAGGAAAGAGAGAAGTATGTTACTATTCGAAATAATATAAACTAGGTTGAACAAGGCAAATATAATACGAGCTATCATAAAATGCCAACAGCCTGCTTTGCGGCAGTATTTAAATGATTGGCGATTAAACATAAGATACTTGACGCTGCCAAAGGGATTGGATTCTATTCTATTATAAAGTGAGGAGGTAACCACATGGAGAATAAAATTGTTATACCAACAGGATATATGGGTTCGGGGTCGTCCGCTGTAACAGATCTTCTGAGTGAGGTAGATGGATACTCTTGCTCCAACGGAAACTTTGAGTATGTTTTTATGCATTGCCCTAACGGAGTATTTGATTTGGAAGACAAACTCTTAAAAGGAAACAATGCTTTTCGCAGTGACGAAGCCCTTCATGCATTTTATAGTTGTATGAAAACATTATACACCAATAAATATTATTGGGTTGCTGATTATAAGGATAAGGTTGGTTCTGATTTTATGAGCTGGTGCGTGGAATTCATCAGCTCGCTCATGGATGAAAGGACTAAGGATGTCTATTGGTATTATCAAGAAAACCCTAATGTAAAAATATATATAGAGAAAACCTTGGCTAAGATCATAAAATTATTATCGTTTGGAAAAGTGGTACCAAAGCCGGGTCTAAGGTATGAGGAAATGTGGCTTTCATACACGACTCCGTCTGAGTTCTATTCGAGAGCAAAGATTTTACTGGATAAATTTTTCTTGCAAATGGGAATATCGAATTCAAATATAATATTAGATCAGCTTGTTTTGCCGCATAACCTGTATCGAATAGAGAATTACTTTGAGGATAATTGTAAGGTGATTGTGGTTGATCGTGATCCAAGGGATGTTTTTCTTCTGAACAAATATTACTGGAGAAAAGCGAATGCGACTGTTCCATATTCATTTGATGTAGAGAAATTCTGTAGCAATTATAGTAAGATGAGGCAGGCCGAAAAACAGGTGGAAAATAGAAATATATTAAGAATTCACTTTGAAGACTTGATTTATAATTATGATAGTTCTGTTTTTCAAATTCTTTCTTTTCTTGATATTCCGAAAACCTTGCATAAGGACAAGCTGACTAAATTTGTCCCGGAAAAATCAAAAAAGAACACACAAATATTTAACAGGAATATGGAATATTCTGACGAAGCACACTATATTGAAAGCAAATTGCCGCAATATCTATATAATTTTCCTTCAGTAGAACGTGAAAAATTTTCTGTGGACAATATGATTCTGTAAGAGAATTTGTAAAGGAAATGGCTGTAACACATGAGAGAAAAAATCAAAAATATTAAGGATCGAATATTTAAGAGTCACCTTGCCAGAAACTTCTTGCTGATTTTTTCTGGCGAGGGAATAAGCTCTGTATTTGGCTTTTTGGCAACCATATTTATAATTAACGCAATTGGTTCATATAAACACGGTATCCTTGTTGCCGTTCAGACATATACGAATTTGTTTTATGGCTTGTTTTCGTTTAAAACGTTTCAATCCTTAATTAAGTACTTAGCTAAAGCCGAGAGGGACAATGATCACGAGTCCGAAAAGATTTATATTAAGTGGGCCGTAATGTTGGATGCATTTTGCCTTGTAGCAACTTTGTTCTTTGGAGTGATATTAAAGGACGTTGTGATCAATATTATGGGTTGGGATCGTGCAATATCAGAGTATTGTATTTTCTATCTATGTGTTTATATGCTCAATTTTCAGGGAACCACAATTGGAGTACTAAGATACTTTGAAAACTATAAGTACGTTGTAACATCTAATATATCTTGTGCAGTTATACGATGTGTAGGTTTTTTAGGGTGCTTTGTACTCAGGTGTGATTTTAAAGCGTTTTTTTTAGTAGACTGTATAGCGAACGCAGCAAAATTTTTACTAATGAACTTTTATACTCTAAAAACTCTGGCTCAGCATAAGTTGCTTGACTTCTATAAAGTAAAACTGAAATGGTGTCCTGATTTTTTAAAGTTTAGCTTATACAGCAATTTGACTTCAACAATTGATTTGCCGGTAAATCAAATTACATCACTGATCATCAATAAATATTTAGGATTTGAAGCCACATCCGTGTATAGTGTGTTCGGAAATATCGGATCTGTAATAAATAAATTAGGAGATCCAATAAGTCAGGTAATTTATCCTGAAATGAATAAGATGATTTCGCAGAAAGATGTCGCAAGTGCAAGAAAATTATCAAATCATTTAAAGCTGATTATGTTATCGCTTTTTAGCATCAGTACTATATTCGTAGTAGCAACACATTCCCTTTGGCTGAAATATCTCATTAGTAATCCAAACGAGTATGTAATTCCTTTGATTCTGTACATTGGATATAGTTGTTATTCAAATTCCTCGATGGGTACCCATAACCTTTTCATGGCGTTGGGCTATGTTAAATACAATATTCCCATATTGTTAGTTGTAAATGCTGGATATTTGGGGCTATTACTCTTCTCCGTACAGCATTATGGTTTGACCGGTGTAATTGCTACTTACCTCCTTCAAGCATTAGCCGTTGTATTCATTAAGGAGGTAATTATGCGGAAACGTAATTACCAGGAGCTTATGTAAAATGAAAAAGAAAAAAGTGCTGTTTATTATTTGGTCCTTTAGTTATGGCGGCGGTGCAGAAAAGATACTTGCAAATATTGTTAACAATCTGGATTACGAAAAATACGATATTGATGTTCTGGAATACCTTCACGCAGATAAAATGGAACCCGTAAATGGCAATATCAAAATTTTGCCTCCGATTGTCGACATTACGCGACAGGATATGTTTTCAAAAATATACAATAAACTAATAAATTCTTCCTTAATTAAATTATTCCCGGGTCTAATAAGAAAAATGCATCTTAGAAAGATATATGATGTAGAAATATCATTTAATTACCTTATTCCAACGTTTCTATTGAGCAGAAATAGCCAAAAGCGTATAGCTTGGATACATAGTGCGATTTATGATTTGGAGGAAAATAAGAGATTAAGAAACAAGCAAAGAAAAGCATTAAGCTCTGTAAATAAGATTGTGGCAATATCGAATGCTACAGAGAAATCAATTGCTGCCGTATTTCCTGAATTCAAAGATAAAATCATAAAAATATATAACGGTTATGATTTCTCCGGTATGGTGCCAGAAGGAACTGTAACGGATTTCCAGCTGCTGTATTGTAATCGTTTTGACGAGAATAAAGATCCTTTGCAGTTTATTCGGATTGTTAAACGATTAAATGATTTGGGGCTTTCTGTAACAGCAAAAATGCTTGGTACGGGTGTCTTATTTAATGAGGCCATCAGATTAATTAGAGAGTACAAACTGGAAGCGCAGATTGAATGTGTTGGATATAAGAAAAATCCATATGCGTACTATAAGCACTGCAAGGTTTTCTGCTTAACTTCACATAGCGAGGGATTTCCAACAACATTAGTTGAAGCAATGTATTTTGGAAAGCCTTTTGTTTCCACACCCGTAGCAGGTACAGATGAGCTGTCACAAAATGAAAATTGCGGTTTTATTGCAAGAGATGAAGAAGAATATGCTATAAAATTACTTGAGTTGTTAACGACCTCAGAATTGTATAAAAACATGAGCGAATACTGCAGCAATTACGTGATAAACTATTCGTTAAAAAACCAGATTCAAGCTATAGAAGAAAATTGTTTATAACTTTATTCTTAAAAACAGCTTGCTATACCGTATAGGAAGCTGTTTAAGCACGCTCAATGTTCATAAAAACGAAAGGAAGAAGGTACATGAACAAACAAGAAAGTGACATCCTGAACGCACTTTTGCTGGAACCTTTTATCAATCAACGGATTTTAGCAGAAGTGTCAGGACATTCGTTAGGAGTAGTAAATCGTTCACTCAAGGAACTCATTAAAGCTGAGTAGCTGGATGATTCTATTCGCCCCACAATGAAAGCCATAACTGAGTTTAAGCAGAAAACTCCGCAGCGAGCTATTATCTTGGCAGCAGGGTTTGGTATGCGCATGGTTCCAATCAATATGGAGATGCCAAAGGGTCTTTTGGAAGTTAATGGTGAGCCGTTTATTGAACGTATTATCAAGCAGCTTCATGAGGTGGGGATTAAAGAAATCTATGTAGTTGTAGGCTTCATGAAAGAAAAATACGAGTATTTGATTGATGAATATGGCGTGGAACTAGTAGTAAATGCAGATTATGCGGCAAAGAATAAACTGCATTCAGTCAAACTTGCAAAAGAACATTTGGAAAATGTGTACATTATTCCATGCGATATTTGGTGTGACAGGAACCCCTTCCACCGCCATGAACTGTATTCCTGGTATATGGTTAGTGACCTGGTGGACAACGAAAGCAATGTTCGCGTCAATCGTAAGATGGAACTGGTAACTGTGCCAGAAAGCTCTGGCGGCAATGCAATGATCGGTATCTGCTATTTGGTGAAAGAGAATGCAGACACCGTTGCAGAACGTGTTGATGAACTTTGCAAAAATCAGCGATACGATGGAGCGTTCTGGGAAGAAGCACTTTATAACAAGGATCGAATGATTATTGCGGCTCGTGTGGTTCATTCGACAGATGTTGTGGAAATTAACACCTATGAGCAATTATAGCAATTTTCAAAAATAAGGCGAATAGCCGCAGGAATGGAACCAGCCTGAGCAGTCAGAAGGCGAAACTGTCTGAAAAGCACATTGTATCGCGTTCGGAAGAGTATCCAGGGTCCGTGCCTTGAATTTACGAAGGAAAGACTTCACCTTCGACCAGAGCTTTTCAATAGGATTCAGATCAGGACTATATGGTGGAAGATAAATGCATCGAACACCGGAGCTGTCCAGCAGATTTCTCACTGCCTTTGCATGGTGCGACTTCATATTATCCATTATGAGAACAGAATTTCCGTTCAGATGAGGCAGCAAATCAGTTTCCAGATACCGCTTAAACCTCTCCTCAGTTGTTCCGCCTGAGAAAGTCGTATAGCGTAGTGTCCCATCCAACTGAATCGATGACAGAATGGTCGTGTTCTTGGGCTTAGAAAGTGGTGCGGAATCAACAGCTCTGCTTCCTCCAAGCGAATAGGCATACCGCCTTGTCATATCCGTATTGCATCCGCTTTCATCCAGAAACACAAGGTCACTTGCCTTGAATCCAGATATAAGGCCGTTCCAGTCTTTTCTCTTCTGCGCCACATCGGGGACGCTCCTGTTCATTGGCATGAAGAGACTTTTTCTTCCGGCGGTATCCTGCTTTCTGAAGAAAACGCCAGACAGTATCAATACTGACAGGCAAATCCAACGTTTCAATGATTTCCAGACATGTGATATCCGGCTGTTTTTCCAGAAGCGAAAGGATGTGCTGATGATCTACATCTGACAATTTGGGCTTCTTTCCACGGAGATTCGTTTGAGTTTCGTAACTGCCTGTTTCGTTCCGACGCTTCAGCAAACGATATATCGAACAGGTGTTTACAGAAAAGCTCTTTGCCGGTTCTTTTACGCTAACGCCTTTGTCGTATGCTTCCAGAATCAATTTTCGAGCTTCATTGTGCAGCATAGTTCTCACCTTCTTTGCCTCTGTTATACCTCTTTTTGCTCAAAAGTTAAAGCACTCTCTGCCGTATTATTGAAAACTGCTATACGAGAAATTGACAGCGACTCTAATCAGTTAAAAACAGATGTCATTCGGGTGATTTGCAGAGCCTTAGAAGCAAAGGAGAAAGACGTTACAGATATTACGGTCTTGAAAAAGGGTATGACGAATCGTTTTTTCCTGTTTACTTGTAAAGGAAAGAAATATATCATGCGTATTCCTGGAGAGGAAACAGACCAGTTAATTAACCGCCGACAAGAAGCTGCAGTTTACCAAACGATTGATGGAAAGCATATCTGCGATGATATTGCATATATCAACCCGGGAAATGGCTATAAAATCACAGAGTTTCTGGAAGGAGCCAGACTATGTGATCCATCGAATTACGAAGATGTCAAGAAGTGCATGAGACGGCTACGAAGCTTCCATGAAATGAAGCTAAAAGTGAATCATGAATTTGATATTTTCGGCCAGATGGAATTTTATGAAACACTGTGGGAGGGGGCAACTTCTATATATAAGGATTACGAAAAAACAAAAGCAAACGTTCTGTCACTGAAACGAAAGACAATGAATCCCTTTAAGTGTTGAAAACAAGTGAATTAATAATTTGAAATTGGAGGATGAAGATGCTTAATTTTACAGTTGGCCCGGTAATGTCGGATGATGTAGTGCGTGCTATTGGCGCAGAACAGGTTCCATATTTTAGAACGCCAGAGTTCTCTGCTGTTATGCTTGAAAATGAAAAGCTGATAAAAAAGTTTGCGAAAGCGGGCGATGACGCAAGAGCGGTGTTTATCACTGGCTCTGGTACGGCATCTATGGAAGCAACTGTTATGAATGTCTTTGATAAGACAGATAAAGTTTTGGTTGTAAACGGCGGCAGCTTTGGCCAGCGTTTTGTTGAGTTGTGCCAAATTCATGAGATCCCGTATGAGGAAATCAAGCTAGAGAAAGGTAAAGCACTCAAAAAAGAACAGTTGGATATGTACGATGGGAAAGGCTTTACTGGATTCCTTGTGAATGTACATGAAACCTCAACAGGTGTTCACTATGACATTGAGATGATCAGTGAGTTTTGTAAGAAAAACGGAATTTTTCTGGTCGTGGATGCCATTAGCTCTTTCCTTGCAGACGATTTTGATATGAACAAACTGGGTGTACAGGTAATGATTACTGGTTCCCAGAAAGCATTGGCTTGTCCTCCGGGTGTGTCAGTTATTGTCTTATCTAATGAAGCAGTCAAGCGTGTAGAAGAGCGTGATGTGAAGTGTATGTATCTGAATCTGAAGTCTGCTCTTAAAAATGGCGAGCGGGGACAAACACCCTTTACACCAGCAGTTGGTACTTTACGCCAGATCAATGCCCGTCTAAAAGAAATTGAAGCTGCAGGCGGGGTTGAGAACGAAACAAAGAAAATTGCGGAACTTGCTCAAGATTTTAGAGATAAGATTAAGGGATTGCCTTTTGAAATCGTTTCTGAGTCGATGTCCAATGCAGTTACACCGTTGCATCCTTTGAATGTATCGGCCTATGATGTTTTTACGATGCTCAAAGATGAGTATGGTATTTGGATTTGTCCCAATGGTGGAGAAATGAAAGAGACCATTTTCCGTGTGGGGCATATTGGTGCATTGACAAAAGAGGACAACACCACGCTTGTGAATGCTTTTAAGGATTTACAGAGGCGTGGACTTTTGTGAAATGTGAGAGGAAGCAAGAAATGGTAAAAGTAATTACATACGGGACGTATGACTTGCTTCATTATGGTCATATCAAGCTGCTAGAACGTGCAAAAGCATTGGGAGATTATCTGATCGTTGGTGTTACAGCGGATGATTTTGATAAAACCCGTGGAAAAATCAATGTACAACAGTCTTTGATGGAGCGTATTGAGGCTGTACGTGCCACCGGGCTTGCGGATAAGATCATTGTAGAAGAATATGAGGGTCAAAAAATCGATGATATTCGCAGGTACGATGTGGATATTTTCACTGTTGGATCGGATTGGATCGGGAAATTTGACTACCTAAAAGAATATTGTAAAGTAGTATATTTGGAACGCACAGAAGGTGTTTCCAGTTCGGAAATCCGTTCAGAGGAGCGAAAAGTTCGACTTGGAATCATTGGCGATTCTCATATTGCTAAAAAGTACATCCGAGAAACACAATTTGTCAATGGGCTGGAAATTGCTGGTGTGTGTACAGAAAATCCGAAATATTTCGAGGAGATTCCTTTTATAACACAGGACTATGACAGATTACTTGAGGAAGTGGATGCAGTCTACATCGTTTCTACTCCTGAACATCATTACGAACAAATTCAAAGTGCGTTGGAAAAGGGAAGACATGTCTTATGCGAACCGCCTGTTGCATTAAACGAGAGGCAGAGCACAGAACTATTCTCGTTGGCGGCAAAAAAGGGCTGTATTCTGATGGATGCGCTTAAAACGGCCTATGCGACAGCATATTCACGGTTGCTTTTGCTGGCAAAAGAGGGAAAGATTGGCGAAATCTATTCTGTTGATGCTACCTGTACTAGCCTACGATCCATTGCAGAAGATGCGTGGGATAGCATTTGCGATTGGGGTCCTACAGCGATGCTTCCGATATTTAACATACTGGGGAATGATTACAAAACTAAAAATATTATTACCCATATTGATGATGAGGGTCATGATCAATTTACAAGGATCACTTTCCTTTACGATCACGCAGTTGCATCTGCAACAGTTGCCAAGTGGGTCAAATCAGAAGGTGAACTAATTATTTCTGGGACAAGAGGATATATTTATGTTCCAGCACCGTGGTGGAAAACAGATTATTTTGAGATTCGATATGAAGACGCGTCACAGAACAAACGATATTTCTATCAACTGGATGGTGAAGGCATCCGTTATGAACTTGTTGCTTTTATAAGAGCAATAGGAAGCGGACGAAATTTGGCATGTGTTGATAGCAAAGTGTCAAATAAGATTTGTGAGGTGATAGGAAACTTCTATTCTAAAGTAGATTGCGCTGTGATTTGATCAATGGGAAGTCATGCTGGCCAAAAAGCAGCCCATGAGCAAGCTGGCGGAGCCCCTGAAGATCTACCCGCAGGTGTTGGAGAATGTTCGTGTGACCGACAAGAAGGCCGCACAGGATGACGAAGCAGTGCAGGCAGCAGTCAAGTCCGTAGCCGAGGCACTGGGTGACACTGGCCGTATCCTTGTCCGTGAGTCCGGCACTGAACCGGTCGTGCGTGTGATGGTGGAAGCCCCTGACCACGATACCTGCCAGAAGTACGTCTCTCAGGTCGTGGAAGTCATCAAAAACAAGGGCTACGCTGTCTGAACCTTGCACTGAACTAAAGTAATCTTTTCAAACCTCAAACCGTGTGGGTGTGGCTACAAAATCTCATCCAGGCGGTTTTATAATAGACGAATTGCTTCATATCGAACAAATATACACGTTTTTCATTTCATCCCTCAAAATCACTTCCGGTGAAATTTCAGCAGATGAGGTAGAAGGGGGGAGAGCACAGGCAAAGTAGGGATTGGGCAAATAAACAGCAACGAGCATCACAGGTGAGAATTCATCAAGGCAGTCAGCGCATAAAAACAACTTCAATCGCTTCAAAATTTATTCTTCAAAAAATCAGCGATAACCCATCATTCAATTTCGCCCATCAATGCACCAATCAAACCGTAATTCAACCCGTCATCACATCCACCCTGAGGAGCGCATCTGGGCAAGGGCAAACGCCCCGGGTCCCGGACGCTCCGAAGATCAAGCACGACAAGATGAAACAATTTTACATGATTGACATGGAGCGAAAAATATGGTAATATCGTCTTATCAAAAAAGTGCGAATCTCTCTCGCTTACGAAGAAAAAATCTCTCTCGTAACGAAAAATCAGACGATACAGCGAATAAAAATAGAATTTGCCGAAGGCTGGCAGACACGAGGGACTTAAAATCCCTTTCTGGCGACAGAGTGCGGGTTCAAGCCCCGCCGGTGGCATGAGAAAGCTCAGAATTGTTCGTTGATTCGAATGATTCTGGGCTTTCTTGGTTCTTTGTCAAATGTTTGGCTGAAGCAGGTAAAAACGGCAAACAGGAACCAGTGGTATGACATTCAAGAGACGATACGCCTTTTTCATTAGGGTGTATCTGAAAACACCCAACGACATACACAAAACAGACCCTCCAGCAGGATCTTGCTGCCATGGGGCTGACCGGCACCGAGACAATTCTCATCCACTCCTCCATGAAAGCCATCGGTGTTGTCGAAGGCGGCGCGGACACGGTTCTGGATGTTTGCATTGCTGGCGCTGAATTTTGCAAACCGATAAGAATGCAACGATACCTCTGCGGTTCTGGATGCACCGCAGGGGTCTTTTTTGTGCAGGTCCTTTCCGAAAAGGGAAAATCATGGTATACTGTGTTGAAAAGAATTTGATTCTGGAGGAGCAAAGATGAATGATATGAAGGTAAAGACAGGTGCACTGCTGAAAGAGATGGCCGTCCTGACCGGGGCGGTCGCGATCGTTGCGGCGGGCGTCTACTTTTTTCTGGTGCCGAGCCATACATCCATCAGCAGCATTTCCGGCCTTGGCATCGTGCTGTCCAATTTTGTGCCGCTGCCCTTGTCAGTCATTACGATGATCCTGAACGTTGTGCTTCTCATTGTCGGGTTCTTTACCTGCGGCAGAGAGTTTGGCGCAAAGACCGTTTACACCAGTGTGCTGCTGCCAGTGTTTCTGGGGCTATTTGAAAAGCTGTTCCCGGAGGCTGGCTCGATGACTGGCAGTCAGGAGCTGGACGTGGTGTGCTATATCCTGGTGGTCAGCATCGGGCTGAGCATTTTGTTCAACCGCAACGCGTCCTCCGGCGGGCTGGATATCGTGGCGAAAATCATGAACAAATACCTGCACATGGAATTGGGAAAAGCCATGTCTCTGTCGGGGATGTGCATAGCGCTTTCCGCAGCGCTGGTCTATGATAAGAAAACGGTGGTCCTGAGCATTCTGGGCACTTATTTCAACGGCATCGTGTTGGATCATTTCATCTTCGACAACAGCATCAAGCGCCGTGTCTGCATCATCACCGAAAAAGAGGAGGCGCTACGGCAGTTTATCATCAATGATCTGCACAGTGGTGCGACCATGTACGAGGCCATCGGCGCATACAATCTGGAAAAACACAACGAGATCATTACCATCGTGGACAAGAGCGAGTATCAGAAGCTGATGAACTTTATCAACCGGGAGGACCCCAAGGCGTTTGTCACTATTTACAATGTGTCCAGTGTGCAGTATCAGCCCAAGACCTGAGCACCGGATGTGAAAGGAGAACCTATGAACATTACAGTTTATCTTGGAGCAAACGAAGGAAACACCCCGACGCTGAAAGCGGCGGTGCAGGAGCTTGGCCGCTGGATTGGGGAGAGCGGGAATGCGCTGATCTACGGCGGGTCCCGAAGCGGCCTGATGGGTGCACTGGCGGACAGTGTATTGGCTGCGGGCGGCAAGGTGATCGGCGTGGAGCCGGAGTTCTTTGTCAAAGGGGAACTTCAACACGATGGCCTCACGGAGCTGATCGTCACAAAGGATATGACCGAACGGAAGACGAAGATGATTGAGCTGGGCGATGCGTTCATTGCGTTTCCCGGCGGGACAGGTACGCTGGAAGAGATCGCAGAGGTGATGTCCAAAGTCTCGCTGAAGCATCTGGATGCGCCCTGCATTCTGTACGATCTGGATGGTTATTATACCGGCCTGCGGATGCTGCTGAGCCACATGATCGAAACGGGCCTGTCGTCTGAAGAACGGCAGAAAGGAATCTGTTTTGCAAAGGATCTCGCGGAGATCAAGACGATTTTGAACCGTTGATTTCATAAAACAAATCGGATTGAAATAACGCAGATGCGATTGAAACTGAAAAAATAAAACAAAGAGTAAATCGCGAGAAAGCCGTCCGCAACAAAATTTCATCTACATCAAAAACGCATAGAATGAAAAGAATACAAATCGTATAGCTTGTTTGAGCGGCACATTTCTACAGCGAAAAATTGACTCGAATGCCGCGCCGTTTTATGTTATAATAGCTCATAGAAAAGGAGCGTGGAGTATTTGGAACTGGAGCAAGCGCAGAAGCGCGTGGAAGAACTGCGCGCGGTAATTGAAAAGAACAACCGCCTTTATTACGATCAGGATGCCCCCGAACTGGAGGATTTTGAATACGATGCCCTGACACGGGAGCTGAAAGAATTGGAAGCACAGTTCCCGCAGCTGGTCACACCCAACTCACCGACGCAGCATGTCGGCGGGACCCCCAGCGGACGGTTTGCCAAGGTCACACACGCGGTCAAAATGGAAAGTCTGTTGGATGCGTTTTCGTTTGACGAACTGCGTGACTTTGACCGCCGGGTGCGTGAAGCAGGCGTCGAACCGGAATACGTGGTGGAGATCAAGATCGATGGCCTTTCGTGCAGCCTGGAATACGAAAACGGTACGCTGGTGCGGGCTTCCACCCGCGGCGACGGTGTGGTCGGCGAAGACGTGACGGCCAATGTCAAAGCCATCCGGAAGATTCCCAAACAGCTGAAGGATGCACCGGAGTTTCTGGAAGTGCGCGGTGAGGTGTATATGCCGCATGAAGCGTTCCAGCACCTTTGCGCCGAGCAGGAATTGCAGGGAGCGGCCCCCTTTAAGAATCCGCGCAATGCAGCCGCCGGTTCGCTGCGCCAGAAGGATTCAAAAATCACCGGGAGCCGTGGGCTGTCGATCTTTATCTTCAATGTGCAGCAGATTCGCGGCAAGGAACTGACTACCCATGCAGAGAGTCTGGACTACCTCAAGAGCCTGGGTCTGCCGGTCTCGCCGCGCTATCACGTGGTGCACAACATCGAAGACGCCATTGCTGAGATCGAGCAGATCGGCCAGAACCGTTCGAAGCTCGATTTTGATATGGACGGTGCCGTTATCAAGGTAAATGCTTTTGCACAGCGCGATTTGATGGGTTCGACCAACAAATTCCCGCGCTGGGCCATTGCATTCAAGTACCCGCCGGAGGTCAAGGAGACGACGCTGCGCAGCATCGAAGTAGCCGTTGGCCGCACGGGCGTTCTGACCCCGACGGCCTGCTTTGACCCGGTCTTTCTGGCGGGGACTACCGTAGCACGTGCGACGCTCCACAACGAGGACTTCATCCGTCAGTTCGGCCTCTGCATCGGGGATACCATTCAGGTGCGCAAGGCGGGTGATATCATTCCGGAGGTCATCGGTGTGACCCGCCATGAGGAAGGCGCACAGCCCTATGAGATGCCCACAGTCTGCCCGTCCTGCGGCGCACCGGTTGTGCATCTGGAAGATGAGGCGGCACTGCGCTGTGTCAACCCGGAGTGCCCGGCACAGGCACTCCGCAACATCATCCACTTTGCTTCCCGCGATGCCATGGACATCGACGGCCTCGGTACGGCGGTTGCAACGCAGCTGGTGGATAAGGGGCTGGTGCACTCGGCGGCAGACCTTTATACCCTCACGCTGGAGCAGCTGCTGACGCTGGAAAAGTTCAAGGAAAAGAGTGCGACCAATCTGCTGCAAGCCATCGCGCACTCCAGGGAAAACAATCTGGACAAGCTGCTGTTTGGCTTTGGCATCCGGAACATCGGCGATAAGGCTGCGGCTCTGCTGGCGGAACATTTCGGTTCGCTGGAAGCCATCCGGGAGGCGACCGAGGAGCAGATCAGCGAGATCGACGGCTTTGGCGGTGTGATGGCTCAGAGCGTGACCGAGTTCTTTGCAAAAGACGGCACGACCGACCTTGTCCATCGTCTGGCGGATGCCGGATTGAATATGCAGTGGAAGGGAGAACCCAAGGGCGACAAACTCGCCGGAAAAACGCTGGTCGTGACCGGCACACTGGAGACCCTTTCCCGCAATGAGGCGGAGGCGCTGATCGTAAAGAACGGCGGCAAGGCCAGCGGTTCCGTCTCGAAAAAGACGGCCTATGTGGTGGCCGGAACGGCGGCAGGCTCGAAGCTGACCAAGGCACAGGCCCTTGGTGTGCCGGTGCTGACCGAAGCAGAGTTTCTCGCTCTGTTGAACGAGGAACCAAAGCCGGAAGCCTGAATCTTTCCGGAGTCCTGAATAAAAGAAGAACCCCATCAAACGCCCGTACAGTGGAACACGCTGTGCGGGCGTTTGTGCTGCCCGGTTCTATCTTCCGCCCGGCTGCATACAGTGATGACAAGAGACGCGGAAGGAGAATGCAGGATGGACGAGTATTATCAGATGGTTCAATCGCTGCCGAGCTGGCTGGCTCGGCAGCTTATGGACATGCCGTCGGCCCTTGCGCCCGATGTGCAGGAGCTTCGGCTGCGGGTGGGCTGTGCACCAGCGTTCACGATGCGCGGGGCAGTCTGCACACCGCAGGAAACAGCGCGGGAGCTTGCCTCCTTGCAGCGGATGCTTCTGACGCCGCAGCAGATGGAGGAGATCTTGTTCACATTGTGCGGTGGGTCGGTCCACACGCATCAGACGGAGATCGCACAGGGGTATGTGACGGGTCCCTCCGGGTGCCGGGCGGGCCTTGGTGGGCGCTTTCTGCAAAACCCGGAACAGGGCGTCGTTTTGCAGGAACTGACCTCCGTCAACCTGCGCGTTGCACGTGAGAAAACTATCCCGCTCCCACAGGAACTGTGTGCAGCCATGCAGACGCATTTCATCGGGATGCTTCTCGTAGGCGAGCCGGGCAGCGGCAAAACGACGCTTCTGCGCAGCATGGCGCGGGAGCTTGTCTGCCAGAAAAAACTGGTCTCGGTGATCGACGAGCGGCGGGAGTTGTTTTCGGGCAGCTCCCGGCGGAAGTCCCCCGGTGAAGCGCTGGATGTGATCTCCGGCATCCCGAAGGGACAGGCTGTGCAGATGGCACTGCGGACACTCTCGCCGCAGATCCTTTTGTTGGACGAGCTGGGCGGTCTGGATGAGGTGACAGCGCTCGAACAGGGGTTTTTCAGCGGCGTGGACTTTATCGCAACGCTCCATGCAGCGTCCCCGGAAGAAGCGGTCGGACGCCCCCAGGTGCAGGCGCTGCAGGCGCGGGGCGCACTCCATGTGCTGGTCTGGCTCAAAGGGCGGGCGGAGCCGGGGCAGGTGCGGGAGGTGCGGTTTTTATGAGCAGTCTCTTTTTGCATGGCATCGGGGCGGTCTGCCTGGTATTCTGCGGCTGGTGTGTTGGCGATGGGGTCTGCATCCGTGCAGAGGCACATCGGCAGGCACTGCAAAAGACCATTGCCCTACTGGAACGCATCCGCCGGGAGATCGAATTCCGGCGTACGGATCTGAGAGCTTTGCTTTGTGCTATGCAGCGGGAGGGTCTTGTGGGGCAGGCAGAGCATTCGCTGCAAACGCTGGCTCCCGACCCGGCGCTGACCCGGCGGGAGCAGATCGCATTCCGGGCGTGCATGGCAGGGCTGGGCCATGCGGAAGCAGCACAGGAATGCCAGCAGCTTGCATTTTACATTCAGCAGTTCGAGACGTTTCAGACAGAGCTTGCACCGCAGCTGCGGCAAACGAACGAGCTTTCGCATAAGCTTGGCCTTGCGCTGGGGCTGGCGGCTGCAATTTTGCTGATTTGAGAGGATGAAAAAGATGGAGATCGACCTGATCTTTAAGATCGCGGCCATTGGCATCATCGTAGCGGTTCTGAACCAATTGCTGATCCGCTCCGGGCGGGAGGACCAGGCGATGATGACGACACTGGCAGGGCTGGTCGTGGTCCTGTCCATTCTGGTGAAACAGATCAGCGCCCTGTTCGTGACCATCAAATCCCTGTTCGCACTATGAGTGCGGCGGCAGCGGTCTTTGGTCTGGCGCTTGTGGCAGCATTGCTTTATACAGTGCTCAGGCGCAGTGTCCCATCCTACGCGCTGCTGCTTTCGCTGGGGGCGGCACTGGTGCTTCTGGTGCGGGTCGGGTCTGCGTTCCGGGCGGCGCTCCTCGGCATCGTCCGCCTGGGGGAGCAGACGAACGGCGCGGCCTTTTCGTGTCTGATGAAGAGCGCGGTCGTCCTGCTTCTGACGGACTACACCCACACCCTCTGCGAAGAAGCCGGAGCGGAATCGCTGGCGTGGTGTGTCGGGCTGGCCGGCCGCTGTCTGGTGCTTGCGGCGGCGTGGCCGCTGCTGGAAGAGATTTTACAGCGAATCGGGAGTATGACGGGATGAACAACTGGGATATGCGCCTTCCGGGCGCGGAGATGTGGGGGCCTTATCTGGAACAAAGCCCGGTACCGCCTGCGGCGTTCGCAGAAAACCCCTGGGAGGCGCTGCGCAGTTTTCTGCCGGAGTCCCTGCCCACGGCTCTGCATACCGCTGCAAGCTGGTATGCGGCGGTTCTGACCTTTCTGGTGCTGGGCGCCGTCATCGCACTGCTGTTGGGCGGCCATGCGGATGGAACACTGCTGGACCTCGTCTGCGCAGGGGGCTGCGGGGTCCTGCTATGGGAGAAGCTCGTGGCCCTTTCCGAAACGCTCTGCACCCAGATCGAAAGCTGGAACCGGTTTCTTCTGGGTTTTCTGCCAGTGTATGCAGGGGTCCTGACCCTGGGCGGCGAGAGCGTGGCAGGCGCTTCGGCAGGCGGTTTTCTTCTGACGCTGCTGTGTGCTCTGGCGCAGGGGCTCACGGTGCTGGTGCCGCCGCTGCTCCAATGCTATCTGGCCTTGAGCATGGCCTGCTGCATCTGTGCGGAAACCGGGCTGGGGAGCTTTTGCAAGGCGGTTGGCCGTGCGCTGGAAAAGCTGCTGGGATGGGCGGGCAAACTTCTGGTTGCTCTTTTGGGTCTGGAGCGCATCTCAACGCTGCAACTGGACCGTGCGGCCCTTCGCACCGGGCAGCTTCTGACCGGGACGGTGCCGATCATCGGGGAGACGCTGCGCGATGCCTCGGAGACGGTGCTGTCGTGCCTTCAGCTTTTGAAAAGCGGGCTGGGGCTGGCTGCGCTATTGACCATTGCAGCAGAATTCGTGCCGGTCTATCTGGGAATGCTGATCCAGCTGGGCCTGCTTTCCGGATGCGGACTTCTATGCGGAATGATGGGCAGTGAGCGCTGCCAGAGCCTTCTGGAATGCTTTGCTGAGGCGCTCCGCTGCATGATGGCGGTGACGGCGCTGTTTGCGGGGCTTGCCATTGCAGGCACGGCACTGCTCTTTGTGGTAGGGGGTGGATGAGGTGCAGAACATCAAAGCGGCGGTGGCAGTTTTCTGCACGGCGTGTATCTGCGCGGAGCTGACCGCACAGCTCACAGGGCAGGGGTGGGTCCGGCGCAGCATAAAAGCGGTGGCTGGGTTATATATTTTAGCAGTGGTCCTCTGTGTGCTTCCGCAGGCAAAAGGGGAGTGGCAGGCGTTCGCTCTCCCGGCGGCGTCTTCGGTGGAGCTGGGAACACAGAAGGAGACCGTGCTTTGCGCGGCGGCGTCTCAGCTGGAAGACACCTTGGAAGCCCGCTGCCGTGAGGAGCTGGGCGCAGAGGTCGCCATCCGCATCGAGCTGGAAGAGACAGCGGAGGGCGTACAGGTCCATTCCCTGACGGTGACGCCGATGGGAAAGGCGGAAGAAACGCGGGACGCGGTAGAGGAACTTCTTCAACATACGCTGGGCGTATCGCCTGTGTGGGACGTACCCGGCGGGGAGAATGCGCCATGAAACAGCGGGGAGAAGGAACGACATTTGATTTCCGGGCACTGCTGGAAAAGCAGAACCGCACCCGACTGGCCGTGGTGCTGGGCGGCGCGGCGATGCTGTTGCTGCTGCTCTCCGAACTGCTGCCTGCAACGCCGCCTGCGGAACCATCCGCGGCGTCGGCTTCCCAGGCGTTAGTCTACCGGGAGCAGCTGGAAGCACAGCTCCAGGACCTGATCGGGCAGATCGATGGGGCCGGGGCCACGGCCGTGATGGTGACACTGGAAACCGGGGAGGAGACCGTCTATGCTACGGACACGCAGTCGGGACAGACCCAAAGCCAGGAAACGCATGTGCTGTTGGATGACGGCACGGCTCTGGCGCAGACGGTCTATTATCCGCAGGTGTGCGGGGTCGCGGTCGTCTGTGACGGCGGGGGAGATGTCCGGGTCGCTGCACGGATCACCGAGCTTGTGCGGGCATTGCTGGATATTTCGTCTACCCGGATCTGTGTAGAACAACGCCGGCCCTGACCGGCTGTTTCCGAACCATTAAATCACAGAGACAAGGAGGAACATTTCCATGAGAGCTATTTCCAAGAACACCCGAAAAGTGACGGCGCTTACCCTGGCGGCGGCTCTGGTCGTTGCGGTCTATCTGAACTGGCAGTATGCGCGGGCGGGCGTCACGCTGGAGGAAAACGCCGTCCAGGTCGCGGCAGGAGCAGACACGGCGGACGAAGCCTCCGCGCCCATTCTGGACGGCCTGATGACCGAGGCGGAAGCCGTTTCCAGCGCCAACAAGAATTATGGAGAAGCACAGCTCGTCAGCGTAGCGAATCACAGCGGTTCCAAGTTCTTTGAAGAGGCCCGGCTCAAGCGGACCAAGGCGCACGACGAAGCAATGGACGCCGTGCAGAAAGCTTTGAAATCGTCGTCGCTCTCCGCAGAAGAGAAAAAGAGCTACACCCAGCAGTTGACAGGCAATCTGGAAGATCTCCATGCGGAAAATGAGATCGAAACGATGGTCAAGGCCAAAGGCTTCGCGGACTGCCTCTGCTTTTTGCAGTCCGGCCGGGCAGATCTGACGGTGATGACCTCCGGCGACGCACTGACAGCAGCGCAGGTGGCGCAGATCCGGGATATCGTTCTGAGCAAAAGCAGCGTGACGGCTCAGAACATCACCATCGTAGAGGTAAAATAAGAGAGCGGTTGCGGGGGTCCGCCGGATGTGGTAATATAAAGAGGAACAAACAAAGCGGGCCTGCCGCCCGGCGGGCCCCACAGGAGCGTCTATGAAAGAACCAAAACTGAAGACCGTTTACGTCTGTTCCAACTGCGGGGAGACCAGCCCGCGCTGGATGGGCCGCTGCCCCAGCTGCGGAAGCTGGAACACCATGAACGAAGATGTGGTCGCAGAGGCCCCCAAGGCGGGGCTTACCGGCGGAAAAGCCGCCGCCCCTGCCCGGCAGGAGGGAGTGACCTCGCTGACGGCGAAGCGCCTGTCGGAGATCAGCACGACAGAGGAGAAAAGCCGCATTCTGACCGGCATCTCCGAACTGGACCGTGTGCTGGGCGGCGGCATCGTGCTGGGCGGTGTGGTCCTGCTCAGCGGTGAGCCGGGCGTGGGCAAATCCACCATGCTGCTGCAGCTTTGCGGTGCCATCTCCAACCAGCACACGGTTTTGTATATTACGGGGGAAGAGTCGGTGCGGCAGGTCAAGCTGCGTGCCGCGCGGCTCAAGATCCCGCAGGAGAACATCTATCTGGTAGCCGAAAACGACGTGGACGAGATCTGCGGCCTGATCGAAAAGGAAAAACCGGACCTTGTGGTCATCGACTCCATCCAGACCATGCGCTGCATGGACATCTCCTCTTCGTCCGGCACGGTCAGCCAGGTGAAGGAAAGCGCGGCCCGGCTGCTGGCAGTGGCCAAAAAGCAGGAGATCCCGATGTTCATCGTGGGCCATGTCAACAAGGACGGTGCCATTGCCGGCCCCAAGGTCATGGAGCACATCGTGGATACGGTGCTATACTTTGAGGGCGACAAAATGCTGCCTTACCGCATCCTGCGGGCAGCCAAGAATCGCTATGGCTCCACGAATGAGCTGGGCATGTTCGATATGACGGGGCAAGGGCTGGAAGAGATCGAAAACCCCTCGCAGATGCTTCTGGAAGGGCGTCCGCTCGGCGTTTCCGGCAACTGCGTCGCCTGCACGATGGAGGGCAGCCGCCCCATTCTGAGCGAGATTCAGGCGCTTGCGACGAAAACGAATTTCCCGGCACCGCGCCGCGCCTGCAGCGGCTACGATTACAACCGCATGAACCTTCTCATCGCGGTCCTTGAAAAACGCGCCGGGTATTTCTTCGGCAACCTGGATGTGTATATCAACATCGTCAGCGGCATCACGCTGCGGGATACCGCCTGCGACCTGGCGGTCTGCCTCAGCATGGTCTCATCGCTGCTGGACTGCCCGGTCAGCGACAAATTGATCGCCATCGGTGAAGTCGGTCTGGGCGGCGAGGTGCGCAGTGTGCCCAATCTGGAACAGCGTCTGCGGGAGGCGGAACGGATCGGTTTTGAACGTGCCGTCGTGCCGAAGCACAGCCTCGCGCATCTGAATCCGGCGGATTATCCGGGCATGAAGCTCGTAGGGGCGGCTTATATCTCGGATGCGATCCATGCTTTGAAAAACGACCGCCTTTAATGAAAATGATAAGGAAACGATATGTCCATCTATCTTGATGAAAAGAATCCCAGCAAGCACAAACCGTTCGATGATGCTTCGGCGGACATTGTGGAGTATGTGCGTTATCTGGAAGTGATCGCAGGCAAAAGCGCGAACACAGCGTTCAGCTATTACTGCGATCTGCGCGGCTTCAGCCGCTTTATGAAGCGCCGCAGGGGCCTTGTGGCAGAGGATGCGGAACTGAAAGAGATCGACCCCAAAGGGCTCGACACCGCATTCTGGGGCAGCGTGACAAAAGAGGACGTCTACGAATATCTGTATTTTCTGAACCGTGAATGCGGAAACAAAAAGTCCTCCACCGCCCGGCGGCTGGCCAGCCTGCATGGGTTTTATGACTATCTGGTCAATCAGGTCAACCGCCTTTCGCAGGACCCGACGGCCTCCATCAAACCGCCCAAGCAGGATAAAGTCCTGCCCAAATACCTGACGGCGGAGCAATCCATGCAGCTGCTGGAAAGCACCCAGCATCAGAGCGATTTCCCTGAGCGGGATTACTGCATGGTCGTGCTGTTTCTGAACTGCGGGATGCGTCTGGCAGAACTGGTCGGGATGGACCTTGGCGACATTGACCTGGAACAGCGGCAGATCCGGCTGTTCGGCAAAGGCCACAAGGAGCGCATGGTCTACCTGAATGATGCCTGCATCGAAGCGCTGCAATTGTATCTCAAAAAGCGGAACACGATGGACGGTCTGGACCCCAAGGAAAAGGCCGTTTTTGTGACCCGCCGCATGAAAGACCGCATCTCGAACCGCCGTGTGGAACAGCTGGTGACAGGTGCCATGAAGGCGGCAGGGCTGAAGGGCTTTTCGACCCATAAGCTGCGGCATACAGCAGCTACGCTGATGTACCAGACCGGCAATGTGGATATTCTGACGCTCAAGCAGCTGCTCGGCCACAGCAGTGTGGGCACGACCCAGATCTATACGCATCTGCAAGAATTTCAGGTTCGCGCAGCCATTGAGCAGAATCCGCTGGGGGAAGTCCGGAAGACAAGTTTGGATACAACAAAACAAGAAGCGGGGGAGACCCGCGGGGGAATTTCGCCGAACGGCGCAGAAATGGACGCAGGAACGAAGGATGCTCCGGATGATGCAGCCGAAACGCCAACCGGGCCGATGGAAGCCTTTGATGGGGCTGCCAAAGACGGTTTCCGCGTAGATGTTTCGGCGCTGCGTGAGCCGGATGCAAGTGAGAAAATGGAGCGCTAAAATGGATTATACGAAATTTTCATGTACCTTTACGGTGCGACGGCTGCTCCGTGACGATATTCCGTCCATTTTTGCGCTTTGTGAGAAAAATCCGCAGTTTTATGAGCATTGTCCGCCGTTTGTGACGCCGGAAAAGATCGAAGCCGATATGAAGGCCATGCCGCAGCGCAAGGCCGGTCAAGAACAGGATAAGTATTATCTGGGCTATTTTGACGTCCACCAGCGGCTTGTGGCTGTGATGGATTTCATCGACCATTATCCGGATGCGCAAAGTGGGTTCATCGGATTCTTTATGATGGAAAAAGTCCTGCAAGGAACTGGCGTCGGAAGCTCGATCATCACTGAGCTGTGTGCCTGTCTGGCGCAATGGGATTATCAATACATTCGTTTGGGTTATGTGGATGGAAACGAACAAAGCAGATCGTTCTGGCTGAAAAATCAATTCACAGACACCGGCTTGAGAGATCATATAAACGATTACACCGTCGTTGTGATGAATCGTTTCTTGACAAAGACAAAAGCGTAAATCAAAACGCAGAAAAAACACACTACAAATTGCATTCATATACACCAACCGCAAAAAGGCCGCTGGGGTTCAAAATCGAGCCCAGCGGCCTTAATTGGCAAAAATTGGAGAAAAGAGGGCTTTTTCACTCCCCTATATTTCACATAACGTGCATTATACGAAACTTATGTCGATGAAAAACAGGCCCCCTCTTCTGCTGTGTTCCACGCGCACAGCTTTGCCGGGAGGCTCATTTTTCGTTTCAGTTTCAGGACGCACACCGTTGCAGGTTCAGGCTATGTGTGTTGCGCCGGGTCTGGTTTATTCCGGCAGCGGCGTGATCTCAAAATATGTACAGATGGCTTCATAATAAGCGCGGGCGGTTCGCCTGCAACCCTCTTCACTGCCAAACTGTGCAACATCGGCGGCACTGGTCACAAAGCACTGCTCTGCCAGAACGGCCGGACAGTTTGCATCTTCCAGGATGGTAAAGCTGCGCTCTGCCCGCACTTCGGTGTGGCTGGTCTCGACCAGCTGCTTTGCTTCTCCGATATAATAAATGTAACGGACTCCCCCGCGCCCCCGCAGACTGGCCCCGGCGGAACGCATGGCGCTGGCCAGGCGTTTCGCGAAATAATAGCTTTCCTGATGCCAGGTGCGGCCCGGCACACTGGGATAGCACTCGAACCCGGAGGCCGTGGAGCCTTCCGGTGCAGAGTTCCCGTGGATGGAAAGCAGCAGGTCCGGCGAGAGCGCATTGGCCGCAGCGGCGCGTTCTGCTGGCTTTGCCGTGGCGTCATAGCTTTCGCGGGTCTGGAGCGGGATAAAATTAGGGTCGGCCTCCAGCCACCCGCGCAGTGCTTCGGCGGTAGCTGCCGTCATCTCCTTTTCCGTTACGATCCCCTGCGCACCGGGGTCCGAGCCGCCGTGCCCGGCATCGATCGCAATACGATAGGGCGGCGGGCCGAAAGTAGGACGGAAATCATCATCGTCTACAGCGGGTGTTCCCTGCCCGATCGTAAAGGCTGCATGCCACAAATAAAGGCCGAAACAGATCCCGGTGAAACAGAGGCAGAGAATGACCGCGTGACGAAATGAAAAGGCCTGATTTTTCTGTTTCTTTTTGCGATGGACTGCATGTTTTGCCATATAGACTTCCCTGCTTTGAATAAAACAAAACCTGCCCGCGAGATGGTTTCCGGGGCAGGTTTCCGGGAAATGCCCGGAGAAATTTTACTTCAGTTCGACCACGGTCACGCCGCTTTCCCCCTCGCCGTAGCGGCCAAGGCGGAAGCTCTTGACCATGCGGTTTCCGCGCAGATGCTTGTGGATGGCCGTGCGCAGTGCACCGGTGCCGTTGCCATGGATCAGATAGACCACGGTCTGGCCGTTCAGGATGGCGCGGTCAATGAAGGAATCCACCTCCGGCAGTGCCTCATCGACCGTCAGGCCCAGCAGATTGCACTCCATTTTGGCGCTGCGCTGCACACGCTCTACCCTGCCGTTCGGACGGTTGGCGTCACCGGTCAGGCGGGAATACCGCTGCTGCGCCTTGGTCTTGGCCTGCGGTTCCTTGACCAGCTTTTCGGGCTGCTTCAGGCCCAGGAGCGGAACTTTGGTCTTGATGATTCCGGCGCGAACGAGGACATCGCCGTTTTTATCCGGCAGAGCCAGCACCGTTGCCAGCTGATTCAGCTCGGCGATGCAGACCTCCTGCCCCACCTTGACCTCCTTCAGCGGAACGAATTCCTTGACCGGATTGTGCACAATCTCGGTGCCGATGAAGAGCTTTTCCGATTCCTTTTTGGCGATTTCCCGCGCGCGCTGGGCTTTCTGCTGAGTGCTCATCCGCTCATCCTTCTGGAGCTGACGAAGCTCATCCGTCAAAGCGTATGCTTTGCTTTCCACCTGCTGTGCCAGTGCACGGGCCTTGGCGCGGGCTGCTTCCAGCTCATTTTCGCCCTGCTGGATGAGTTCGTCCCGCTTTTTGCGGGCGGCATCCAGCTGATGGGCAGCCTCATTGCGAAGCTCTTCCACCTCGTCCTGGCTTTCCTTGAGCTGCAGTTTCAGGTCGTCCAGCTGGCCCAGAACCGCATCCAGACGCTTGTCCTCTGCCGAAAGATGCTGCTGTGCCGCTTCGATGACGCGCTCTGGGATGCCGAGCTTCTCGCTGATGAGGAAAGCGTTGGATTTGCCGGGAACGCCGACGCTCAGCTTGTATGTGGGGCGCAGCGTCTCAAGGTCAAATTCACAGCTGGCATTGACGACGCCTTTCGTCTCCAGAGCAAAGACCTTCAGCTCTGCATAGTGGGTGGTCGCCATCAGCAGCACACCACGGCGGCGCAGCTCTTCGATGATGGCGACTGCCAGCGCAGCACCCTCGGCGGGGTCTGTGCCTGCTCCCAATTCGTCCAGCAGGACCAGTGTACGGGGCATTGCCAGTTCCAGGATGCCTGTGATCTTCTTCATGTGGCCGGAGAAGGTGGACAGGCTCTGTTCGATGCTCTGCTCGTCGCCGATGTCCACGAGGAACTCGTCAAATACGCAGATCTCGCTGCGCTCGTCGGCAGGAATAAGGAAGCCGCATTGTGCCATGGCACACAGCAGACCGGCCGTTTTCAGGGTGACTGTCTTGCCGCCGGTGTTCGGGCCGGTGATGATAAGCGAATCGTAGTCTCTGCCCAGCGCGATATCCACCGGGACGCACTTTTTGGGGTCGATGAGCGGATGCCGTGCCCGGATGAGTGAGAAGGACGAATCGGTCCGCACGGCAGGCTTAAAGGCCTTCATGTCCAGCGCCAGCCGCGCTTTGGCCAGCAGGACGTCAATTTCCAGCATGGCCTTATAGCTGTACTGGAATTGCGGCTCAATGGCGGCGACCTGTGCCGTGAAGGCAACCAGAATGCGCTCGATTTCCTGCGCTTCCTGTGCGCGGTATTGCAGGATGCGGGCGTTTGCCTCCACGACGGCCTGCGGCTCCACAAAGACCGTTGCGCCCGTGGAGGAGACATCGTGGATGATGCCGCTCACTTCGCCGCGGTATTCACTCTTGACCGGGACGACATACCGGCCGTTTCGCATGGAAACGACGCTCTCTTGCAGATATTTGGAGGTGTCCATGTTGCGGACCATAGTTTCCAGACGGTCGCGGATGCTGTTTTCGGTGGCGTGGATTTTCTTGCGCAGCTCATTCAATGTGCGAGAAGCCGTGTCAGCCATGGCATCCGGTGCCAGAATGGCGCTGGAGATCTGCTGCTCCAGGCCGGGCTGCGGGGCCAGCGCGTAGAACAAGTCGTCTGTCGGCAGCGCCTCGTGATCCGAGGAACCGTACCAGCTGCTCAGATTCTGGAAGTTACGGAGTGCGCCCGCCACCATCAGCAGTTCTCCCATCGAGAGGACACCGCCCTTGACAGCGCGGGTCACCAGCTGGCTGACACCCTCCACACCGCCGAACCGGGGCGAACCGTTTTTGATGAGCAGGCTGTTGATGGCATCTGTCTGTTCCAGCGAATAGCGGACCTCGTCCGGGTCGCACTGGGGCTCCAGCGCCAGCATCTGCGCTTTGGCCTCCCGGCAGACGCAGCCCTCGGCTGCGCGGGCAATGATCTTATCAAGCTCAAGTGTTTTTAAGTAGCTTGTTTCCATAGTACACCTTCTAACCCTATATAATTGACGCTATATCGTAATATCTGACTGTGCAATGTAGGAATAAAAATGACGTCTAACTACTGCTGTAGGAGTCGTAATTCCTACACTGCGCATCCATTACGTGTCAAAGGCACGATTCATCCATATCACAAAATAGTATACCATACTCCCTCAAAAAAGAAAACACCCTGTCAAAACTGCGTTCCCCGACCCGATCGTCGGAGCCTCTCAGTCTGGCAGGGTGTTTTGTTATTTCGTCAACTCCGGTTCTTCTCTCTGACCCGTTCTAAGGTCTTGTCCGCCTCGATGGCGGCTTCCGTGAACGAATTATTGTACCACCAGTTCACGATGGCCGTCACGATGGTCACCCCAGCGGTCACGAGCTGGTTCACGGTCTCGTTGTCGATGGGGATCACACTGTGTCCGCCCGCGCTGAGCAGCTGGTTGACCAGAGCCAGAGCGAGGCAGACGGTCCGGACGATGGTCGCGGTCGATGCTTTGTGTTCCATTTTGAAATCCTCCGTTATACGGTGTGGATGGGCAGGGCCTTGGCTCGGTTGTAAAGCTCCGTACCGGTGCCGTTCCCGCCCATCATGTGGTAAGTCTTATATAGGTATCCCAGGTTTCGCAGACCGTCCTGCGTGATGTACCCCAGCTCCATGAACCGGTAGCATTCGGTGTAGATGCGGTCGTGCAGCAGTGCCAATACTGCGTTCCAGAGGGCCTTGATCTTCGGCAGCGCAGCCAGAATGCCCGCACCGATCAGCGTACAGACCCATTGGGCCCAGTATTCCATGAGAAACTGCCACATCGGTGTCACGCCTCCTTCATCCGGGTCAGCCCGGCCCGCTTGATGATGCTGGGGTAGTCCTTGTAGGCATGGCTGAGGTCTACGCCGTTTTTCACGCCGGGCACACGCCCCTTGCTCGTATACTGCCACATCCCATGCTTGCGGGTGGGGCGCTTGCCGCGGTAGTCCGCGATCCACAGGTCGAAGTCGGTCAGCTCGTGCATCGCCAGCGCCGTGTCAGCGAAGTTCGTGTAGGTGTACACCATAGCATACAGTCCCCACGCTTCGATCTGCTTCGCCTCCATTTTGACGAGCTTCGCCAGCTCCTCCGGCCGCAGGGCTTTCAGGCTGGGGTCTTCCACGTCCACGGCAATGGGCAGCGTAAAGTCCTTGCCCTCCAATGCAACTTGCAGCTTTGCCAGCTCCTGTGCGGCATGGATGGCCGTGATGGCTTTGGTGTAGTAGTACGCGCCCACCGGCAGTCCGGCCTCCACACAGCCCCAGTAATTTTTCTCAAAGGTCGGGTCGATGTAGATGCCGCCGTATGCCGTGCTGGTCGAGACCGTCCGCAGCATCACGCCGTCCACCTTGCCGCTGGTCTTGACCTTCTTCCAGTCCACATTCCCCTGCCAGCGGGAAACGTCTAAGATCTCCATTTTGAAATTTCGCCTCCTTAGGTCGCAACTGCGTAGCTGTAATAGTCAATGTTCACCTTCAGGGTGCTGCTATACCAGCTCCAGCCGGTGTCGCTGAGTTCTCTGTCACAGGTTGCAGTCACTCTACCATCCGATGTAAAGTCCCAGCGTACATACAGATAATGGTAGTAACTACCAGGATCATCGTATACAGTCCATAACAGATTCACCGAGGAAGAGCCACGAAGAAGCTTACCTACCGTACCAATTTTAACAAATGCCACCTCGCTGCCAAAGGTTGCCATCGTGTGGGTCGCACCTTTTTCCAAGGTGTCACCCTTGATACCCGGACTTACGACCGTTCCAAGAAGAACTTCCGTTGTCTTTGCAATGGCTTGATACTTCTGTTCCAGCGTCGAGATGCGGGTGGTGGCTGACCGCAGCAGATCGTCCAACGTGGCATAGTCTACGTTGTTGTCCGTGAACACAGGCACCCAGGTCGTCCCACTCACAGTGGCACGGTTTTTCCGCAGGGTATGGTTGTTCCACTGGGTGGCGCTGCCGGTCAGGTTGCCTTTGATGCCGCCTTCCACTTTCAATTCGCCGGTCATGGTGCCGCCGCTCAGCAGCAGGTACTTCACGATGCGGTCGTTCAGGCTCTTGATGCCCTGTTCCGCCGCGCTCATCCGGGTGCCGGTCGCTTTGGCGTCGGCGGGCATGTTCTCCTGGGTCAGGGTCTGGTCGGTCAGCAGCGACAGTGTCGCCTGGTTACCGACACTCATGGGTCCAAATGCCATTTTGAAATTTCCTCCTTACGCCGCGTACTTGTAATATTTGATGTTCACCTTCAGGGTGCTGCTATACCAGCTCCAGCCGGTGTCGCTGAGTTCTCTGTCACAGGTTGCAGTCACTCTACCATCCGATGTAAAGTCCCAGCGTACATACAGATAATGGTAGTAACTACCAGGATCATCGTATACAGTCCATAACAGCTTCACCGAGGAAGAGCCACGAAGAAGCTTACCTACCGCATCAATATCAACAAATGCCACCTCGCTGCCAAAGGTTGCCATCGTGTGGGTCGCACCTTTTTCCAAGGTGTCACCCTTGATACCCGGACTTACGACCGTTCCAAGAAGAACTTCGGTCACCCCGCCAATGGCCTTGATCTTCTGTTCGCAGGTCGCGATACGGGTGATCGCATTGTTCAGGCTGGTATTCAGGGCCTTCCCCATCGCGGCGCTCAGCGAATCGCTCGTGGAGTCGCTGCTTAGGTTGTTCTGGATGCCGCGCCAGCTGTTCGTGTCCTGTCCGGGAATGCCCAGTGCTGTGATATCACTCTTCGTGATGCCCGCAACGCTGGAAACATGCCCCTGTCCGTCCACGGCCAGCTTGTAAAGCCCCAGCCCATGCCCGGTGTAGCCCGGATGGGTGTAGACGGTATCCTGTCCCGGAATGCCCAGCGACGTGATATCGCCTTTGCTTACGCCCACCACACCGGAAACATGGCCGAGCGCATCCACGGCGATCTTGTAGAGCCCCGTTCCGCGCGCCGTGTACTTCGGGTGGGTGTAGACGGTATCCTGTCCGGGGATGCCCAGCGACGTGATATCGCTCTTCACCGCCTTTGCCGCGCTCGTCACGTGGCCCAGGTTGTCCACTACGATCTTATACAACCCCGACCCGTATGCCGTGTGGCTGGGGTGGACGTAGGCATTCGCCCGGATGGCCGCGAGCACATCCGCGTTCGTCTGGTATCCTGCATCGTTCACCAGGTTGTTTGTGCCGGTCGGAATTCTAATGCTCACTCGTTTCTGACTGTCCACCGGCATTTTTGTGCCGTTCAGCAATACCTGCTCGATGACATTCTCCTGAAACTTTTTGTCGTTGTCCAGGTCTGAGATCTTGGTAGGGATCGTCATCCGAACGGCTTTTTCGCGGTCAGGGAACAGTTGCGTCCCGTTTACAAGGATCTTTTCCAGAACATTGTCTTCGCCGCCCCGTTCGTCGATGGTCTTCACCTGTGCCTGCAATGCCTTCAGCACCATGCCGATCGAACAAGCCATCTGATGCAGCTGTTCTAATTTTGCGTAGATCACATCCGCCATCCGTCTACCTCCCCGAAAGCGTCCTGCATTGCAGTCCGGAACTCTTCATTCGTTGCCCCGCGTGTCGAAATGCGTCCAGCCGCTGTCACGTCCATGCCGTCACCGATCATCACAAGGCCCAGCTCCGTCTTGGTGGCCGGGCGGTTCACGGGCTCTTCCCGCTTGAGCAGAATGACATTCACATGGATGTTCGCCTCCGGTCTGCGCACGGCATAGAACCGCACATAGCCGTCGCCGGTGCTCAGAACGCTTGCCATGCCTGCGTTTTCCGCTTCCTCCCAGTTCACAAGGTCAGTCATGCCCAGCGGGATCATGTCGGAGGTGCAGTTCTTCACGGCCACATCACAGTAATACTGGTTCGGGCCAATGGTAGGCCGCAGCGGCGTCCAGTCGGCCGTCGGCACTGCCAGAAAATAATTCAGGGTGCCCACACCGAACAGGGTCAGGATGATGTCCAGGTCTGCGTCCGGGATGCGGCGGGAAAACAGCCGAAGACAGCCCTTCCGGCTCTCCACACTGCATGCCACACCGGCCGCCGTGGCCGAGGCGTAGCTTTCCAGCGTCATGGCGGCAAACGGCGTGAACCGTTCGGTCAGGTCTTCGACCGGGATGTCGCAGTAATAGGTGAAGATGCCCTGCGCCTGCGGCAAAGTGCCCCACTTGTTCCGGTAGGCCACCAGGTTGAAGGTCTTGTAGTACCCGCCTTTGTAGTCATTTTGAAAATCGTTGACGATGTCCCGCGACCGTTCCGAGTAGAGCTTCGAGCTTTCCTCGCTCAGCTTCGAGTTTTTGGCACTCTTGGCCGAGGCCGCGGCGCTTGCCTTCGATTCTGCCGCGCTCGCCGCACTGGCATCTGCACTTGCTTTTGAGCTTGCCGCACTGGCCGCACTCTGGCTGGCGCTCTCCTTTGATTCTGCTGCGCTCTTAGCCGAGGCCGTGGCGCTCCGCTGGGCATCCTGGGCGTAGTGCTTGGCCCATTCGAGCCAGTTCTTCATCTGCTCGACCTGTTCGGTCACCCAATCTCTCACCCACTGGATCGCATAGGCGAAGTATTCGCGCACCTCGCGTCCGTACAGCGCTTTCCGGATGCCCTCAATGATCTCATCGAAACTCATCATTTTGAAAAATCACCCCGCTTTATTTGTTCAGCCAACTCAGCACGCCCCGCAATTGGTTCTTGATCGTCTTCTGGTTTGTAGTGTTCGCGTTCTGCTGGTCGGTCAGTTTTCTGGGCGGCAGGCCATATTCATACCGCTTGTTGTCCGGTGCATCCAGTGTCAGGGCCGTCTTGGTGCAAACATACCACCCATCTACTCCATGCGGTTCGGAGACCACATGGGTCTTTTTCAGAAATTGCAGCCGGTCCAGGTCCCGCCCCGTGTCTTTGTAGTCGAACGCTTCGATCATCAAACTCGGTTCTACGTCCTGCTTGTATTCCTTCAGCTGCTTGTCCGCCGTTTCCTGCAAGCTGGCTTCGGTCGTATCCCCATCCACGGTCACGATCTTCTCCACTACGCCGTATTTGCTTTCCGCTTCGTCGTTCTTCGCCACCGCCACTATGGCCGATGTGGAGTATTTCTTCCAGATCCACCACCCGTGCGATTCCGTCTTTGAGCCATACGCCGTGATCCGGGTCGCAAAGTCGTTGGGGATCTTCTCGGTATAAGTCAGGTCCAGCAGGTTCGAGCCGTAATAAATCGCCTGCTGGGTCGTCTCTTCGATGTCCAGCAGGTAATCCACACAAATGCGCCACACATCACCGGATGTTTCGATGCGCGTTCGCAGATATCCGTCGTATTCGTCCAGAAAAAGCGTGTTCAACAGGTTCCAGTGGGTGTCGATCTGGGTGCCTTTGTCGGTCGTATCAACGGTCTTCCCGTTTTGCACCGTCACTTTCCCGATGCAGATCAACCCGCAGTCAGCCCTTCCCAGAGCGAACAGCTGGTTGAACAGAGTGTCTGCATAATACGTATCGAACCATTTTGAAGTTTCGCTCCGAGCCTTCGTCAGGGTGTAAGTCGCCGGGTCCAGTTTCCAGCTCTCGTCCTGCATCACGCCAAGAGCTCCCTCGGCGTATACACGCCAGCTCCGGTCAAACTGCTTTTCCAGTTCTGTCACCCGCCCAACGAAGATGGGCTTGTCGTCTTCTTCCACGCATACCCAGCTCTTGCGCAGCTTCAGCGCGTCGTACACGGGGTTCCGGATCGTAGCAAACGGCGTCTCGATCTCATATGGGATGCTGCACTCAAAGCTGTTCAGCTGGTTTTTCTCCTGCGTCAGTACCGGGTCCAGCACGACCTGTCCGGGGACATCTCCTTCGATGTGGTCGCCCGCTGCGTCGTAAAGTGTCACCCGGTCTACCCATCGGAACCCGACCCAGCTCCCCTCGCGAAAGGCTCCTTCCGCCCGCTCGATCCTTCCGGCATATACCCGATATCCCATTTTGAAAAGCTCCTTATAAGTATGCTGGCAGGTAGGTCACATTGACCACCTGTCGGATCAGGGTCATGTTCTTCAGCTTCAGTTCATACACGTCATATCGCAGGTCGTCGTCGATGACGCCCAGCGCGATCTCTATGTTGTTTACCAGTCGGCGCTCTGCGCGGTCCGTGTAGAGTCCTGCAAGCCCTGCATACCGGTACGGCAGGGTACGGCTTTTGTAGAGCCCTGCGACCACTCCGCCCCCTCCTCTGGCCCGCACGACGCTTGGTTTTTCGGACGGCGGCAGATACAAATTTACCTGCTCCTGTCCTCTCAGCACCAGATTCTTTGCATACGGCAGCGCCAGGTCGGTCGTAAAATTGAATGGGTCCCAGAGCCAGTCGTCCTGAATGTTGTTGTATAAATATTTGAACGGGTAAAGGCTGTATTTCAGCGTAATGACTGTGTGGTCGTTCTGCTGCTTGATACCTCCGCTCACCCAGACTCTTCCAAAATAAAAGAACGCCGGGTCATCCTCCAGCCGCACAGACTGCTTCATCGGCTTTGCGATGTCTTCGTTCAGTGCTTTTGCAAGATGATCCAGCGCCTGTTTTCCAACTGGCGAGGAACCATACTGCCCTCTCCAGGATTCGGTATCCAGATAAAACTCCCAGCTTCCTTCACGGGCCTTGAATACCGCCTCGCCCGTGACACTTTTGGAAAGATACACCGCCCCGTTCCGTCCTTCGACGTCCAGGGAGATGGTCTTTTCAACCGGGGGAGCGATCACCGGGGGAGTGACCGGGATCATGTGCCAGTCATCCCAGGTGTTCTTGTCGCCAATGGTGATGGAATGATACATGCTGCTCCCTCCATTTTGAAATTTCGGTTATTGTCGTTCTTCGTTCTGGGGCGCGAAGTTGTAACTGATGGCAAATACCATCTTTCCTTCGTTGGGTTTCACACTGCTCACCCAGCACCGCCCCTCGTATTCGGCATCTCTCGGCCCGCTTACAGCCGTGGCATCCACGTGCATCCGCACTTTGCAGTCTTTTCCCTGAATAAACCGCATCAGTCGGTAGTAGGTGCTGCTCCACTCGCCGGTTCGGGTATGCCATCCGTGATATAGCTTCAGGCTCATTTCGTTCGGTCCGGGAATGCCGCATCGCATCCGCACCTTCACCCAGTCTTTCAGGCTGTTTGCGCCATAGTCATCCCAGCTCGCATGCAGGGTTCCGTCCTGGACGTAATAAAACTCCCAGGTTCCCGTCGCGTTCTTATACACCCGTCTCAGGGCAGCCGGATACTCCGGTGCTCCGTGCATCGCGGGGATGCTGACGGTCTTGCAGTTTTCTTCAAATGCGTTTACATGCAGCGGGCTCAACGGCACCAGATTCAGGTCTTTTGTCGAACAACTTTCGTACTGCCCTGCACCGTTCTTTACCAGGAACGTAACCGACGCATACTCCGCCAGCGGGTTTCCGCCGATGTACAGGCGCAACAGATCTACGCTATTCATCGCCGTCTCCGTTCTGCCCGTTCCATGAGCTTCGTATCCACATCCTCGATGATCTCTCCGACCAGCTTTCTCCGGTCAATGGAAAGCTTCATGTTCCGCACCGCCTCGCTCACCGCGTCCACCCGGCTGCCCAGGCTCTCAATGGCTGCCACGACGTCATCGTTGCCGCTTGCGGCAGCTGCTGTCGGTTCTCCATTTTGAATTTCCCGGCGCTTGGCAAAGCTGCGCATCAGCTGGGTGGGCTGTTCGAAGCGGGCGTTCAGGGTCCCGTCCGGGTCTGCGAAGGCGCTCTGCATCCAGTTGGCGCTGTTGCGCACCCCTTCCAGATCCACCACGGGCGTGATGGTCGGGCTGAAGTCCGCGTCCTCATCAAAGCAGCTCAGGATCATGTTGGCGCTCATCTGCGCAGCACTCAGCGCCGAGCGCATCACGTCGTTCATGCTCCGGTCCACAGCGTTCCCGCTGTCCGCGATGCCATTGGCAAAGCCAAGACTCATGTATTCGCCCAGCTGGGCCATCACGGTCGAGGGCGAGTGGATGCCGAAGAAGCTCTTCACCCCGTTCACAAGGCCTGTGCACAGGTTCTTGATGCCGTCACCCACAGCCTTCGCTGCCCCGGTGATGCCTTCCCACAGTCCCTTGACGAGGTTCTTGCCGACCTCCACGAACTTCGAGAACAGGTTCCGCAGCCAGTCCAGCGCCCTGCCGAAGAAGTTCTTCACCTTGTCCCAGTTCTTCACCAGCAAGGTGATGACCACTGCACCGGCCGCAACGACCGCCGCTATAAGCAGACCATGCGGGCCGAGCGATGCCGCCAGCGCCGCCAGCTTTGCACCGACCGTGGCCAGGATGCCGCCTTCTCCGCCGATGGTCGCTGCCAGTCCGGCCAGTTTGGTGCCGATCGTGGTCAGAAGCCCGCCTTCGCTCACCACACCGCCCAGTGTCGCGGCCAGTGTGCCGCTCAGCTTCTTGCCAGCGGTCGCCAGCATCGGACCGACGGTGTCCAGCACAGTCTTTCCGAAGTCGCTGCCCATAAAGTCCAGCACGGCCGCAATGCCGCTCGTCAGAGCCTGTCCCCAGTCTCCGCCCACCGCTGCGGTGATCATGCTGTACACGTCGGTGATGACTTCGGTCGCGCCTTCCCGCACCACCAGCCCGAAGGCGTTGGCCATGTTCTGTGCGGCTTGCGGGAATTTGGTCTGTACCTTCTGCCAGACGTCCTGGAATCCCTTTTGGATCGGCTTCCAGTTCCGGGCGATGGCATAGCCCAGCTGCATGGTCATCCGTTTGCCGCTGTCGTCCAAATCGAACGCCGTGGCCAGATCTTCGGCAAAGCCCACGAAGTTGTACTGTTCACCCTGCCACTCGGCCAGTGCATCCAGCGCCGCTTCGCTGTCCTTGCCGCTCTGTTTGACAGCTTCGTTGTACTTGTTCTGTTTGTTCGTCAGCTTCTTGACCGAATAGGCCATGCTGTCCAGAGCCGTACCAACGCCCAGAATGGCGGTCATCGTGCCCTGGGTGGAGGCGAGGCGCGCCTCCTTGCTGTCTGCACCGTACTGCTTGACCGCCGCCTTGTAGGCTTCCTCCCGCTGCGAGAGGTCACCGTCATTGTAGATCTTTTTCAGCACGTTCTGCCGGTTCGTGATGATCTTTTCCTGCTTTTCCAGCATGGCCAGAGCATCGTCAAAGGCGTCCAGCTGGGCCTGGTTCATATCGTTGATGAGGTCCTGCTGTTCCTTCTGCTCTTCCAGCCACTGCCGGTAGGCTTCCTGGGTCTTCAGGCTCTCTTCGCCGAACTCGGCTTTCAGCTTGGTGTACTCCTCTTCGGCGGCCGTCACGACCTTCGCCTGGATGCCGATCTTCTTGTTCAGGTTCTCGATCTTCTTGTTCGACTTTTCCTCCACCGTGGCCGTGTCTTCGTACAGGCTCGCCCACAGTTCGTACTCGTCCGTCGCGGTGCTGGCTTCGTCGTCATACCGGTCTTTGATCACCTGGAACAGCGTCGCCTGCTTCTTCCCCTTCAGCTCTGCCAGCGTCTTCTCCTCGTCGAGGTAGGTCGCATACGCATCGCTCTTCTGGGTGTCGGTGGAACTCTTCTCCGCAAGGATCTTGTCGTACTGTTTCTTCGCGATGGCCACCCGGTCGGTCTGGTCCGCGATAGCCTGCGTCAGGCTGTCGGTCTTCTTTTCCACCAGGGCTTCCACGCTCGACGTGTCGCCTTCGGTCAGCTCCCACAGTGCGTATTCCTTGTCGGCGGCGTCCATCTTGGCCTTGTTCGCCTTCAGCTTCTTGGTGTACTCGTCCACCAGTTTGTCCGCCTCGGTCTTGGTCACCTTCGTGGTGCCGCCCTTGGAGGCTGTGGGCGTGACAGTCGGGAGTGCATCGTTGATCGTATCCTGCGTTTTCTGATACAAACTGCTCAGGATACCGTATGGATTCTTCTGCACATCCGCATTTCCCTGTTTTGCGCCTGCGATCTCTGCCTTCGTTGCATTCCGACTGCCACCTGCTCTCTTCAGGCCGGTTTTTCCTGGGATTATAACGGTATCGTCCATGGCATTGCTGAAATCGTTCATCGCGTCGGACAGTCCATTTTGATACAGCAGATTACCGGGGCGCAGACTGCTCTGCTTGAATGCGTCATAAAGTTCCGGTATTTTCTTCTGAACGGCAAGGATGGTCTCGTCTATGGCCTGGAGGGCACCGTCTTTCATTACCAATGCACCAGAATAACTCGCCTGTCGCAGTTCGTCCTGTTTCGTCTTGTCGCCAATGCCCAGGATCGCACCCTCAATGATGTTCTCCGCATCGCTGGCAGCAACGTCACTGGGCGAATGGATGCCCCAGAAGGTGGTGAAGACGTTCCGGATGGCAGTTGCCGCGTGCAGCATACTGGCCTTGGCCTGCGCCAGTGCAATCGGGTCTGCAATGCCTTGTGCCAGTCCCAATGTAACATACTGGCCAATCTGAGCCATGACCTTGGACGGAGAATTCACATCGAGGGTCTTTTTGCTGGTGTCAATTACGGCATTAGCAACTTCTTCGGAAGCATCTGTGGCATCATTCTTGCTTTCGAGCTGTCCTTCTGCCACGCCCTTACTTGCGTTCTTACCAATGCTTGTGCACAGTTGATAAAGTCCTGCCGCCACGGAATCGCCATTTTTCAGTTCGTCCATGATATCCGCAAAAGGCAGTACAAAAGCCTGGGCCGAAACGCCTTTGTCCTGTCCACCCCAATTTTTGGGGTCAAGCGGATTGTGGTTTCCTGCCCATGTCGTGAACTTTTCCCACAGATCATCCAATGCGGGTTCGATTTTTTCCCACACGTATGCCAACAGTTTTACGACCGTGTCGATCACTGTTACACCCACAACATACAGGGCATTGCCAATGGAGGGAGCCGCCAGTACGATTGCATCACAGATCGACGCAATAATCGTGGCAATGGAACCGACCAGACTGCTTGAAACTTTTGCCAGCCCTTCAAAGACTCCGGCAATGAACTCCACCAGCAGCCACGCAACAGATTTGATGCCATTCAGAAAGACCTGAAAGTTCAGTCCGTTCAGTAAACTCAGACTCGATGCCAGATTTCCGATGAACATGGACGCAGAGTTGAGCGCCAGCAGTGCGCCAAGGCTCAGTGCCAGCGCACTCAGAGAAAGGCTCAGCGCTACGATTACCGGAGTCACAGGAGTCAGGATCACTGCCGCGCCACCCATCACAGCAAACGCACCGATAAGCGTCAACAGCCCTTTACCGATGGTTTCCCAGCTCAGATTACCAAGTCCCTGTAATGCAGGAACCAGTAAGTTCACTGCCGCAGCCATCATGGTCAAACTGATTGCACCGCCGATGGTACCTTTCGACAGATTCAATGCAGCCACACATGCACCCAACCCACCAGCCATTGCAAGTAATCCACGACCGATGGATTCCCAGTCCATTTCGCCGAATTTTGCAACGGTATCCTGAAGGATTTCCATGGAGGCAGCCACCAGAACAAAGCCAGTGCCCTTCCCGATGCCGAATTTTGTGCCGTTCATTAACTTTGCGGCGAACACCAGTTCGGCGCATAGTGCTCCCACTCCTGCAATACCCTTGGCAAGTGCTGTCACGCTCAGGCCGCCTAAGGCTTTCACGCTGGATGCCAGAATCCGGATGCCTGCCGCAAAAGCGATCATGCCTGCAGCGCCCTTGGTGAACCGCCCTCCATCTCTCGATAGAATGACTGCAATCACCGTCAGCTCTGCCATCACGCTGCCAAGTGCCACCACACTGCCGAACAGTTTGTCAGAATCAATGGACGAAATAACTTTCAGTGCACCTGAGAGCACCAGAACCGCAGCTGAGACAGCCACCATACCGCCAGCCAGAACGCTCAGCTTCAGGATCTTCACATTCTTCGTCAGATGGGTCATTATGTCCATTACGCCCAGCAGTTCGCCAAACGTAACGGTCAATGCCCCGATGGCAGCACCGAGACGATTCGCTTTCACCATGGAGAGCACTGCCAGCGAACCGGCCATCAATGCCACAGCCTTTGCGATTGTCATCAAAGTATCAGCTTTCTTAGCTGATTTCCATGCATCGACCGCCTCTCCCAGAGATTCGATGCAGTCTTTGATACCGCCGACCACATCCTTTGCACTGGAACCGATGGCCTTGATGCTTTCAAAGAATCCCTTGACGGAGACCAGCATGCTGGCTCCCATGCCGCCCAGAATAAACTGATTCAATTTCTCCGGGTCAAATTCATTGAATGCGTCTTTTGCACTCTGCGCAAACTGCATAAAAATCTTGTCCGCAACAGATCCAAAAGAATAAAGCACCGGGGCAGCTGCATCTACGAAGTCAGTCACCCAGGCTCCAATCGATTCCAGCGGGTGGAGCCCATTTGTGATCTCCGAAACAAATTCACCGGCAGCCGATGCCACATCCAGCAGAACATCAGCCAAAGGCTTTGCCAGGGTCAGAACCCGCGCCACGCCAGAAATGATGCCTTCCAGAATATCTTTCCCGACCCGCAGAACAGAGAAAACGCCCTCTGCGGCAGTCTTGATCTTCTTGGCCGTTTCATCACTGATGATAAGCTTCTTTGTGATACTGTCCAGCCCTTCCGCAAAGCTCTTGATCTGCTTGCCGCTCGTCGGCGGGAAGATCTCCTGGAACGCATCGTGGATGGGCTGCACCAGAGCACTCAGTGCATCCATGATGTTCCACAGACTCTGCATCAGGTGTTCGCGGCCCGAAAGCTCGCTCATACCGGCGGCATAGTCTGCCAGGCTGGCTTCTCCGGTCCGGAACTCCTCGTTCAACCGGCTCAGCGCTTCATAGTCCCGCTCAATGGCTTCCTTGTCCAGATTGCGGGCATCCAGCGCCTCGTCACTCATGGCGAGGTACTTTTCCAGGCTGACGAGGGTCACGTCCAATCCATTTTGAAGCAGCTCGGCGTTGACGCCGCCTTCCCGCAATGCGTTCGCAAAGCTGCCCGCTTCTTCAATGGATTCTTCGGTCACCGCCCCGCTGGCCAGTGCCACTTTTTGCAGCACGGTGTCGTAGGTCTCCGCCTGGTCGCCCAGCTTGTCGTTCAGCTGTTTCCAGCCGGTGTCGAGACCCTCTTTCAGCCGTTCGTTCAGCGCGTCGATGGACGGTACGAAAATATCGTACAGCCGGTTCGCCAGTTCCGTCCAGGTCTCGGTCGCTTCCTCCTTGTTGCCGAAGAAGGTCTCGAAGACTTTCATCCAGGAGGAACTGACTGCGTCCTTCGTGGAGTCGATGGCCTGCTCGAAGCTCGTTGCCTGCTGGGCCGCCAACGCCGCGCGCTCTGCCAGCTCGCCATATTGCCCGCTCAGTTTCTCCAGCGCCTCGGAGCTGGTCATGCCAGGGTTCTGCTGCACCATATCGTACGCAGCTTCCATCATGGAGGCGTACTTTTCGAAGGTCTTTTCCATGACCTTCGTGTCAGCCCACTTGTTCGAAAGGGTACTTTCGAAGGTGGCAATGGTCACCTCGCCCTCTTTCAGTTTGCCCATCTCCACAGCCGTGTCGATGAGTTCCTGTTTCAGAGCCTTGGTGGCCGTGCCCATCAGGTTGAGGCTCTTCCAGTCCTGCAATTGCAGGTGACCGGCGCTGTAACTCTGGGTCAGGTTTCGGATGGTGCTCTGGAATGCAAAGCCCGTTTTACCGGCGTCGGCGGTGGCGTTGGCGATGCCCATAATCATGGGGATCATCTTCTTGATGTCGCCGCCTGCCGCAGTCATCTGCGAAAGGGCACTCGTCATCTCGCTGAAGCTGTAACTCGTCTCATCCGAGTACCACATCAGCTTGTTCAGGTAGCCGTTGACGTTGTCGATGCTTTCGCCCGTCGCGTTCATGATGGTCTGCACATTCGAGGTCTTCTCGGTGTACTTATTCCATCCGCTGGCCACCTGGTCCACCGAAAGGCTCTTCACCAGACGTTCGCCGGTGTCCACGATCTTGTTCGTGATGTTGGTCAGTGCGGCCACAGCCATCACGTCCAGCGCGTTGAACTTCACCTTCAGGGTGTCCAGTGCGCCTTCCATCTCGTCGAAGTTCACGTTCCGCTGGGCTTTTTCGATGTTTTCGAAGCCCTTGTCCACGTCCTTGAACTGCAACTTTTCCTGGAGCCGGTCCAGAGTCTTCATGCTCTCGCGCGTGTTCTTCTCAAACTGTGCGTTGTCAAACCGCATTTCGACCACGCGCTGGTCTACTTCTCTGCTCATCCTCTCTGCACCTCCCTCCATGCTTTGCGGGCGATTTCCTCAAAGATCGGCTTCATGGCCGGGTTGATATAATCAACGCCTTCCACATAGCCGCCGTTCCGTGTGCTGTGCCCGTACTGTAAAATGACCGCGATCGGTACGTCGTCCACGACGTTCGTGTTCGACCAGGTGATCACGATGCTGTCGGCCCCTTTTGTCACCCGGTAATTCCAGCTCGCGGCGGTCTTTCCGGTGTCTTTCGGGGTCGCCTCAGCCAGCGCTGCCACGCCCCTTTTGCCGTACTCGTCCAGCACCGCATCCAGGTCCATCCGGCTCACCCGCTTCAAAAATCCGCTCGTCTTCTTAAACTTTCCCTTCTGACGAAATACAATGATTTTTGGCATTCATTACCCTCTCGCGCCATATTTCTTCATCCGCGCTGCATTCAGCTCTCTGCGCTGGCGCAGTGCGTCTTTCCGGCTCATCTTCCGGGGCGGAGCCTGCTCTTCCTGACAGACCCGGATCAGGGTCATCAGGCGGTTCAGATGCCACCGCTCGCATTCAATGGGAACCCCGGCCTGGAACATCCGGGAATATAACACCTCGCTCGTCAGCACCTTCCCCGTGCCGGGCGGCCGCCTTCTTGCGCGGCGCTTTGCGGTTCCATTTTGATTTTTTTCGCCCGGTCTCCCTTCGCCTGCAAACCAGGTCGCGGTCATCGGGTCTTCCATATATCGGTAAATAGCATTCAGGTTTTCCACCGTCAGCCGGGCGTACACCGTCGGGTCCACGCCCTGAGTCACCGTCATGCAGCGCACAAAGTCCTGCATCTGTTCCGGTGTCTTTTCGATGCTGTCGTCGAAAAACGGGATATGCCACTTGCTTTCCCATTTGGACAGGGAGACAAGCGAATACTCCAGCCGCAGCGTCACCGCCTTCGTGCTGGTAAATTCCGCCCGCCTCGCATCCCAGAGCTCCTCGCCGGGAATTGTGATCTCAAACATTCGTCTTATCTCCCTGTGGTTTCAAATGTGGGTCAGCCCTGTGCAGAGCTGGTCACTGCCAGCGTCACGGGCACGGCCTGCGCTGCCGGGTTTGCACCGGGCTTTGCGCTGAACTTGCCATTCGGGGCAAGTGCGTTGATGAACTTGGTGGCCTTTTCGGTGTCGGTCGCCAGCGACATGTAGAAGTCAGAAAATGCCTGGGTCGCCGCAAAGTTTGCGAAGATCTCCGGGCTCTTCATGAACCGGCGGCCGTCGGCGCTCTTCTCGCCGTAGGCCTTCTCGATCACGGTCTTGAACAGTTCCACCAGCTCCTTCTGGCTCTTCGCCTTCACGATGCGGTCGATGTACTCCTGCAAGCCGCCCTCCACAGAGAGGCTCCATTCGGTGATCTCCGCCTCAGTCAGGTTGAAGTAGAAGTTTTCGGTGCGCTCCACACCGTCAAAGTCGGTGTAGGTAATGGGTTCACAGATCATGGTTTTCTCCTTTCAATAGCTGCCTGTCCGCTGCCGCGGAGCCCGGCATTTTACGCCCGGTCGGGCTTTTTTTCGTCCAGCACTCGCAACACCGCCCTGCCAATGGCTCCCCTATCAGGGGAGCTGGCGAGCGAAGCGAGACTGAGAGGTTACGCAGCGGCCTTCAGCAGCTCAATGACCTCGTCCGGGGTCGGCAGAGATGCGGTGGTGTTCTCGGTGCCATACAGCTTGTCCTCCAGGGCCTTCAGCTTGGCCGGGTCGGTCTTCAGGCTGTTGATCTCCATGTGCGCGGTGGGCTTGTAGCCTGCCACGTTCACCGGGGTGGTGTCACACTCCCAGCTGAAGGTGATGGCATCCGGGCTGTCGTTCACGGTCTCGTAGCTCTTCTCGCTGGGAGAAGCGGTCGAGTTCCATGCGATGTGGATGATGTAGCCGTCATCATCGTCCATCACGGTGTCATTGCCGATGCTGGTCACCCAGCTGAAGCCAAAGGGCAGACGGCGCTGCTGGCCGATGGTCACGCCGGGCACGATCTCCGCGCTGCCGTCGCAGGCCTCGAACTCCGGCGGATACATGTAGGACTCAATGGTGTACTTGAACTCTTCCGCTGCGCGGAGACCGGCATACACCATATCGTCTGCGTGCAGCTTGGTCAGGTCTGCACCGTCGGGGCTCTCGGTCACGGCAGTCAGGCCGTTCCAGACAACACCTTTGGGGTAAGCACCCTTGTTGTCCATCGGGTACAGCACGCCGTGCTTGGTACCAGTGTGGTAAAAGCGCTCACCAGTCTTATCCCATTCCAGTCTTGCCATAGGTTCATCCTCCTTAGTAGTAGATGGTAAATGCGTCGTGATGCAGCCCGTCCGAAACGAAGTGCCGGTCGTGCTCGCACCTCGGCAGGCGCGAAGCCGCCAGCACCATCGGGCTGTCCGGTTTCGGGTCGATCACCGTCAGGGTATAAAAAAAGCGCTGCAGATAAACATTGTCATCCGCAGCGACATTTCTGATCTTGCTCCGCTCGTAGCAGATGCAGGGGTAGTTCATCGCCAGTCCGTTCTTCGGCTGGTAGTAGACGTTCTCGCTCCCGCATCGCTCTTTCACGATGGCGCGCAGCAGCTTGTCCAGCGCCAGGCGCCGGTCCAGCAGGGTATCAGCCATGGTATTGTCCTCCCAGTGTCAGGATCAGCCGCGGGAACTGCACGTCCACGTTGTCGATGGTCCATTTTGCGCCATAGAGCGTCGCATACCGCATGGCGTAGAAATGCTCCTGCGCAAAGGGGTCTGCCAGGATGCTCAGCTGGTTCGACACCGTCGTTTCACCGTTCACCTGGTCACCCAGAGCAAAACGGCGGGTGTTCCGCACAAGGTCCCCATAGTAGTCCCGCTCCTTCATGGTCTCTTCGTATACGCTCGGTTCTGTCTCCAGCGTCTCGGCGTATCCGATCTTGCCAAACCACTTGCTCATTGCATTTCACTCCATTTTGAATCGTTCAGCACAGCACCGTCCGGTCGAGCACCGCATCGTCCAGAACGGCGGGCCTTCAGGCCGGGTCGGCATCTGCGGCGGTGCAGGTCACAGCGGTGGTGCCGTCGGTCACGACCACACCGGCCGCCAGCAGCGCCACCGGCAGGTAGGTCTTGTCCGCACCCATGATGATCAGGCGGCCCAGCTTGAACGCCTTCTCCACGTCGGCCTTCTTTGCCTGGGTCTTGTGCGCCTCATCCTCATACAGCTTCTTGTCGGTGTGCAGGTAGGCAACGTAGTTTGCCACATGCAGGTCATAACCGGTCTCGTAAATGGTTTTCAGCATAACTCAATTCCTTTCTGCCTGCCCTCTGTCGCAGGGCCCGGCGTAAACCCTCTCCGTCTCGCTGTGGTTTTACGCAGCAAACTCGATGGCCATCGCGCTGAAGGGCACCGCCAGTGCGCCGGAGCAGCGGGTCTCGATCAGGTACTTCTGGGCGTTGTAGTCGATGTCAAAGTCGTCGAACATCGAAACCGCGCCGCCCTTGTCGGCACCAACGGTGTAGTCGGCCAGGTTCACGATCACGCCGATCAGCTCGCCGCCCTTGGTGCCGGTGCGGCCCTCCATCTCAGGGATGGTCAGGATCTCCTTCACGCGAAGCTTGCGGGCCAGAGCAGCCTCGTCTGCATACAGCAGGCGGCCGGTGTTGTCTTCCAGCAGCAGCATCTCGGTCAGGATGTCCTCGGTGGTGAAGAAGGTCGGGGTGCCGGAGCCACGGTAGTTCTTGCGGCTGCGCAGGATCTGCTTGATGGTAGCCTTCATTTTGTCCTCGATATTGGTCAGACCGGCAGTGGAGACCTGGATCTTGATGGTGAACAGGTCTGCGTCGTTCACGATGGGGCGGATGCAGTTCTCGTCGATCTTGTCCTCGCTGCCTGCGGGGCGGCCGTCGCCCAGAATGTAGCTCAGGGCCAGTTCCCGGTTCAGCTTGTAGCGCATCTCGTTCTTCAGCCAGGAGACCACGTCAAAGCTGACGATGTCGATAACATCGTCGCGGTCCAGCTTCTGCTTCTTGTAGACGGTGGTGGGGCTGGTGGAGCGGCGCAGCAGGCCGAAGACCTCTTCCTTCTTGAAGTTGCCCTTGATGTAGCCCTTGGCACGAGCCTCATCCTCGGTCAGATCGGCAAACTGGCTCTTGAAGCGGCTAAAGGGGATGTGATGCACACCGCCCATCACCTTGCTCACCCAGTCATCCGGCTTCTCGATGATGCGGGGCGTGTTATCGAGAAGGTGGTCATCCGGGAACAGCCAGTCGATGTTGTCGATGCTGTGGGCCAGTTCATCGGTGTCAACGCCAGCGTCCTCAAAGGCCTGCTTCAGCGTACCGTGGCTCTTGGCGCCCTTGATGATGCCGTTGATCTCTTCCATGCTGTGCTGGAGCACAGTTGCGCGGGTGTCCTTGTCAAAAACGTTCTGCTTCACGGTTTCATCCTCCTCACCGTCGTCTTCGCCGCCATTCTCCTCCAGGGCCAGTCCCACGAGAGCGTGGCAGCATTCCTTCTGCTCGTCGGTCATGCTGTTGTAGACTTGTTTGAGCGTCTTACCGTCTTTGTTTTCGTCTGCCATGTTGGCTTCCTCCTGTTTTGCGTTGTCTCCGCCGTGGGCCAGTTCCTCCAGCGGGTTGCCATCCGGGTCCATGCCGTGGGTCAGGCTCAGACCTTCGTCGTTGTAGATGAAGGCCTCTCCGCCCTCGTAGTCCTCATCGGCGCTGTGCTTGATCACCTCGTCGATGAGTGCGCCGGGGTTGCATCCTGCCAGCACGAGGCTCACTTCCCGGATGAAACCGTGCTTCACGGTCTTACCCACCTTCTGCAAACCGTTTGCGAAGATGGAAAAAGCGTTCAGGTCGCCGCTCTCCACGCACTTTCTTGCGGTCTTGCCGGTGTCCGTGTCGTTGAACTTCGCATAGGCATACACGCCGCCCGGCCGGTTCTCCAGCAGGCATTTGCCGATCACATTGCCGATGTCGCTGTGGTCGTGGTTGTAGACCATCGGCACCACCTTACCGTCGCATTCCTTGAACGCATCCTGCGCAATGGTCAGCCCGTCGTAACAGCGGGTGTTCGCTTTCGTCGCCCAGCCGCTGCAATCATAGTCAAACTTCACCATTTTGAAAAATACGCATCTCCTTTCGTAAACTCTTCCTGCCCTTCACCGCAGCGCCATGCATTTTACGGCCAGACGAAGCTTCCTTCGTCCAGCATTCTCAATACCGGCCTGCCAATGGCTAACCCCCTTCTGGCACTGTCGTGCCACCTCCCCCGGCCGGGGGAGTCTTTCCTAGTAGGGGAGCTGGCGCGAAGCGCCTGAGAGGTTTTTCTCTACGGCGGCCTGTCCGGCAGCCGCGATGTCTTCTTTGGACTGCGAGATGTTCGCATTCCGCAGTCTGTCCGCATTCGGGTCTTTCGAGGGCTTCATGCCGATGATCTGCCGGAACTCGTTGCTCGTCATGATCTCGTTGCGGGTGAACTTGTCCGCCATTTCGGCCACCATGCTCACCGGGGCCAGCTTGAACGGGTCGCGGAAATAGAGCACGGATTCGCCGTTTGCCCGCGCTTCCTCGGTCAGAAACTTCCGCTTCAGCTCATCCACGGCAGCTGCCACCAACGGTTCAATGGTCCGGTTCTCGTAGTTGGTCATCACAGTGTCGTTCGCCGTACCGTTCATGATCTCTGGTGTAATGCCCAACTGACTGTATGCCATGTTCGTCAGGTATTCCACGGTCTTCAGAAGGTTGTTTTCGAGACTGCGGTTCAACTGCGTGATGTGTTCCGTGCCGTCGGTGTACGCGATGCCGTATTTGCTTCCCGCCAGCTGCCGTTCGATCTCGGCGCGGCGGTCTTCGGCCTGTTTCTTCCGGGCTTCGCTCCTGACGATGTAAGGCAGCTGGATGATGAGGTCGAGCTTGCCGCTGCCCAGCTGGTCATCCACCACGTCCATCAGGTTCAGTTTCCGGATGAGCCGCTGAACGGTGCTGTTCGGCTCGTTCATCACAGCATAGAACGGGTTCTCGATGATGGCCACCTGCGCTTTCGGCAGGGTCAGTTCCTCCCGCTGTCCGGTCCGGTCGTTGTACACTTCCAGCCGCACGTCGTCGGGGTACCATTCCTTGATCTTGCCCACCCGCATGGATTCGATCGTCACGTCCCCGGTCTTCGGGTCGGTGTCAACGTCCACCGGCACCAGCGCCACCGCGCCTTCGTCCAGCACCGAAAGAAACAGGTCATACCGCAAAGCACGTCCCGTCTGGTCTTTGTTGCCGGATAGATTCAGGCATGAATTAAGGCCCGAATCAACGGTCTCGTCATAGCGTCCGTTTTCATCGAGCCTTACATGGTTGATGGTGATGCTGGCCGCATCCATTGCGATGCGGGTATAGATCGCGGTCAGGATGGTCCGGTCATTTCCACGGTTCAGCCGCACCCGGTCGGGCCGGTAGCTGTATCCTCCGCCATAGGAACTCTTTCCGGGAGGGTCCCGGTTCGTAAAGGCATTCCAGGCCCGCTTCAGCCTGGAGCCAAGATTTGTCGCCATCGGCGCACCTCCATTTTGATTTTATGCTTTACGGATATTGGATGCCATGGCAGCGGTTACCGCCGCTTTCTTTATAAAATCACTTCCCGTAGCATTAACTGCTGCCACAGCGATATCCCCATAATGGTTCAATACGGCATCCACGGCCACCTTGCCCGCCACGCCTCCGATTGCGCCAGCTGCACCACCAACGATTTTATTGCCAGCAGTTTTCAGCAGATCGGTCACATAGGCCTTACCAGGTGAGGTGCTCTTCTTAAGTTCCAAATACTGCTTTTCTTTCTGCATCCTTGCAATTCGCTGATTCAGCTCTTCGTCAGTCATCTTTTTGGGGTTATTAGAGCGAGCTTTCGTCGAATAACGCTCAAGCTTTTCCGCAGTTTTTCTTTGGTTACCATACCAAGGGTTAGAATCAGATTTCACCCGATTTGCCCAACCACCTTTATCCATCGGGCGAGCAGCATCCTTCAAAAGCTGCTTGGCAGCATTTCCGGCCTTCTTGACATTGCTTTTATCGTCATCTGTAGAGTACCGTTTCCTGCCAGCAGATGTCAAAGTCCCATCCCTGTTCTGGTATCTCCGCACGCCCCACTTCATGCCCTTGATACCCCAATGATAAAGTTCATCTCGGTATACCGTCATGTTCATCCTCCTCGCAAATAAAAAAACGCACCAGCTATTGGGCTGATGCGTTCAAATATCATTTATGTAATTGCAACAATTTCGGGGCCAGTAATTTCTAATTCACCATCAAGAATGATACTTTCGATTCCTTCAGGCTCATTGTCCTCTGGAAAAATATAATCTGTCATCACTCCAACATATTTATGTCCATCAGAAGTGATCACAGTCACCTTTTTCCCTTCATAAGCTCTCAATTTCATGATGTCGCGTCCTCTCTTGCTGGATAAATATGGGTGCCCTTATTAGAGTAAATGATAAGCGCATTATAGGTTTCATGCTCGACTCCATCCAGATCGATATATACTCCTATCGGCTCGTCAGACCGAACACGCTCTTTCTTTACCCATTCACCTTTCTTCGAAGAAACCAATGTTCCTGTTCCGTGAAGCCTTAGAATATATCGTTGCGCTTTATCTGCGCCAAAATAAGTATAGCTCTTACCTGGTTTGTATAAAGATGAATTACGATCATGTTCCGACTGCTTGTTTTTTCGAATACTGAGACTGACTTCGCCTTTTCGTACAGCCCTTCGCAATACGGATGAGTCTATTTTAGCACGTTCAGGCTTATCTGTATAGGGTTTATGCCCTAACTGAGCCGGAGTTCTCCGAACGCCCCATTTCATACCTTTAATTCCATAGTGATAAAGTTCATCTGGATTTCTCCATCTCCAGATGTTGGAATATTCGTGCATTCTGTATTCCTTTCACAAAATTTGTTGCAAACAACTGCTTCCTGCGGTATGATAGACTTACAAAATATGAGGAGGATTCCTGCTATGGTCGACCACGAACTGTTTCCCACTCACAATCTGAACTGCGAAGTAACCGCAAGCGATATTTCTTATGACTTCGACGATACATCCCGCTTTCGGAAGATTGAATTTCCGGAGCAGGCTGGCATTACAGCAAACGCCCTTCTGCAACTGGTTCCTGCGCAGCTTGCGGCTGACACGGCATCCAATCTCTATGTTCTCCGTTTTCCGAAGGGCGTTCAGGGGGTTTTAATGAACCTCCATCAGGGCGGTCAGTCCACCACAATGATAGACGCGGCAGGCAATTTTGCCGGAAGTGCATCACTGTACAAGGTCAATCCCGCAGCAGTTGCTGCCTTCCAGATGTTCAGTGTAGCATCTTTTGCAACAGGCCAGTATTTTCTTGCAGATATCAGCTCCAAGCTGACAGAGGTCAACCGGAAGCTGGACGACCTTCTGGCATTCCTTCAGGCATCCAAGCGTACTGAGCTGCTGTCGGAGCTTACCTTCGTAAAATATGCGCTCGCAAATTACGCAACTATCATGCTCAGTGAACCGCAGCGCATGGCTACGATCGGGAATCTTCAGCGAGCAAAAATCAAAGCGGTTGCGGACATAGAATTCTATACAGAGCAGCTGGAGAGTTCTGCTGCGGCAAAGTCCAATGAAAATCAAGCAAAAATTGTGTTGCAGAACAAACAAGGAATTGATCTTGCCTCGCAGCTTTACGCCATCAGCACGATCATGGAAGCGTATTATTCGCAAAACTGGAACCAGTCCTATCTTGCAAATATCAGCGCAGATGCAAAGCCTCTGTTTGCACTGACGCAAAACCGCATGATCAGTGCCATAACAAAGTTCTCCGACAGGATCAACAAGGACCTTGAAAGTAAGAAAAAGAGCCTGTTGAAAAGCGATGTATCACAGAGTGAACATAAAGTTCTGAAACTGTACGACACCCTGAATTCGCAATCGGAGACTCCGCTTCTTGCGTTTATCGAGGAAGCACTGGACAAGCCCTCCGAGCCATCTGAACTCTACCTCCGTTCTGACGGAAGTGTTTATCAAAAGAACTAAAAAACCGCCAGCGTACTACGTTCCATTCCGTAATGCGCTGGCGGTTCCGTTTTATTCAAACGCATCCCGGTTCCGTTTCCAAGCCACATAGGCATCCATCATAGCCGCTACGGCGTCGATCTTCTGGTCCTGCCGCTGCTTGTACAGTTTCCGGTTTCCGTTCGTGTCCACCAGTGTGATGCAATTTCCCATGGCAAACTGCATCAGTTTTTCGTCAAAGACCAGTTTCCGCTGTTCGCTCAGCTTCTTCAGTTCCCCAAGCGGCACGCTTTCCGTCATTGCACCCTGGATCACCTTGGTGATGCCGAAGCTGCCGTTCTCCAGCGCCCAGCGCTCCACGAATTCCTTCGCGTTATAGGGGTCGTAGCCAAAAGCCCGCACGTCGTACTCGTTCTCCTGGATGAACCGGTCCAGATCGTCGTAGACCTGCATCATGTCCAGCACCGTGCCGTCGAATACGAACAGTGTCCCTTCGTTCATGAACTCCTCGTATTGGTTCCGGCGGCTCATCGGCAGCTGGCTCAGGGTGTAGCTCGTGATGTAGTCCCGCGTTTTCACGCCGAAGTATCCGTTCGACAGCGGGAACAGGAAGGTGAACGAACAGAAGTCGTCGCCCATCGAAAGGTCTGCTCCCATCGCGCAGGGCATCTGCCAGTAATTCCGGCGGCGGTGGCACAGTGTCTCCTCGTAAGGGAAGAAATAGGTGTATCCTTCCATCGGCAGGTTGAACCGCTTGGCCAGAATGTCGTTCCGGGCGCTGGGCGATTTCTCGGCGCGCTCCACATCCAGCTGGTAGGTCTCGTAGCTCACGGTCTTGCCCAGATTCGGGTTTGCCTTCAGCCACATCTCCGGCTGCCCCACCTCGTCGAGGGAGTCCAGCTTGTAGTACCAGATGCTCACATGCGGGTTGATGTACTCCCCTTTCAGGATCTGCATCAACTCCATTTTGATGTCATCACCGCAGCCGTTGCGCACAGTGCCTTCCGAGCTTGCCGCCACAATGAGATAGTTCTCGTTCTTGGCCGCGCCCTGCTCGATGGCGCCGATGGGGTCTTCCCGGATGTCGCACGAGAGCCACTCGTCCACGGTCGCCACCGTGTCGCGCCGTCCCTGCAATTTCTCAATGGTCATCGGGCGCACTTCCAGCAGGCTGTTCGTCAGGAAGTTCTCGATGCCCTTCTTTGTGCTGGCCATCTTGACGCGGTCGGCCTTCGAGCCTGTCGTGTTCTGCAAACTGCCTTCGGTCATGAACTTCAGCACCGGGCCCTTTGCCCGCGCCAGCGCGGTGCGCATCGGGGCCAGCACCTCTTCGGCCTGTTTCATGGTCGGGGCGGTCGTCAGCTGCTGGGTCGTCGTGGTGTATGCCGTAAGGAAATAGGCCTGCAAAAACTCCAGATACATTGTCTTTGCCGCCGAACGGGTGATGATGAGATACTGCTTCGTCACCAGCCGTTTCTTGATGCGCCGGGTCTCGTAGTGCCCGCCCGCGCCGTGCTCGTTTGGCACAAAGACGCTCCGCTCCACGAAGTAATACCAGCCGAAGATCTCCTCCGCCCACAGCTTGAAGCTCTCCAGCATCTTCACATCGGTGCCGTCGGTCAGGGTCAGCTCGTCCTCGCAGAATGCGATAAAGCCGTTCACTGCCTTGTCATCGTACCAGATGCCAGGGTTTGCGATCAGGTCGTCGATCCGGTTCATCTCCATGGAGATTTCCCGGCAGACCGGGATCTCGCCACGCATCACGGCCTCCCGAAAGCGGCCGTAGTAGATCGGCGTGGCCGTGTTCGAGAGTGCCATGATTTATGCTCCTTCGTTATTGCAGCGTGCTTGGCGCGTCGCTCAGGTTGTGCACGATGCCGTACCAGCGGCAGTTCGTCTGCTTGCTCAGGTCCACATCGCTGAACTTGGTCACGCCCGAACCGTTGATGTCCGCGCCAAAGACCTTGTACATTGCCTGCCCGGTCGGGTTGGCCGGGAAGACATAGGCCGTCAGGCCGGTGGGCCAGGTTTCAGCAGCAATATACCATCTGAAGTTCGTGATATAGGCAAGGGTCCGCCCGTCGTAGAATTTGAATCCTCTCTGGTAGGTGTCGCAGTAGCAGTCCGAGAAGCGGGGGCCATTCACGCGAATGTACGCAAAGACCGTGTTCTCCAGCAGGGCCTTCTTGGTGTCGTTGTCGCTGTAATTGAAATCGAAGCACCAGGCGTGAACGTTGTGAAAGATGCTGCTGCCGTTGCACGAGAGCGCCGTCTTCACGTTCATGATGACGATATCGGTGTACATGGAGTCGCCGGTGTCGTAGATGCCCACTGCATCCGGATAGATCAGCGACGTCTCGATCAGACAGTTGCGCACCATCAGCTCATACGAGAGGTTGCCTTCCGTCTGGCCGTCGCTGTTGGTCATCGAAGCGTCGTTGAATTTGCCGCAGATGCCGTACCGCTGGAAGTTTTGGATGGAGATGTGGTCGATCAGGGTGCATTTCTGCCGTGCCACGGCGATGCAGTCGTCTGCCTTGAAGTTCGCGTTGACTTTACCGTTGCCCCGGATGAACATGTCCTGTTGGGGCGTTTCAGGCGGGGTCATCTTGCCGCGGATCTCGATAAAGCGGTTCACTTTGGTGGCCGCCGTGCACTTCAACTCAGCGTTGTCGAGCACCATGTAGCAGAGGTCGAGCACCAGCTTGCCGGAAAACACATACACACCCTTCGGGAAATACAGCGTTTCGCCGGGGCGCGCGGCCACCAGATCGTTGAATGCGGCCAGGTTGTCGGTGGTGCCGTCTCCCTTGAAGCCATAGTCCAATACGTTCAGCATCCCGCTGCCGCCGCCTGTGCTCAGGGTGGTGCCATTCAGGTCGTATACCATATCAGTTTGCCTCCATCAGGGTCGTGATCTGTGCGTCGGTCAGCGCCGTGTCGAATACCTGGAAGTCGTACACCGCGCCATTGAAGAAACGTGCCTTGCCGTCCGTAGTTTCGCCTGAGGCGGCGGTCCACGAAGCACCAAGGATCAGCGAACGATCCACGGTCTTGTTCGCGGCATAGTTCGGGATGTTCTTCCATTCGGTCATGGAACCGTACGACAGGAACCGGAACTGCGTCCCCTTGATCTGGAGCAGAAACTTCAGTTTCTTCCCGGATTCGATCTTGACAAAGTGACTGCCGTAGGTGAACATGTTCATGCCCACGGTTCCGTTGGTCCATGTTGCAGCCATGATGCCTCTCTGATCGTTGGTGAGATCGCTGAAGCAATCAAGTAAAACTGTCACCGTATTAACTGCACTGTCAGCCACCGTAAAGGTGGCGTACACTGTCAGATTCATGCCGGTGTCGATGGCTGCGAACGGCTTGATCCCAGTGTCGATAAATTCTTTGTTGGCCGGTACAAAAGTCTTCGGAGCTGCCAGCTTATACCGCGGCGTCGGCAGGCCGTTGCTGGGGGTTTCAGGCTGACTGGGCGTGACAGTGCTGCCACCAAGTCCTTCCGCCAGCAGGGTCTTGACTTGTGCGTCCGTCAGCGCCTTGTTATATACCTGGAAGTCGTACACCGTACCGACAAAGAAACGGGACTTGCCAGCGACTTCGACGTCGTTGGCGTCGGTCCACGAAGCGCCGATGAGCAGGCTCTTGGAGACTGTCTTGCCGGTCCCGTAATTCGAGATGCTGTTCCAGGCCCCAAATGTTCCGTTCTGGGTCGTGCGGTATGTGCCACCCTTGATCTGAATGGCCAGCTGCAGCTTGGTGTTGTCCACCAGAGTATTCGATACGCTGGAAGAATGATAGACGTTGACACCGAAATTGCCTTTGTCCCAGGTGCAACCCATGACACCGCGCTGATCGTTGCCACCACCATTGAAGCAGTCGAACAGCACAGCCGGAGAGCTGCCGGTGTATGTACCCGCCGCGACCGAGAACGTCGCAAGCAATGTCAGCTCCATGGCATCGTTCACGGTTTCGAACAGCTTCAGCCCAGTGTCAATGAACTCTTTCTTGGATTGTACAAAGGTCTTCTGCGCGGCCAGCTTATAGAGCGGAGTCGGCAGCGTATCGCTGGGGGTATCCGGTGTTCCCGGCTGGCTGGGCGTGACGGTAGTTCCGGACCCCATCCCCCATTCTGCTTTCAGAGCATTGTAGGTCGCCTGCATCGTGCCGTTTTTGTAGGCGGCATTCTCAAACAGGGCCAGAATGTAACGCTTTGCTGCATCCGAGATGCCGCTTCCGCCGCCCATGTTCGTCACGGGAAACACAAGGTTCAGTTTACCATCCTGAATACTTGCTGCGGCCTGTGCACCGGTGGTCACCGTGCCAATCGAAAGACCACCGGCATTCTTCATCTCTTCTGCAAGCTCAAGGATGGCGTCGTCCATGCCATTGAGCTGGGAAGCATAAAGGCGCTGCCCTGACCTGAAATTGTGTTTCTGATAGTTCATGTTTTGCACCTCTCATCGTCTTTATCCAAGCAGCGCCTCGTCGAAGATCGCCTCGTCCAGCACCGCAAATGTTCCGGAATAGACCGAATCGTTTTCCGCATCTTCCTTGTGGATGCTCTTCAGGCACTTCATCGAAGACGTCGTGGTGTTGAATTCCGCCACCAGCTCCTTCTCAGCATACTGCCGCATACACACGCTGAACTCCACCGTGCCGCTCACCTCGGCCGCCTGCGCGCGGATCAGCCAGGAAAACGTCAGGCTGTCACCCTCAACGGTCAGGTCGGTGGCATCATAGTAATAGTTCTTACCCGCGGCATTGATGTAGTTGATGCGGGGCGTAAACGCCGCCAGGTCCGTCCCGCGGTAAAGCCGATCCATTTTGAAGTAGAGCCGGTTCACATCCTTGTCGCCCTCTGCACCGATCACGACGGCAAGGTTCGGGATGTCGATGATGCGCAGATTCTCATCAATGGTCAGGATCACCCGGTCAACCTTTGGGGCGTCCATTGCTGCAAAAAGTTCGTCTACCGTCGTCATGCTCTCACCTGCTCGATCAATACCGGGTTTGTCTTGATGCGGGTCACTCCGTTCTGGCCGATCAGCGCCACCTTGATGCTCTTGCCGTCCGTCACTTCGTCCGGCACCATGCACTCACCGGCATCGTTCACTGCCGCCGGGTACTGGTCATTGAACAGCGCGATCTTCTTGGCGCCCAGCCAGTCCTGTTCCGCCATGCCAAAGTGGCAGAGCAAATATCCCTTCGTTCCGGCGATCACACCGGCAAAGCTTCCTTCTTTGCGCAGGCTCTGCCCGCTCACCGAGAATAAAAGCCGTCTCATTCCTCTGCCTCCTTGTCGCATGCAACATAAAGCCGCCATTCCAGCTCGCTGATCTGGTTCTTGATGGCGTCCATTGTTACCGAGCTCTGCGGCGGGTCAAACAGCAGCCGCACCTTCAGCGCTACATAACTCTTGACTGCTGCAAGGTCGGCCCGTTCCCCCGCAAAATCGCTCCACGTCGCCGTCGCGTCCGTAATGCAGAACGCATCCTTCGGCCCGACGCCCATCTGGTTCAGGATCATGAACACACTGTTGATGTGCATGATCAGGTCGGTGTCGAACACAGCATACTCCTCGGTCATCCCAAGGAGCTTCTTCACCGAGGTCAGTATACTTTCCATCTGTTCTCCTTTTTGCGCTTTATGCTTTTAGTCCGGGACGCACTTGTTATCCCACTTCTTGTAGACGTCCACATAGGTCTCACCCTTGTCGCCGTTGTGGGTGATCTCGTAATACATCCCGTCCGATACGGTGGTGCTCACCAGGGCCTTCCAGTTCTGCAGAGTTTTGCTGAACCATACGATGAACACGTCCTCCATCGTCAGCTTCTTGCCGTCAGTCACGTCCACATGGGCGTTAAAGTAGTCCACCACCAGCTGCTTTGCGCGGTTCATCATTGCTTCGTTGTTCATTTTGTTTTCTCCTTTATTGCATGTAATCTTCCACACCGGCCTGAGCAATTGCCACGTTCGCCCACAGCAGTGCCTCGTCCAGCTTCGTCAGTGCCAGACTGCGCTCTCTGCAAGGGCCGATCTTACAAAGCATCTGCTCTGCTTCCTCCAGCTTCGCGCGGATATCATTGCTGGTTTTCGTTTCCTTCGGTTCAAACGCTCGTCTCTGGTACATGTTCTTTCCTCCATGGGCAGGTGTCGCCTGGTCTTCGTTCTCCGTCTGGCAGTTTTGCATTTTGACCCGTCCCGTAATGGATGGCTTTATGCGTCGCCGCCGAAACACAAATGGCGTTCTCCGGGTCCAGCAGTTTTTTGCTGTGCTGGAGGACATCTTCTTTTGTAATGGGGTTCAGATGATGAATCGAGATCTTCGGCCGGATCGCTTTTCCGCCCTGGAGCACCCAGTCCGTGATCGGGTGGTCTTCGCATCCCAGGTCGCAGCCGTTGTCCCGCACGATGATCCGGTCCCGAAACTGCCGCCATTCTTTCGATTGATAAAACGCCTGGTTCAGCCATCGGTCAAACCCGAACGTGTCTTTCCCGACTTCCCCGTGCAGCTCCAGATACTTCAGCCGCTCTTCAAATGTCGCCAGCTGGCATAGTTCCGTGTAGCTTTTCATCTCAGCTGTCCGCATACTCGTCATCCTCGCCAAGGCCGTTGTACTTCCGCATCGCCTGAATGGCATTTGCGTACAGCTCTTCCGAGTTCTTTGCATTCTGCAACGTCTCTGTTTTCGCCCGCAGCAGCTTGTTTTCCTCTTCGAGCTTCTTCTTTTCAAGGTCCGCTTTCGTCGTCGCCAGCTTCAGAAAATGAGTCGTCTCGGCGCTGGATGCCGTACCCTCGCGCAGCCGCTTCTCCACCAGCTTCATCGCAAGGTTGATCATGTAATTTTCCTGTGCTTCCGGAGATGATGCTGGCCGGGCCGAAGCCGCAGCCGTTTCTCCGGGCGCGTTTTTCTTCGGTTTCATCCGCAATCCTCTTTTCGCACATATGTAATAAGGTTTACGCTTTTGCAAGGGTTCATGGGAGGTGTCAGGAGTATCAGCACGGCCTATCATTTGAAAGGAGAAAATGAAAACAAATGCCTTCCGTCGCAAAGGTAAAATGGACAAACTCGATCATGAACAATGTTAATTTTGGAGGCTTAACATCATGAAACCCAAAAGGAGGAACGATCTTCCTCCCATGAGCCCTTGCAAAAACCGCCGAAGCCGTAGTCTACTCCCCACAGCCTCGGCGATTGTCTTTCTTTTGTTCCCGCTTGACTTGGCATATACTTATCTGTATACTTGTTCTGGAGGTTTAACATCTTAACAGACTCGTTTATTCTGTTTGAAAGGTGGTGATACAGAATGAACGATACTTTAGAAAAAGTTATAACCTTGAAAAGCGATTATACAGTCGTCAAAAATGTTTCAGTAACTCGTGAAGATTGTCTCCGAAACATTACAATGTCTTTAGAGCAGCTTGTGACTGCTTCTATGGACACGGAACAAAAGCAGTAAAATATAAAAACACCAGTATTCTCAATGCACGGCGAGGATTCTGGTGTTTTTTCTTGTTCTTAAAGCCCAAATATCAATTTTCCCTCCGGGGAAATATCAAAGACCGGCGCGATTTGAGAGGGGGTGTCATTTTTGAGACCCCCTCCCTATGCCTTTATGCGCTTTCTTTGACGGTGTCCTCGTCTTCGAGGGTGAGCTTGAGCTTTTTATAGATGTTTAACGGATCATTCGCAACGATTTTGTCAATTGCGCGCTCAATTTCATAGGCATTTTCATTGTCTGTGAATTGAGAGGACGTCTCTGCCAGCCGCATAAGCAGACCAGAAGAGTTATAACCATGATCCGCATCGTACCGATACCACTGATCGAACTGGTCATACGGATTGTACGGGTTGTCGATCGTAGTCAAAAAGCATCGAACCATAATTCAAAGCCTTTCTGAAATATTTTATTTGTTGAGCGCACTATAAACTGTGGATTCTGCCACACCGCAAGCCTGCGCGATTTCTTTGTACGTGTATCCGCTGCGGAGCATCGCTTTTGCTTTGCTCATCTTAGCAGAAGACATAACAGATGTCGTTTTCGGCATTGCGCGCTTTACGATTTCGTCAGAATCCGAAGAATCGAGAAACTTCGTCAACATGTTGTCCGAAATTGCGCCAGCCTGAACAGCTTCCCACTCCTTATCCGTGAAGGTCACCTTTGACTTGCGGCCGCTTGCACCGACAGAGTCACGTGCACGTTGCATTTCAACAGACGAAATCTTCTTGATTTCTTTCTTGTCTTCCGTGTTTTTAGGGTCGAGGCCCTGTTCCTGGATTTTCGCTTTGATGTTGGAATTTGCAATCAGCATTGCCTTACGCTCTTTGGGCTTATTGGCGATCATTCTGTTATACTTTTCCTTCAAAGACGCAACCTCAGGAGCGTATGCTTTGGCGGCGGATGGACTATACTCCAAGCCCTTCATGTTAGCAGCCTCTTTGCGAGCCTGGTTAGCCATGGCTTTGAGCTTATTGGAAAAGTCTGCGTACAGGTTCTCCTGGATCGTGCCAGACGACAGAGTGCGGGCGTCCTTCGTCTCAGAGATAAGACTTACCGTATCCTCAGCGATACGTTCCTTGCCCGTCTTGGGATCGGTAAAGGTACGTCCGCTCTCTTTGTAGATAAACTCGCCTGTATCCTTATCAACACGGATGCTGCCACGACGCTCAGGAACACGAACCGTCTGCTTACGGCGGGATAGCAGGGTGGATGCGCCACCATACTTAGTGTTGCCGTCCTCGTCAACACGAATCTGCCACTTCTCTTTCAGCTCCTGGATTCCATTCTCTTTTTCAGAGCGCTTGTAGTCCAGCTTGTGCTTCTCGGCATCAATAACAACCATCGAATGCTTGACTGCACGAGCCAATTCATCTTCTGATGCGCCACGCAAAGTCATATCAGTGATGAGGTTGGAGATCACGCCCATCTCACGCTGCTTCTCTTCCTTCTTCATGATACGCACATGATTGGGATTACCTTCGGGTACAGCATAAGCAGTCTTAGGATCAAACCCCTCAAGTGCTTTTAGCGGCCGCGTAGATTTGATGGGCACCTTATCGCTGATAGGGATGGTCATGACGGTATCACCGTCGAAGTCGGCACCAGACAGGCGCTCTGCAACCTTTGCGTTGATGCCGATTGCATCCTGGATCTGCCCAAGATTACGCTTACCATGCAGATTCTTATTGTTTACCGTAACAATAGGAATTTCAAAAGTGCCTGCATGAGGATAACGAATCAATGCAAGCTGAGTGCCGTTCTCATAAGTCGGGCAGTAGGCTTCGTTCTCCTTGATCTTATTGATCGGCAGGATAACTTTGGTCGATTGTCCGGGGAATGCCGATGCTTTCAGAGTCATCGACGTACCTTCGCAGGTATCCGCAAAGTCGTTCAGCAGCTTCTTCTTGACCGTCGGGTTATCATAGTGCATGATTTCATCATACTGCGCTTGATAATCCGCAACCGTAAACTTCAGCTGATTCTCAATCAGCTTTTTGGGCTGCTTGGATAGAAACTGAGAGGAAACGTTTCGGGACATAGTATCCCAATCCCCTTCTTCTTTCAGTTTATTGATGGGCGACAGATGTTCTTTGCCATCAGCGCCAATGTACATACTCTGTCCGTTAGCTTTGATGGCTGCACCAAACGGGTTATCCGGGTCAGCTTTCGCTTCCTTCAAGACTTTCATCTTGGGTGTACCGGACGGTTTGTTGGTGTTGAACATGACATCAATACCATCAGGGAGATCATCCGAATAGACTGCCATGCCTTTCAGATAATGGTCTCCATCCACCAAAATACGAACCTGCGCATAGTGGCTTTTGCCGAGATCCAGATCAGGAACGCCACGACGAATTTCCATTACGCCGTCTTTGTCCAGACCGCCCTCGTCACCATAACGAATAGCAACGCGGCTTGAGTCTAGACTGGACGGGCGCTGCAGCTTCGTAAAAGTGTCCCCACCATCATCAGAATGATAATCACCCAAAGAGTCGATCTGGTCCTGATGCTGATAAGCGTACTTTTGGTCAAACTCTGGCTTGGCCAGCACCGTGATATTCGTTTGCTGGCGAATATTGGTCGGCTGCCGGATACCAACGCCATAGCGCTTGTATCCGTATTCTGCCTCCAAGGTGTAAGCAGCATTAGAAAGTTCGGTTTCTGTCACGCCAAGTACCTGATTGGCACCTTCGGAAATATCAACCATACCTTTTTTATCTACTTCTTTTTTCAAGGTATTGGCAATATTTTCAGCACGTTTGGCTTTTTGGTCGATATTTCCGGCATATTTTGACCGAACGCTCGATTCACTCATACCGAGTTGGTTCGCAATCTCCGTCCAACCGAGCCCTTTGTTGTCTTTCAGGTCCTTGATCTGCTCGTATTCAGACTGCTTCCGCAAACTGATTGCTTTACTTCTCGCAACCCGAAACTCAGTAGGGCTCAGCTGATACTCCTTGGGGAGTGTGTCGTTTATGGCATTGATGATGTCCTTTTCGGACAGCCCTTTTTTCTTCAGTGTCTCAATACGAGACAGAAAATCGCCAGAATGCTGATAAGGATTATCACCAGAACCCCACGGATAGCGACCAGAATGACGTTTGGTGCCATAGTGCTCCAAAACGCTTTCGTTGAAAGGAATGCCAAAATAGGCGCGGACATCTTTCTCGATCTGGTTCATGCTACTGCTCCTAACTTCAATTCTGCAATTACCTTATCAAACTCGCGAATCTTCTCGATGATGGGGTCAATATCCTCATACGTAGGATTTTCGATCCAAACATCGTCATTCTGGTAGATACGAGCCTCGAACTGAATATCTTTCGGTCGAATCCCGTATTCCATGCAGAACAGAGCAGCATAAATAAAGAGCTGTTCCATATGCGCAGGAACAGCTCCGGTTTTAAGATCATGGATGCGGAGAAAATCGTCGTTGAACGAAATCGCATCCGCAGTTCCAAAGCAGTTCTCACTGTAATAGAGAACCATCTCAGGAATCATGCGAAAGCCAATTGCGTCATTGACATAGGCATTGAGCGTCTTTTTGCTTTTAGGCAACTTCTGTCGGAGCGTAATGCACTCTGCTGCAAATGCGTGAAGCCTCGTGCCTTTTTCTTTTGCTTGAAAGCTCAAGTACGCATCGGCCAAACGCTGTGCGTCGTAGTTGAGCCAATGATACTTACTAGCTCCCAGAAACGCGTGCTGCCCTGTGAGCCTCGAATGATCGTTCCATTGCATTGAGTATCTCCTCCTTGTTTTCGGGATAGATAAAGGCCGCAAAGCTCATCTCGCTCATATGCTGAACATAATAGTCCTGGTTCGGGCGATGAGATGCTTTTGCTGACTTTTTACCTTCCAATGCAGCCCATGTGTCCTCATGCAAAATCAAGAGATCCGGGATACCCTGAATCTCGTTTGGATCAAGATGAACAACCATGCAGCCAGGAAAGCGTTCTTTCAGTTCCTTTACCAATCCTGTCTTAAATTTGTTTTCGAGCATAGTACAACCTCCAAAATGAAAGGAATAGTGCGTAAGACGCATTCTATTCCCCCCATAAAAGGGGATGTTTTTATCGCGGTGGTTTTTGTGAAAAAGTGTGAATTTCTGTGAATTTTGGACAAAGAAAAAGCCCCTGCGTTTTTCACGCAGAGGCTCGTTAAATCAATTAGTCAAGATACCATGCAGGATCAGCTTCTATGCCGTCCCAGTCGTAACTTGCTTCTTCTGACGGACAATTCACAATACCCATTTCTATATCACAAAGCGGGTAAGTATTGCCACAGCGATCGCATTTCCAATCTCCGTTTTCATCTTGGCGCATTTCAGAGTGGCAAACATTGCAATACTGCACACCAATGTCAAGATCCCATTCGGGAGTGTGCATCACTTCATATGTAATGCTTCCATCCAGATGTCGTGTCCAGATAATGTCTACATCGTAGTCGCCAATTGTAGACCATTTTTCTTCTCCATCATCCAGTTTTACTCGTGCGTCATAAGGCACCAAATAATTTGAAAAAGTCGCTCTCCACCGTGCAACTTCATCTTTAACACTTGCAATTAGATCAAGATCCTTACTAGACCAGTCGGCATAATTGTTCATGCGTTTTACCTCGTAGAATCAGAAGCGTTACGTTCGTACACTGTGGTTCTATGATACATCTATGTGCAAGCTTTTTCAAGCCAAAAATAGCACTGGCCAAAAACCCATTTTTCAGCGTCAATTACTATATATAATTTTTCATTTTTTTCATCAACTAAAAGAAAAAAGTGGGTTTTTGGCCAAACTGCATATTTTTAACGAATTATCGTTATTTTTAGTGGCCATTTTTGCTAAAATTTTTGACCACGAACTGGGTTTTTGACCACGAAAATGACAAATTCCGACGTTTCATCACAAAAATTCACAAAAAGCGGCAAATAAAAATGGGCAAAGATTAGAGCATTCCAGTTGCAAATGCAACAATCAGCATAAGAATAAACAGCCCTCCAGCAACAAACATAAGCTTGAATCCAGTATCGCGAGACTGTTTAATATTTCTCTCTTCCATCTCCATCCTCTTGAGCTCCAGCTCTTTCTCAGCCTTTACTCTCTGGACTTCCGCTTCGTTTACATACCGGTGCGTCTCCTGATAATCATCCAACCGAACCTTCGTCCCGCAGAACTCGCAAAACATAAAGTCCCTGTTGTCGTCTTTCACTGTCAGTTCAGCACCGCAGCTAGGGCATTTTACCGTCCGTGCCATAAAAGCACCTCCTCATCTTGGTATAAGAATATCATGGAGACGCACCATCGTCAAGATTTACGGCGGCAATTCCCAAATAATCGTATTAAACCTTTTCATTATTTCACATCCCACTCAATAATAACATTGTTCAAACTCGCACAGTATCGTTTGCCATTGATTTGAACTTTAATCTTATGATCGGTTGAGTTCATCCAGAACACATCGCCATCGCCTTCTACGTACACATCCCTAGTGTTCGGATAGTAAATTGTGATGTGATACTCCTGCTCTTCGCTCGTGGCGCTCTTGCTCTCAGCCCGTTTTGAGCATCCGCACAACCAAATACTCAGACACAGCATCAGCGTACACCAAATCAGACATATCGCTCGATCCTTATTATTCATAACTCATCAGCCTCCTTGCCGCTGCGTAGAGGAATTTCTTAACCGACCATGTATTCACACGATACTCAACGCGCAGTTTCTCCAATTCCGGATTCGGATACTCTCCTGCCCGGAACTCCATCATATCCATTGCCCTACGAAGTCTCCGATCCGCAGAACCTGGGCTACAGCTGAACTTATCTGCCAGATTGCACTCAACATCTGCCAGCGAGATGAATTGATGAACCTCCAGGTCGTGAATAACCAGTTCAATTGCCTCGCCCAGCAAGTCTCCGCCAAAGGTAAGCACAGGAGCCCTCATCTGGATGAGAAAATCATACGTTTTCTGCTGCATTTCTTGCCACCACATCCTTTCCCACTCAGGTTTTCATAATAGCATTTGCGGCATGAACTAGATATGTGGTACCGTCAATCGTGATTTGCAGCTGATCACCTTCGTAGTCAGTCCAGTTGTCCACTTTGCCTTGAACAATAGTTCCATCGGGCAACTTAATCTGTGCCCAGGAATAGGTAAAGGTTGTATCGAACACCCTATAGTTTCCACAACTGCATAACCCGATGCAGCCAACGAGCATCATCATACATGCAACGACGCAAATAATACGATTTTTCATAGTTAATCACCTCAACCAAATATCATGTAAATCAAAAGCAAGAACCATCCTGTATATCTGATGATTCTCTGTTTTTCTTTGCCGATTTTCTCAGCAAAAGACATTCCAATTGCGATAGCTTGTAAAATAATGCTTGCGAGCAGCACAATTCGCATCACTTCACTGCACCTCCTTGCGTGTAAATATCATCGAACACCACCGGGATCTTGCTCTGAAGCTCCTTCAGCAACGGGCACATAAGCTCCCTCATCTGAGGATGGGCCGCCACAGGAGTACGCAGCTTGAAGATGTTACGCAACTCACGGTAGTTGGCAGTCACGACGATTTCGGTCTTCAAGCACAGGGGCAGCACGCAACGGGCCTGTTCGGGACGCATGCCGTTGGCAATCATAAGCTTGTAGTCCTTTTCGGCATAAGTCATGGCTTCAAGGAACGAACTCTTGATCGTAACCTCGCTATCGTTCAGTTCACAATACTGCTCGCCATGAATATAAGAAGGCCAGATAAACGTCAGCTCCCCTCCAAACTTCTCCTTCGAGTAGTTGCAGTACCGGGTGCTCTCCTGCGCAAAGCTTGCAATGCGGTGCCGCACCAGCTCATTGGCAATGGCCCGGTCACAGGTGAACAGCACGGATAGCTGAGAATGCTCCAGCATAGCCTCATGCCCCTGCTTCACCAGAAAGCCCACCAGCTTCTTTGCCGACTCACCGTCCGGCGTGATCTTATCCTCGCTCTTGTAGCAGACACGGGCCACCCGCTCGATTTGCTGGAGCTCCTTAATGCCGCCCTCAGAAATATCAGTGAGGATTTCGTACTTAGGTTCAACGATTTTCATAATTAAATCTCCTTTTCATCAGTGAATCCACCATTTCGAGCTGACTGAGGCTCTTTCCGTTGCCCCTTTGCGGAACTATGATGTATCCGAGATGAGCCATTTGTTTATGGTCACAGGATTTCACTTTGGGGCACTTCTGGCATTTTGGAGCAAGAATGGTGATTGCTCCAAAGTCTTCGTTCATAAACTATCCTCCCGCTTCAACTTACACTCCCAGTCGCCGCAGATATCTCCACAAGCGAACTTCTTCGCGATATTCATGCCTTTACGGATGGCCTCCTGCTTATTGGTCGCCCTGACTTCAAATCTTTGATGTCCACCACCGTTGTCTGTGCAGGAAAAAATAAAGGTATACTTTATCATAAAATACCTTCCTTATATGCTTCTAATGCCTCTCGTAATTTGGTTACTGAAATGTTGTTTTGTCTACACCATCGCAAAGCCTCTGTCAGAATAATATCACCATTGATTACAAGGTGAGCAACAGTGTCAAGTGATGGATCTACATCTATGGTAACCATCTTCTGCAATTCGTGATCATACGAATATAAAATAGACATCTTGCTCACCTCACAGCAGAATTCCGAACAGAATGAACCAGATTATCTTCAGCGTTAACGCAATAATGATCAGCCATGCACAGATCGTAATGGTCGCCGCCAGCAAATGCCCAAGGAATGTACCAAATTTCTCCCAAGTCATACCGCACACCTCCTCGCAGCATCCACCCTGCACTCCGCAGCGTTAAGCTCAAAAATAGCAGCTGTCACAAATTCCGGGTCGCAGTGCTCAAAGTGATTCCGGGCCACTTCCAAATCCCGCAAAGCCTCCCGCAGGGTATTAACCGTCGTCGGGATCGGCTCCATGCGGAATATCTTTTTGACATACTCAGCGATTTTTCGCAGCATTTCTACACCTCCACATCTTTGTGACTTGACGAGCCGTGAGCCAGCCCTCAACATCATCATGGCCAAGTAGCTGTGTGCCCATCACCTCGATAAGCCCCTGCTCAAAGCCATAGGAACCACAACACCAAATGCCATCCCAGATACGATTTCCAGCAGCATCATATGCAACGATTTGCTCACCACCATCGAGTCGTCCGCCCGGAAGATACTCCTGATAGTCCGGTCTGTCCATCTCTGGCCGACGACGTCCATAAGTATGCGGAACCTTAGCATGCTTCAGCAGAATATCTAGCTTCTGCATCTCGGTCATGTGGTTCCAAACCCGGAGTTTCCATGTTTTCTTAGACATGTTTCTCATTTGTGCATTTCCCTTTCGTCAGCCTCCATGGTCTTTGCGATTTTATGCTGAATATAAAGCACACAGCCAGCCTGACTATCACACCCGAATGAAGCCAATAGTCCAGCAATAGCATTCAAAGAGTTCAAATCCTCCTCAGCAAATATCATTTAGCGTTCACCGTTCCTCCTGATACTCTACAATTTTGGTCACTTCACTCTGAACCCGGCGTAAGAAATCACACGCACCCAAGCAACCGCATTCCCTCAATGCCTCAGCGATATCGCCTAAAATATCTATGTCGGTTCTTGTGAGATTAACTTGAGGAATAACTTCAATATTCTCCTCTGTGATAAATGGGGTATAGTCTCCACAATGGCAGCATTTAATGTTCATACGTTGCATATAAACATCTCCTTCAACGATAAAAATAAAGAGCCGCAGATTTCTCCACGGCCCAGTTCTCTTATTTATTGAGTTTTGTATTTGCCTCAACAAATTCTTTCCTAGCTTCAATCATATAATTATTGAAATATTCGCTCCCATTATGAGCATTCATATACAGGTCATTGGCACCCATCAACTTTCCTTGATAAAGTCCAAGCGTATATCCGTCATCATATCCTTTTCCATAGCGTTCGCAATATACTTTGCGAACCTCTGCATTGTGAATACGAATCAACACACACGCCCCAACAATACCAGCAATAGTGCTAATACCAATTTTCCACGCTTTTTTCATAATAAGTATCTCCTTTCAAATATGAGTTTACCTCATAAAGGAGCTTGTTATTTTCGCGCCAAAAATAAAGAGCCGCAGATTTCTCCACGGCTCCCGCCTTTGTCAGTTCAATGCCACCCAGCAATGATACTGCCCACATGGGAGTGCATCATACGATGGATGCTTCATTCTGTACGGGCAAGCATTGCAGTTCCCCTCATTATCAGGATCTGCAAGAAATTCCCGTATCAGATTGTTATCCGATCCATCACATTTCCACTCCACATGGTTCCATTTTTCATTTGCCATAATGTAATCACCTCCATAATATGCAGAGATTTTTTCGCGCCTTACTTGGCCTTCTCCCTTTTATCCTTGAAGTTCACAGGTTTCACAGTTCCCTCCCGCGCACACTCCGTCAGGCACTCGTTGCAGGGCTCGTCCGTCTCCAGCACCTTGAAGTTCACGCACTTCGGGCAGTAGGTCGCATAATCCACTTCGCGCATCCAGTCATTCATCAGACTTCACCTCCCGAATAACTGCAAGATGATTACATTTCGGACAATACGTAAATGAATTCCCGTCTTTATAGGGTGACCAAACTTTCATTTCAGCCCATCTGTCTTCTGTGACACCAAAATGGACGCCGCATACACTACAAACAAGAGTAACTGATTTCTTTTCATTTTTCTCCTTTTGACGTTTCTTTTCTTGCGGTCTCCATCTATCATCCAACTCCGGATGGGTCTCTCGCTGGTTCAATGCCCAGAGCAGGTTCCAGCAGGCAGCGCGCAGGTGGTCCTCGTCGTCCATACCGACCATGTACTTTGCCAGATGCCGAGAAGCACTGTCCAACAGAGAATGCAGCGGGATGCCCTTATCCACGTTGTGCTCGCCATACTTCAGCGCACCCTCCTCGCAGTGCTTGCTGACCTCCATAATGCCATACCAGGGTAAAAGGTCCATCCGTCCCTTCCCTGCGTGCATATCACGCTTGGCACCGGTTTCAAACTCTGTGCGATCTCCAAAATCTTTAATCATTTGTCTTCCTCCTTTTTGAATCCTTGAAAGTCTCCTATCCCCAAGCTTCCATCTTTACAATGGTGAACGTCACGTACATGCGCACCAATTCCACAGCCCTTCGGATACCATTTGCCATCATAGGCTGCACCCGAAACGGATTCAATTGCCGTGTTTTCACTAGCAGTCGCAATAGACTCAAATAATTCTCCACACAAGCGGCACTTGTAAATTCCATGAAACAGCGCCATTAGTTTTCCGCCTCCAACTTTTCAATAATTTTCCCAATCGCGCCAATAACATAATTTCCAAGGAAATTCTGAAAAGCAGCATCATAGGTGGCGCGAAGCATCATTTTGAGCGCCAACTCATCAGAAACTGCGTAATCAGTCATTTCTTTGTTGGCTTTTTCTACGATTTCCTTGGTAAACAGTTCTCGAATATCATTACTCTCCATAAAATTTCCTTTCGTTAAATGCCTTCTTCGAGTTCAGCGCCCTCGAAATTGCCAGATCAATCCCTGCCCGGCTCTTCAGGTGGTAATACCAGAGATCCTTGTACGGCGTGTTTAGCCGGTCGATACGCCCAGACGCCTGTTCCATGATCTTGTAGGAGTAGTTCTGACTGTAAAATATAATTGTATCTGTCTTGATACAGTTCCAACCTTCTGCCCCGGCGTTATATTGTACGAGATAGACCCATCGCTCTCCATCCGGAATCGGTTGATGCTTATGCCCGTTCCATTGTGCTACTTCCACGCCTTCGTCATAGGCCAGATTCAGCAGAATATCCAGCTCATAGTCAAAGTTGTAGAAGATGATGACTCTGGGCCGGGTCATGCAAATATCTAGCACTTCCCGCTGGCGGCTCTCATCCGAATTGACGAGCTTCCGCAGCAGATAGCAGAACTCGCTGGCTGTCTCGATTGGCTTGTTCTCCCAAAGATTCCACCGGTTCTTGCAGATCGACATGTATTTCATCTTGTCATAATCTACGAAAATATTTTCATGGTGAGACACAGTTGAACGTTCAAAATCCATATCGACCAGGACCCGTTCCCGCAGCCTTACCAGACGCTGGGTATTCAAATATCGGTCGATCTTTGGATACTTTGTGCAGAATTGGCTATAAACCACATGCTGGTTATTGAAGTCTGACCGGTTACGGTAAAATCCATTTGCAATGAACACCGGAATATAATCCGTCCAGCAATCGCCGGGGGTCGCGCTGAGCAATATCCATTCGTTGCTCTGCGTGATTTTCAGGAATGCCTTTACCCATGTACCCTTCCCGACGACTCGCTGCTCGTCAAATATAAAGAACGCATTCTTTGCACCAACATACTTTCCAACGTTATTCCAGGAATCTACAACGACGGTATGCTCGTAAACATCATGCTCTTTATCCGTAGACATGTAGAAATGGGCCAGTTCTTCATCCCATTCGCCAGTATCTCGTTTCCGAGCGGTCGTGATGATGTACAAATCCGGTGGTTCTGTCATCTTAACGTAATTTTCCGTGTTCACTATCCCATCAAATAGCGTATAATAGAACGCCAAACTGGTTCTCGATTTTCCGCTTCCTACGCCTCCGCATAAGATGCAGCCAATTTTCATCCGTTTGAGTGCATCCAGCTGGTAGTCGTAGAGCGTTACGCCTGCCATCAGTTTAATTACCTCCATTCCGTGTGTACATGGATCGAAGTTTTTCTACAGTGATTTTCGTAGGCCAGCAGTGCGATAGTCGCCTCCTGTTCGTCTTCGCCTTCACCATAGACTGTGTAAGCAAAAATCTCCTTGCCGTCTTTCGTAAAGACCTTCCACTCTTTCTTAGTAGAGTCCGTGCTTTTTGCAGTAGGACGCATATTGCAAGCCCTCCTTATCAGCTTCGCGCATGATATCCTGAAGTGTGAGTTTCTTCGGCTTCGGTTCGTCTTTTTTTAGGAACCGAGCCTTTCTGCATTTCTCGCAGTACCTTTGGCCAGGATAAACGGCGTACATCATCACCCCACAATCCATACATGGCTTGTCGATCTTCCAAACTTTTGCCACAAATATCAGTCTCCTTTTGCTTTGAGTATTTGCGAGTCATGCGGGAATCGAACCCACCGTACAGCCCATGCTAATGACTCAAATAAAAAGAGTCCCAGATTTCTCCAGGACTCTTCGTTCTACATGCGCCTGAAGTTATTGCTCTTCCGGCTCACAGTAGTCGATTTTCAAATGAGATTGACCAGAAGCATCAACTTCTGCCCAGAATTTTTCCGGTCGATGGAACAGCTTCTCGTACTTTTCCAGAAGGTCCGGACTCAGCGATCCAAAATCATCTTCGGTAAGTCCGACGATCAGAAATGTTCCTGCGATGATGTCGATCGGAGTTCCATCATCGGACAAAAGTGTACGGTTGAAATTGTCCATCGAGCAGCCAAGCAACTTGCCTTCTTCATTGCAAATCATGGCTACAGGGTCGTCCCACGGATAGGTTGCCTGAATCGGGCCACCAACTTCTTTCTGCAAGGAGTCCAGACCAAGCGGGATTCGGACGATTTCGGGATAGCAATGCGCTTTGATACGGAGCACTTTAATTCGTTTCATGATGTCAACCTCCAAATCGTTCATAAATATAAATAGAGCTGTTTCCTTAGAGCCGCCATTTGCGACGTGGGCACTCACCGGCTGGACATTCGACCAGGGACTGACCCCGGCACTCAATTTTAACGTTAATACGTCTCGGCCAGGCGTCGGTTGATAACGTCCGGAGCAACATACGCAATATTTACCAGATACTGCGGAATGTCATACAGTTTTGCCGTATAATTCTCTACGATGCACCCGGCAAACTCCTTTTGGTCATCGTAGACACCGATAAAGGCGTCTGCTTCCGACATAAGCTGAATGGATTTTCCAAGATACCACAGTTGCTCATGATTGGACGCAGGTGCGTTCTCTGCGATCCACGTGTCTATCACTTCAAACTTCTCGTTGAAGATAGCCTCTGCAATATCACACAGTTGGTTGATCGTGTCATGAATCTGCCTTTCGGTGCGTCCACGCATCGGGCAGCTGACGAACAGTTTTGCCATAAAACATTCCTCCCTCAGAACGGAATTTCGGTGTGGTCGCTCGGCTCGGCCATGTCTGCTTCCGGTGCAGCATAGCGCGCATACCGTTCTGCATACGGATCGGCATCTGCATCCTGCTCCACATACATGACATCTGCATACAGGCTGTACTCGCCCGGAGTGTTGCGCTTCTCCACGAGATTGGCCTGAACGCAGACATTCTTAACCCGAATGAAATCGAGCTGACCGATCGTATCAATGTCACAGAGCAGGCGCTTGCCGGTGGTAGTGATCCAGTACACGTGCGGCGGCCACTTGGATTCCATGTTGATAGTGACCGGAGCAAAGTAGGTCGGCACAAACGGCTCGTCGTAAGTACGCTCCGGATTCGGCTTGGTCTGCCGTACCTTCACACCGAGAGCCACCAACTGATCGGCCAGTTCCTGCGTAGGAATGACCACATTGACGCGGCGCTTGTCCGAGCCAAAGCGGTCACGGCTGGGATCACCAGAGAAGTTGGTGGTAAAAATAAAACGAGTATCGTCAATATTGACTTTCTGACGCTTGGTGTACATTTTTATAAATCTCCTTTGTTCTTTTTGATATACTCAATGCATTCAATCGCATAATTCAGCTTGATAAGAGCATCAATCTGACAGCCATTGAACGCAAGCCCGTTGCTCCGAACCTTATCAAGGTCTTTGATCGTATTCTTTGCTGACCCAATCAGTTCGAGAATTTCGTCCAAAATATCATTTTGGGATTTTTCCTTCGCCTTCTGAGCAGAAGCACCAGCACACCGCTTGGAAGTATCCTTGTAATAGTCCTCCCGGCTGCCCTGAGCCTTCTCAGAGAACTTCCGAATGTGATAATTGTGTAAAATGTCCACATACAGATCTTTGGCGAGGAACTCCAATTCCCTTCCAGTGTCAAGAGTTATCTCAATCGAAGATAAACGAACGATGAAACCACCCATAATATCGGGGCCATCAGTACGGACAACATCGATTGCGCCAACGCACCTTCCAGTGTTATCATCAATCAGATACACATTTGTCACCTCACTTCAAAATTTCTTGCAGCTTCATCCTGAATATCATTCCAGGGAGGAGTCCCAGAATCATCGGCGGCGAACCATTCGAAGTCGCCGTATTTGGAGATCTCATCGACAGCTTCATTGACTTCCTTGTCGAAGTATGCCTTGTCGATATCGTCCTCCATGTGGAGTGAATAGACCGCCTCGCTTTCCAGCCAACGGTAATCCTTTGCTCCGGTCACAGAAGCATATTTCCGTTCACCGGTATCACTCAGGCCCGCTTCCCGCAGCAGCAGAGCACCACCCTTTCCCGGAATAATGGGGCAGAACTGACCGACACGTCCCACAAAAATATAATTGTGTTCGCCTTCGGGCAGGTCCTCATTTTTATCCAGATAGATGGCACCCTTCGACACAGTTTTGGTCTCGCAGAGGTCAGGAAACTCGATGGGTTCCTTCGAGAAGAGCGTCTTGAAGACATACGGCACCTGGAACTGTGTACCGGTGGCAGTCCATTTTCCGCCTTTCTTCTCGTTCTTTTCGGGAATATAACCGTACTGCGCTTTTGCCGTATCCGCATCGAGATACTTTGCAATATAAACGGCGTTGTTCACCAGGCACATCTTTTCATAGGTAGCCTCGTGTTCAAACGTGTACCCGTACTTTTTCGCAAAGTTCATGCAGAAGTCGATGATTTCAGGCGTGGCATCCGGGATTTTGATGGAATCCGTCTTGATGTGTGCCACGGTGAAACCACGCTGCTGCACCTCGTCCTGCAACGTGCGCATGAATAAAGCCCCTCGAAGCGCCACAATGTTGTTGACGTTCTTGGGGTTGCGGAACGGGTTGTCAAAGGTCGCGCTGGTCATCCCGTACACCATGTTGATGGCGATCTTCAGCGCCTGTGTCAAGGCTTTTGCCTGGCCAGGGTCATCCAGATACTTCGCAAGTTTTCCTCCGAACAGCTTCTTGGCCTTGTCGTACTCACCATGCTTTACATGAATACGCACGTCCATCAAGTCGCTGAACTGCTTGGTGTACTCGCCAAAGTAATTCATGGCCACTGCCGAATGCGGATGCATGGATGCTACGTCCAGCAGAGCGATGTTGTGGTACATCCCCGGCTCGGCATACACATAGCCGCCCATGCCGAGGTCGGTGCCGCGGAACATGTTGTGCATCTTTCCGTCATCACCGCGTACCCATTCGTAACCGGGAAACGCATTGATGATGTTCTGATCCGTCAAAATATCAGGCTCAACTTCCACCACCGAATCCGATTTACCTGTTGCCAGGTCGGTGTAGACCAGCTTCGGATGCTTCTCCCGCCCAAATATAATTCGGGCGGTTAGGCTGTTGGTCGTGTCGTTGACTGTCATTCCGGCAAGGTCTGCCAGAATCTCACGCGCAATGAAGTCCGCCTGCCGGTCTTTCGAATAGAACAGCGCTTCCGTTGCCAGAACGTCGTTGTCGCAATACTCCGCAACTTTGTCCCAAAGGCTCTTCGGCACCGGCTGGTCCCAGGGCAAGCCAAGCTCCTGATGGTGGATGCCCAGCTCGATCTCGAACTTCTTCAGGCTCTGTTTCTTCGATGAGAAGTCATAAATATCCGTATAGGATAAGTTATAGGCCTCACCAAAGAAGCCCGTATGCTGGTTGATGATCTGGTTCGACAGGGCGTAGATCTGCTCATTGGACATTCCCAGCATTCGTGCCCAGAGAATATGGTTGTCGTACTTGCGGTTGTTGAAACCGACCAGCCGATACTTTGTCAGCCCTTCGATCTCCGCCGGGCTAGGGTTGATCATCCGGTAGACTTTATCCTGCTTGGCAAACTTCCAGTTTACAAGCAGTAGGTTCGGAAACACCTCGCAGTCGAAAAATATCATGGGCTTTTCTTCCCCGGTCGGAGCGTTGCGCTCGATGTCATCTTTTGACTTGAAGTGCATTTTCGATACGATCTTGAGGCATGCGTCTGCCTGGTTGGTGCTGTTGGCCGCGAAGGCAAGGATCACATTCCGCATATCATCGATGTCATACGGCACGTTTCCTTCATACGCTTCCTCCACGATGTGCGCAATAAAGTCCACGCTGGGCTTGGTGTAGGGGCTGATTTCCTTGGCGAGTGCTTTCTTGATGAGAACACGCAGATGCCGCTCATCCTGAATCTGCTTTGTGTCAACCATTTTTTCTCCCTTCAATGGTAAGCCGCTGCTGATGTTTGCGATGGAAATATCATTGCATTTCGACAGTTTTCTCCGGAGCGAGGCCTTTCCCGTGAACACCTTCACCTCGATATTCTCGTCATAGATCCGGCTCAGTTTGGCCGCATCGCCTGTGTAAATATAATGTAGGTGGATTCCCGCACCCGATTTGCTCAGCTCTGCGTAGGTTCTGGGCCATTTGGATGCAGCTTCGAGGTTTCGCTCAAAGCTCTTTTTCCCGTCTGGCCCCGGAATATCAAAGTCGATCACAATGTGGTTCTCCGGGACTTTCACATAGTGCAGTCTCGATGTGTCCAGTACGCCCAGTCTGGTCCTGACATTCTCCCACTTTTGCAGGGGCGTGCCATTTTCGTTCGCATACTGTGCCAGACAATCCTTGCAAATATCATTGAAGAGAGAATGCTGCTCTTTGAAGTCAATCCAGGACGAAGGCGGGGGGTCATTTTTCGCAGACTCCCCCTGGGGGGTATCCGCAAATTCCTTGAACTTGTCCGCCTTGAAACCGCTGTAATAGCTGCGCACCCGCTCACCGTTCACATCGGTTTCCCGCTCCTTGTAATCCTCGAAGTAGTTCATCAGTTCTTCCCGGAAGGCACGGCGCGAATACGGATATGGCACGTTTGCAGCCGTATTGTATTCGTTGTACATTGCCCATGCCCGTTTCAGGGAGACACCGTTTTCCTTCTTGAAAATATAATAGGAATCCAGCATGAAGTTGTAGAAATCATTGGACGCACCCATCATACGAGTCGGAATATAATCGTCGTACAAACGTTTGTTCTTCTCGTACACTTCCTTGCAGTGGCAGGCGATCCCGCCAAGCTCAAAGTCCACCTTGCCCACCAGGTCGAGGTATTTCTTTGCCGGTATCTTTTCCCCGCTCGGATTCACGTCGATGAGCCGTCGGATCAGGCCCGATTTCGCATCGGTGATTTTGACCGGCTTGTTGGTGCCGAGAAACAGGAAGCACTTAAACTGGTTTGCATAAGCGCTCCGGAATTTCTCATTCACCATCATCGTCTCGTGGGAGACAAGCGAATTCAGCCGGGTATTGTCCTCGATGTGTGACAGGTCGCCGTCGTGCTGGATCGCGATCAGCGGGTTCGACTTGAACGCTTCCAGTGCAAACGCATTCGAAGATGATCCCAGCGCCTTCGAGTCGAAGGTGCCGCAGTACCCCTCGAACAGCTTCTCTACGATGTTCAACACCGTAGATTTGCCGCTTCCGGGCGGACCGTACAGCACAAGGAACTTCTGGATCTTTTTCGAGTCGCCATTGACGATGGCGCCGATGGCCCATTCGATCTTTTGACGCTCTTCCGGAGAATATAACGTGCCAACGAGCTCGTCGTAGGCGCTGATGCTCCCCTTTTCCAACGGATACGGCAGACGCTTGGACGCATAACTGTCCTTCTTGACCGGGGTGTTTGCAAATATCAATGTGTCGTCGAGGGTGTGATAGTTGTCCCGCATCTGCCGCTGGCAGTATCGGTGCCAGTTGTCGATCATGCCGGACTCCGCATCCCACATATGGAGCACCCGATAGCTGTCGTTGAGCAGCTGCTTGTGTTCCTGCACATAAATATCAAGCTCCCGGTCGATCAGCTGCAACGCATCCTGCTCCTCCGTGCTCCATAAACCGCGCTCTTCCAACCAGATCGCATAGAAATCAGAACCCCGGATCATCAAATCTTTGGATTTCTTGATGATGAATTTCGGGTAAATTTCGATCGTATTGCGTTTTCCCATCCGCGTTGCGATCATCAGGAAATCAATCATTGGCAACTGACTTCCTCCTTTCTACGAGGTCTGTGTCAGACTTCTTTTTTATCGACGCGGGCCTTACCGTCGCAGCACACGTCCTTCGGCCGCTGCTCTTCAAAGAGACGCGTCTCAGCGTTCCGTGCGCGCTCCTCTGCTTCCTTGCGCTTCTTTTCGCTCTCCTCCAGCATCGTGCAGGCCTTCATGCTGAGCCATGCCAGCCCGATGATGACCAGATTCTTGCGCATGCACTTACCGTTCAGGCGGCGGATGGTGTGGTTGGCCACCTCCAGCGCAGCCTTGCTGTTGCTCAGGTCGATCAAAATATCAGTCAGTTCCATTGTCAATTTTCCTCCAGTAATTCGGGTCAGCCAGAATCAGCCGACCAATGTTATTCTCGTCTCGACACGCCGTGATTCGCAGCATCACATGGGAATCGTCGAGTATCTTCTCAACGAATCCTTCCATAGGGATGCAGATTTTTGATTCATATGTCATCAAAACTCGTTCTCATTCAGATATGCCATCAGCTGATACCAAATATCAATCTGGCGCATATCTTCGGTCGGATGGGAAAGTGTAAAGAGGCCGCCTGCACCGTTCGGCTGGTAGTCTCTACTGTCGAATCGGTCCAGAATAAATTCAGCCCGATCCTCGCTGAAGCGGCTGTCGTCCATCGCAGCGAGGCCCAGGCTGACCACCATGTTCCAGAACCACTGGCCCACGCGGTTGCCAGCCGTCACATCTTCCATGATGTGTTCCTCCACACGGAGCGCGAGGCCCACCATCATTTCCAGCATACTGCATGGCTCACCGCCGAATGCCGCATCGATCTTCGCATACGGAATATCATTCTCCGTTGCAAATCGGTAACGCAGGTTGCTTCCATCCGTTGCCCGGCAGACGTCCATCTCGCATGCCGGGATGAATCTGCGGTTGTAGAGGAACATCAGCAGCCGGTGAAACGACAGGTTTCGCGGCTCCCATTCCCCGCAGACAATCTTATAGAGCCAGTCATAATACTGCTCTGTCAGCTTCGAAAAAGTCATTCATCTTCCTCCGATAAGACGTTTGCCCAGCACTGCTGAGCCTGAAGGATCTCGTAGTCCTTGTGATAGTTGTTGTTCCGCACATGGATCATGCTCGGCGCAAACTCACCAATGTGCTTCAGCGCCTCCGTACCGATGAGCGTCGGAATATCATCCTCGTCCACCGGTTTCGATTCGCCATCGAAAACCAGCGCGCCGTCCGTGTAATAGGTCAGGAAACTCGTCTCGTAATCATCGTTCTCGCCAAAGCGGTCCGGCTCGATGATCTCGATGGGCTCACAGGTGGCAATGGCTTCCGGGTCCGACTCGGTGCGGTACTTCCCGGCCAGCTGCTCGAAGCTCTTCTGCGTCGCCTTTTCCTCGATCGTCTGGTCCATCTCAGCCTCTTTCTGCTGGTAGTGCTCGCGGACATCCTCGATCTGATGGTCAGCGTACTCCTGATACTTTTTCAGGAGCATCCTGTGCATAAAGTAGGCGCCGCCCACAAAGCCCGCTGCAAATATCAACACGTCACGAATGGTCTTGTTCATCGTCTTCTCCTTTGATGCTCATCATGGTGAAAGCCAAACCGCCAAAGAAAAGGGAGACACTCATCAGAATGCCTCCCACGACATGGCGCTTGCGTTTGGTATCGGTCAGATAGTCTAGAAACAGAAACATATTTTCCAAACTGTCCATAACACCCTCACTCCGAAAGAACCGCCAGACCGGATACGAAACAGACTCCGGCCATGGCAGCAAAAACGTAAGAAAGTCTTTTCACGAATCTGGTCATAGCGTATTCCTCCAAAATATCAGTCTCAGATCTTGTCGATGATCGGGCCGTCGCAGTTGAACCGCAGCATCACAGAGCGCTCACCGCCGCTGATGAAACTGTTCAGAGCGTCGTCGCCCTCCACGTAGCTGGTGACGCCAAAATCTACATGGTTCTGCCGGGTCGGATCGTTCGGGTCATAGATCCAGCCCACGATCTGGCCTTCGGGCGTCTTCATGGTCACACCGCCGTGGGTGCCGATGCTGCTCAGAACGTCGTTCAGGAACAGATGCCCCTGCGTACGCAGACGCTTGTTCGCCGCCTGCTCCATCAGGAACAGATAATTCCGGTTCAGCATGTTGTCCGGCTGCCAGGTGTCCACCGTCTCGTCAAAGATGCAGGTGTAGGGGCTGGTGTGTGCCATGGCGACGTCCTTGTACTCCTTGATGGCCTCCTCAACGCCCTGCTCGTTGGTGTTCTTGCTCTCGATCTCCACGGCCTTGATGTTGTGCTCCAGTTCCTCCTGCACACGGCTGCCAAAGCGGTCTCCCACGCGGGTCTTGTATTCGTTGAATGCCTGATTCAGCGCGATATAAGCCGCCGTCAGGCTTGCATTTCGCTTGCTCATAATGTGGTGCGAGCCGAACATGCAGCCCAGCGAAGCTGCACCAAGGCCGACAGCAGGCGCGTAGACCTTGGCCAGCTTCAGGCCGGTCTGGATGTATGCCGTGGTGATGTCCTTCTTGAACTCCTTCTCGGTGTAGCTCTCGCCTTCGTCCAGCTGGAGCTCACCGTTTTTGATCTGGTCTTTCGCAGCGTGAATGCTCTCTACCGTTGCGTTGTGCTCAGCGAGAATATCCTGCGCCTTGATGGTCGCCTTGCAGGCCAGAACCGTCGCAGTTACGCCGCCGATGGCAGCGCCCACGATCATGATGGTCGGACTCGCCTTCTTCAGCTTATAGCCGTACTTGGATGCCGTGCGGGTCACAGTGGCCATGATCTCGTCTTTTTTGATGCTTTTCAGGAACTTCATAAATATCAATCCTTTCTATCAGTGCAGCGGTACGGGCTTCGGCAGAACCAGACGGTAGCCGCCCGGAATCCCCTTGATGTATGCCTGATCCAGCATATACCAGCCGTAGTTATAGTCCGTCGCCTCATTGGAAACGCCCATCAGGTCCCACAGGTCGCCCACGGTCACCTGCTTGTAGTCGCGGAGGGCGTTGTACATCTGGTTCAAAATATCATCCGCATCGCCACGGCATTCGAAGTCGATGTTCTGCAAACTCCGGCGCATCGGAGGGTTCGGATTCCCCTGCCGTCCGTTCTGATTGCCCGAATAATAGCGGTCATAACTGTTCCGCTGGGATGCAGAGCCGGAATATCCACCCGAACTCCCGCGGGAGCGGTCTTCGCCCCAGAGTGCAATGCTGATCGCCGAGTTGAAGATGCTCCACAGGCCGTTTTTGACCATTGGGACCAGATACTCCATCACGATGCGGTCTTTCACCGTTTTGAGGTCTTCCGCCAGAAAATCATTTGCGATCTTCTGAATGTCGTTCTGTTCCTTGACGGTCACCTTACCTTTGACGACCTTCTGGAACTTTTTCTTCGGTTCTGCTGGCTTCTGGCCAATGCTGGACTTCGGCATTTCTACTTGTGCCATACTGTCATCCTTTCAAAAAACAAAAAAGTAAGAGCCTACGATTTCTCGTAAGCTCTCGCTTTATCAAACATTACGCTTCCGTATTTTCTTCGTCAGAAGTTCCTTCGTTCGACTCAACTTCAATGACTTCGTTCTTCTTTGCCTTCTTCGAAGCCATCGCACCCTTGATGCGCTTGAATCCCTTCTTCGCCAGAGGGACACCATACTTCACAGCAATGCCCACGCCGAGCGCCACGCCAGCGCCAACCTTGACAATTGTGCCAAAGCTGACCCCAGCGCTGCTCTCGCAGTCGTTGTTGCAAGCAGGTTCCTCTCCCGTAACGGGAACAAGCGTCTCAACAGGAACGACCTCCGTAGAAGTCTCGTTTTCCATCATCACATTGTTCATTTCGTCCATAGTTCGTTACCTCTTTCTTTTATTAAAAGTTTATAATGTTGGAGTATTACCTCCATAAAGGAAGATGAATTTTTCGCGTCTGGCCGCGGGATGTCGAAAATATCAATACCCAAGCCACTTCGGCGGCGTCGCATAATCGAGCACCAGACAGGGCATCCCGTCCTCGTCCAGCTTCGAAGCATAGAACGTCTCGATCTCCAGCGTCGTATCGGTATCCCAGCCGAGCAGATCGCCGTTCCGGTTGTGCTCCATGCCCAGATAGTCGAACAGGTCATTTTCGGTCACCCGGAAATCACTGAGCAGCTGCTTGTTTGCACCGTTCAGGGCGCGTTCCAGTGCGTTCTTGCTCGTCCAGATATAATTCCCGGACAGGCTCTCCCAGCATTTGACCCGCTGGTCATAGGAAATATCATCCGATTTGACGCCCTTTGCCACCGGGATGTTCTTCGGTTCCGAGCATTTTGCCATCTTGTCCAGGGTAACTGCCTCGCGGATCTCCTGCTCTTTTTCCTTGCCAATGGTCTCCACGACCTTGTCCTGGTAGGTCTTCAGCGCAGATTCCGACAGTGTACAAGCCGCTGCCAGTGCTGCATTCCGGCGTTCATCCACATGGATGGCCCCAATGGTGCATGCAGCGCTCAGGCCCATGCTCACCGCTGTCGGAATATAAACCGGGCCTGCTGTCTTGATGATGGTCTTTGCATCGAGTTTTTCGACACCCAGTTCCTTCTTTTTCTCATCCAGCAGGATCATGGCCTTCGGGGTGGCCGTCACTGCAAAATAAACGGCCGTGATGCCGCCGGTAATGGCCAGTCCGCCCAGGATCTTGGATGCGTTCCGGCTCACGCTTCTCCGCGCTGCCTTTGCAAATGTTTTCAGGTTCATGTTCGTACCTCCGTAAAAATATAAAAAGAAAGAGCCTACGATTTCTCGTAAGCTCTCGCCTTTTTCAGATGTGTCCATTCTGCTTCAAATTCTCGAAGCGGATCTCTGTTTCCTTCTGACTGTCACGCTCCATCCGGATACAGTCTTCAATGTATTCGCACAGCCGAATCGGCTGCATGAACAGATACATTGCGATCGCGTTCAGCGTCCGCAGTCCGTTCAGTGCAGTGTGCTTCAGCAGCTTCACCATTGCCTGATCCAGAGTTGCATAATAATCATGGTTGTACATAAATATCAATCTCCTTTATTTGTCAGTTTGGATTTCTCTTCCATAAAGGAGCCTGAATTTTTCGCGTTTACAAGTTCTTTTCCGAAAGCTGACGGCGCACTTCTTCCTGCACCATGTCTTGCAGTTCCTCCTCGCTGCGCTGGTCCTCGATCAGGTCATGCCCGAAGCCCATGATTGCGCTTGCTGCCAGCATCGCCATGGATGCAACTTTCCACCAGTTGATATGCTTCATAAATATCAGTCTCCTTTGCTTTCCATGTAATCTTTATAAGGGTCGAAGTTCAAGTAATCTTCGATGGGTTCTTGGAATGCCGTCACATAATATACATCCAGCCCATCGTCCGTATGCTGCTTCTGATAATTAAAGTCGATCCAGTAATTATCCCACATCTCGCCGAGGTAATCGATACTCCAACCGCGATCGTCGAGTTCCGGCACGAAGTCCAGGTTCAGATATCCATAGAGTTCATTGAGCGCGATATACCCGTTGATGGCAAAGTCATGGTTGACTTCATAGAATGCCGTCAGCAGCTCGGCCTCCGTTGCATGGAAATATCTTTTGGATATCGGTTCGTAGCAAAGCAGCTTTTCAGTTGCAGCATTCTCGACGGTTCGATCTTTTTCCGTCATCTCGATGGACTTTGTCGTCTCAAAGATTGCGTTTTCCTGCTGGTCTCCAACCATCTGCCGAACCTGCGCCCGATAGGTCTGGTACGTCTTCCCCAGCGCCATGTACGCCGCCGTCAGGCTTGCGATCTGCTTCTTGTTCAGCGCATTGGAGCCCAGGATGCAGGCGATGGTGCCGCCGCCAAGAATTGCCGCCGGAACGTATGCCTTCCAGCATATCAGAACAATTTGTTTCTTTGTCAGTGGCTCCTCCACAATGCCCTGTTCATCTTCGTTGTATTTGCGCAAAGCCTCATCTACTTCGAGCAAATGTTTAGCCTTCGTAGTCGCCCGTCCGGACTCGATGGCCGTTGCTACCACACCTACAGATGCTGCCACCGCCAGAATAGTCCCGCCGTGCTTGCGTAAGAATCTCGCGCATGTTTTCGTCAGTTTCATAGTTCAACCTCCCATCACAAAATGATTTCACCGTAGAGAAGTTCATAAAGTCGATTGGACGCGGACAGATAGTTTTCGTAAATATCTGCGTCCGCACACATGCTCATGCAGTCCTCCGTGTTCTCCACCTTGGAATAGATCTGCTCAAGGTTTTCTTTGAGCGCTTGGAGTTCGCCTTTCGTCGCCGGGTCCGTGCAGCTCTGAATAATGTCGTCCAATGTTTTCATGATGTTCAGCCTCCATTTTGAAAAATAAAAGAGCCTACGATTTCTCGTAAGCTCAAGTTTGACTATTTCTCAAATATCCTTGTGATCTTGCCCCGAAAGCACTCCAGCAAAGTACGCCGTTTTCTTAAAGCTAAAACCATCATTCTGAAAACTCTTTTGAATATCATCATGAGTGATAGGATTGCCAATTGCCATGCCATGTGCAAATCCAATGCCTCCCAGCCATGTTAATTCCATAATGTTCCAAATCACAGCAGCTCCACCAATTGCGCATATAAGTTTCATTGCTTTTTTCATAAGTTCAACCTCCAAAAATATAATTCTGAGACTAATCATCTCATAAAGCATCGAGAAATTTTCGCGTCACAGTATGTCGATACTCCTCAGAATATCCACCAGATCCTTCTTGCTCATCTCGGCGTCGATATCCAGATGCACGTGAACTTTTTTCTCGTTCTCGCTGTATCCGGCAGAAATATCATTGAGATCGACGTTCACGCCGTCATATCCCCGCTTACGGATCGCATTCCGAACCGCGTCCGAAATAAGCCCACGCAGAAATGCAGACTGGATGTGCATAATGTCCTCCATAATGTAGTACCTCCAAAAAAAATATAAAAATGAAAAAGAGAATGGGCCTCGAACCCATAACCTCCACCCGAAAGTGGCGCTCTACCAATTGAGCTATCTCCTCCATAATAGAAGCTGAAATTTTCGCGTCTAAAAAAAGAAAGAGCCCATGCTTTCGCATCAGCTCTTCTCCGGGACGACCCAACTCAAGTTGTGTATACCGGTCTATCGTGAAATATCAGTCTTTCGACGGCCGGAATGCCCGACACAACAGACATACAATAAGCGTTACAATCGCCATTGCAATTGCTGTCATGATCATCTGCCCAACCGTAATCGAATAATTCCAAATTTTCTTAAAAATAGATTCGTTCATATTACATTCTCCTTTTTCTGGGCCTTTGTCCCATAAAGCACGGAGAATTTTTCGCGTTACACTCCAGTGATCCGATTTGCCCAAATATCATCCAGTTCCCTGCTGTCCAGTGTACATCCCAGCAGGCGCTTCGGACTCGTTTCCAGAAAACGCGCCAGCTGTTCCAGCCGTTCATTGCAGGGGATCGTGTATCCGTTGCACCAGAATCCCACACACGTCCGGGATACGCCCATCTCCTTTGCAAGGGTAGCCTGGCTGATCCGTCGCTCCTTCAGTTTCTTCTTCAGGTTCTCGCCGAACTGTGCCCGGTAGCGTCTGGGGTAAGAGGCTCGCACTTCGTGGTTGTTTTTCTCTGTCATATGATACTCCTGTCAAATACAGTCTCCCACCGTTCCCGCTTGATGGGCTTCATGCGCAATGCCCACATGATCTGGCGTACGGTCACGGTCGGATATTCTCCATTTTGATTTCTGCGCCCGGCATGGCTGTCGAAATATTCCTTGAATCCCCGCCGCAGATAGATCTTGTCGGTCAGCCATGGGTCGATGGCACTCCAGTAGGTCGATTTTGTCTTCTCGTTGAATCGCTGCTGGATCACACATAGCCCCCTCGCACCTTCCTTGTAAAGGGTGCACACACGGTACACAGGATGATTGCAGCGGTAGACACTTCCGTAATAACTCGTCCATTCATTGGGCGGCACTTCATGATATCGCATAAAAAATAAAGAGAGCCTGCGACTTTCGTCACAGACCCTCCTCGGTTCCTCCTTTATCTTCTGTCTGTAAAGCCTCTCTTGATCTCGTGTAAACCTTCACGCATTGCTCCGGAAAGCTGCGTCACACCGCCAGCCTCGCAGATCGACCAGTATACGGTCATCCCAATCGTGCCGACAAACGTCAATGCCTGCATCCCCAACTTTGCGATCTCAAGGTGGCGCGCCTTCGCAGCCTTCTCCTGATCATTGATGACTTCCTGCTCTTTTCGCCTCTCGTCATCCGTTTTCAGGTTCTGGTCGCTCTCCTGCGCCTCGCCCTTGAGCTGCATGTCATACAGCTTCAGTGCCGTGTTTGCCGCCGAATTGTACTCGTCCGTACCCGGTTCCAGGTCTTTGAGTTTCGCCAGCGATTGCTTCGCCGCTTCCATCAGCAATTCTTTGTTTTCGTAAGATTCCATTGATTTTCTCCTTTACAAAGTAAATTAGAGTTTCCTCCATTAAGCAGAATGTTTTTCTCGCGCCGAGATGCTCCGGACGTTCAACAGCACATGGTCCCGTCCCCGGATGTCATCCGGCGTCGTGTCCAGGTCCAGAAACATGTAATTCGGTGCGTCCTCGTCTCCCGGTGCGATCACAAGGTCTCCGACATCGTTCTGGCCCTCGCTCAGCTGGAAACCGATGGCCACGCCGATCAGAAGCCCCATCCCAAAGATCAGAACAGCAAAGATCATGCCAAGTTCAGCGTTCATTTTGAAATCTCCTTTGTACTACTATACCTGTGTTTACGGTCGTCTGCGTGATGAAAAAAATAAAAGAGCCTACGATTTCTCGTAAGCTCTCACGCCTTAGATGTCTCTGCGAATCATAAAGAGTTCGCCATTCGATACAATTACTCGAACCATTCCACGGCAGCGGATACGGTCGATTGCAACGTTGTAAGCTGCTCGTGCTGTCTCACTCGTAGCGTAGTCATGTTCCACAAACATCACTTTGCTACGGCTTTCGATAAACACGCGCAGTTTGTCCGTCGCATCGACATATCCTCTGTCGTACTTTCTCTTATTCATCTTGTTCATAATATCAATCTCCTTTCAAATTCCGGAAGACATCTCTTCCATAAAAGAAGCCGATTTTTTCGCGTTGTTTCGCAGCATTCTATGCTAGGTTAGAAAAATTCTATGTAAAAAGAAAAGAGCGTATGTTTCCATACGCCCGTTTTCCGGTAGAATCCATCAGCGGATACCACACCGAACATCATTCAGCATGAGGAGTTCTTCTCCTTCGTTCCAGCCAGCATACGGGTCGCTCATCGACTCGTTAAATGCCTTCAGGATCGAATTCATCATTTCCTCAAAACCATTCACAATATTCTTCAGCATAGTAGTTTCCTCCTATAATTGGTTTATTTCTTCCATAATAGGAGCTGAATTTTTCGCGTCTGCATAAAAAATAAGAGCCTGTGTTTCCACAAGCTCCATTTTGATTCAGTGCTTTTTCTTTGTTCTGCTTTTCACCTCGTTTGTCTTTGCTCCGATCAGCTTTGCCAGTCTGACCAGAATCACAACGATCAAAATCCAGATAATCAAGTTAAACATTTTTCATACCACCTTTCTCATAAAGGCGGCTGTATTTTTCGCGTCCAGATAAAAAGAAAGAGCCGCAGATTTCTCCACGGCTCTCGCCTTTAGCAAACGATGTAGTTCGTCGGTTTGGTTACATACTCGATGATTCCTGCTTTCTTCAGCAGCTCAAAGTCTCGTGCAATGCCGCACAGGTCATAGTTTTCGAGACTGAGCTGATACTCGCATTTCTTATGATCCTTATCACCACAGCTTCCCAGCTTGTTTACCAGCGAATCAGCGATTCGATGGTCAATCACGCAGTTCCTGAGGATGATCTCTTTCATAAGATTGCGACGATCAGTCATATCGTCAACACCCTTCACGACAATGTACATAACGGTCTTTTTTGCCTTAAACACAATAAAATCTCCTTTACATAATCAAATTTTCGTGAACTTTCGTCCATAAAGGAGCCTGAATTTTTCGCGTCATCCGCGTTCTTTGCTGAGAAGCCAGAAAAAATAACGGTAATATTCGTAGTAAAGTTCCCTACAGCAGGGGCACCCGTTTGCCCGCAGTGCATCGTAGCCGAGTCCCTCCGTGACCCCTCTTAATAAGTACGGCCCGACCGCTGAATCGAATTGCCGCATGCACCCTTCCAGAATATCAATATGGCTTGAGTAATAGACGCGTGCAAGCGCCTGGCGCTCCGTCTGGCTTTCCGGAGGGTCCCCTTTGAGGATTCCCGAAATATCGCTGGGTGAAAGCTGCCATCCGTCGATGTAGTTGAGTGCTTTTTTCCAGTCATCGTACTGGCGGCAGAAGTGCTTGAGCTCGTAGTACCGTTCTGCCGGAATATAATAGGGGTTTTTCTTCGAAAGTTTGGCCCGTTCTCCTTTCATTTCTCGCCCCTCCATTCGTAGCCAGTCTGTTCGTAGAGGAGCTTCGGCGAAATATAATAGCTGATCCGACCATACTTCGAGTCCATCTGCCGGACGTCTGTCACAGTGTGCCCGTTCCGTGTTGCCTGGCCGATCGGCAGCCAGCCTGCAATGATTCCAGCTCGCACCCATGCAGGGTCTCGTCCATAGACCCTCGCAGCCACACGCACCGGTACAGACCCCAATTTTAATTTCGCTTTGTCCATTTTTACGTTACTCCTTTTTACTTATTCTAAGAGCATTTTTCTGCATCTTAGGTTCAAAAGGATATTACCTGACAAAGTGGTCGTCTGCGTGATGTATTTTTTTCTTTTTGCCCTCAAAGGATTGACAATGAAATATTCATCGTTTAACCTAGAATAGCTTTTCAAAAATAAAAAGCCCGATTTTTTTCGAGCTTTCCATTTTGATTTGCGGTATTCTATAAAATTGTAAGGAGGTACCTATGTTAAAACCATGCCCCGAATGTCACAAGAAGGTGAGCGACCAAGCTGTTGCATGCCCTCACTGTGGCTACCCGCTAAAAGCACGACAAAAACCAGTGTATGCAAAAACATCGCAAAAGCATATGCGGCTTCCAAATGGATTTGGCCAGATCACAGAGATTCAAAATGCGCGTCTTAGGCGTCCATTTCGTGTAATGGTCACCGTCGGAAAATCGCCAGAAGGCCGTCCAATTGTCAAGCCACTTCAGCCAGTAGCCTATTTTGCGACTTATAATGAAGCGTATCAAGCACTTGTCGAATATCATAGAAATCCGTTCGATCTTTCCAATCTTGTCACGATGGATGAACTATACGCGCATTGGTATGAGGAACGAACAAGAAACGCCTCTCCGCAGGCTCTCCGGCAATATAATTCCGTTTGGGCGTACGCCGAAGAACTTCACGCCATGCCAATTCGAAGTGTCCGTGCCTGCGATCTCAAGAAGGTCATCATGACAGCCCATCGAACAATTCATGGAAAAGAACGTGCAGCATCTAACAATACGCGAAGCAAGATGAAATCAACATTCGACCAGCTGTTTGATTATGCAATGGCAAACGAGCTGGTAGATAAAAACTGTGCGCGGACGTTTTCGCTCAATATCGAGGCACCAGTCGTCCACAAAGAACACCTTACCTATACAGATGAAGAAATAGACCTTCTGTGGAAAAATATTGATCTTCCATTTGTCGACATTGTGTTGATTCAATGCTATTCGGGATGGCGGCCACAAGAACTTCTGAATCTGAAAACATGTAATGTTGATCTCGAAAAGAAGAGTTTTCAAGGTGGAATGAAAACAAAGGATGGCAAAAACCGCATTGTTCCGATTCACTCTCGGATTTATCCGCTTGTTGAAAAACACTATCTTGAATCGGTAAACGACAACAGTGAATATCTCATCACGCAGCACTTTCGCAGCACAACAAGGGTAATCCAGATGAACTACGATACCTACCTGACCGGGTTGCAAGCGATTGTGAAAGAACTTGGTTTGAATCCGGAACATCGTCCTCACGATGCACGTGTAAGATTTGTCACCGCTGCCAAGAAAGCTAAAGTAGATGAATACGCAATCAAGATCCTCGTTGGGCACCATATTCAGGATATCACCGAAAAGACATATACAAAACGTGACCTTGATTGGATGCGCGACGAAATCGAAAAAATCAATTAAAAATCCATATTGGGTTTATTCTAGCGACACGACTCCAGAAATAGAATTACTGTACGAATTACTTCATTTTCATGGCCTTTTATTGAACCTTTTTTCGAAAAATAAAACGTAGTTAAAATGTTTTTGACTTGTATCAACTCCGAGCAGTTTCCATAGTAATGATCCCTTTAGAATTTGTTCGGTCAGGGCAGAACGGATTTCAGAAATGAATAGCTCTTCAGCGGCTTGTCGAGGTGGGTCAGCGCGTATTGCTCTGCCACCGCCGACAGCTTGGCCAGACTGCCGACCGAGATCTTGAATGCAAATATTTTTTTGTCCTCTACGAGGCAGATGTGCCGCAACGCATACAGCGCACCGGCGTCCAGGTTGCACGGCTTCCCTGCCTTCTGCGCACAATCCGGGCAGAGCAGATAGCCCTCCTGCGGGTCGAGATAAAACGACGCATCGTCATACTTTCCGCACGCATTGCAGCAGGCAAGCTGCGGCAAAAAGCCGCACTCGCTCATGGTGCGCAGCTCGAACACTGCCTTGATGACGCGCAGATCCGCTTTCTGGCGGCTGATCATGTACAGGCAGTTGAGCAGAAGCCGAAGCTCCTTGCCCGCTTCGGTGCCGGTCGGCGAGAGCGAGACCGCCATCTCATCCAGATACATGGCAAGCCCCATCCCCTCGATGGAGGAAGAAACTCCGTGGAAAATGGTGTTGACCGAAGCCTCCCGGACCGTGTACATATTCCGCCCCGGAACAAGGACAAATTCCGAGTAACAAAAAAGCCCGCAGGCGCTGAATAATTTACTCTTCAGCCGCAGGCTGTTCGGCGCCGAAGCCGAGATCACACCAAGCTCCGGTGTCAGGATGGTCAGGATCCGGTCAGCCTCTTTGTACCGGGTCTCCCGCAGGACGAGCCCCATCGTTACGATCGTATCCATCAGTATCTTCTCCTGCCGGAACAGCAGGCTGTTCCGCGTTCTGCTGCCTGTAATCCAGGTAGCGGAGGATGTTTCCGGTGCAGGCAAATGCCTGCCAGCGTGCGTCAGCGTCCATAGGCCTCCCCTTTCTGCGCGGCAGATGCCGCCCATGATAGTGTTGCCTTTATCCTAGCGCACCACCCGTGGAAAATCTGTCCGAATCGCGGCGCAGGCTCAGCGATTGTTCGGGTTCTGTTTGAAGCCAAAGTTGTTCAGCAAAAACTCATTGTCACGCCAGTCGGCTTTGACTTTGACCCAGCACTGCAGGTTGATACGGCAGCCGAGGAACTCCTCGCAGTCTGCACGGGCCGCGCTGGCAATCTTTTTCAGCATCGCGCCGCCCTTGCCGATGACCATGCCCTTGTGGCTCTCACGTTCGCAGTAAATGTTGACGTCGATGTCCACAAGGTCGGTTCCGGGACGCTCTTTGAAGCGCTCCACCACGACAGCGATGCCGTGCGGGATCTCGTCCCGCATGAACAGCAGCGCCTTTTCGCGGATGACCTCAGCCACCAGCTCTTTTTCGGGCATGTCCGTGTAGGCGTCATCGTCAAAATAGTGAGGGCCTTCTACCGCATACTGGCTCAGCGCATCAAACAGCTCCTCGCAGCGGTCATCGGCGCGGACGCTGACGGTATAGATGGCATCAAAGACACCGAGCGCCTTCAGCTCTGCCTTGCGGGCTTCAAGGTCCGCCGGGTCTTTGACGAGGTCGGTCTTGTTGATGACGGCAATGGCCGGGCCGCCGCTGCTGCGCAGAGCGTCCACCAGGACCATTTCCGGCTCATTGAGTGCACCGTACGGCTCAAACAGCATCATGGAAACATCGACGTCCGCGATGGAATCGCTGGCCGTCTTGTCCATCCGTTTGCCCAGTTTGTTGTGTGCCTTGTGTACGCCCGGCGTATCGAGCAGGACATACTGCAACGGCCCGCGCGTCACCACACCGGTGATGCGGGTGCGGGTCGTCTGGGGTTTGGAGGTGACGATGGCTACCTTCTCACCGACCAGACGATTTGTCAGGCTGGATTTGCCGACGTTCGGCCGGCCGATGACGGCCACAAAGACCGAAGAGGTCTCATAATGCTGCTGCATTGGGGCTGCGTTTTTCAAAATAGAACTCCTATCCCTTCCAAGGCTTCTGTGTTATTCCGTGTAGCTGACCGTGCGGGGCAGACCGAGCTGGGTCAGCACGGCCTCTTCCTTCTCGCGCATTCGCATGGCTTCCAGACCGCCGTTCTCGTGGTCATAGCCCAACAGATGCAGCATCGAGTGCACCGTCAGGAAGGCGACTTCGCGCTGCAGCGGATGACCGTAGAGCGTGGCCTGTTCCTGTGCGCGCTCCATGCTGATGACGATATCGCCCAGCATCTTGCAGCCGTTGTTCTCATCGACATCGTAGACGCCGTTTTCGCCCAGAGGAAAGCTCAGAACGTCCGTGGGCATGGGTTTGTTGCGATACTGGTTGTTCAGCTCCGCAATGGAGGCGTTGTCAACGAAGGTCACGCTGATCTCAGCAGGGTCATCGAAATGTTCATATTCCAGCACGGCGTTGCAGGCACGGCGGATCAGGATGCGGAGGCCCGACGGGACCTTCACAGCCTTCTGGGAATTGGTGATCAAAACTTTATTGGACATAACAGTCCGCTCCTTTCTTTTTATGCTGCCTTTTTGAAAGCGTTATGGCTCTCAGCGCTTGGCGGGGTGCGCGGCGGCTTCGTATGCTTTGATGATCTCCTGGACCAGACGATGACGCACAACATCCTTTTCGGTAAAGTAGCATTGTGCGATGCCGTCCACATTTTTCAGGATCTGCAGCGCGTCCACAAGACCGCTGCGGGTACGGTCGGGCAGGTCGATCTGTGTCACATCGCCGGTCACGACCACTTTGGAACCTACACCCATACGGGTCAGAAACATCTTCATCTGTTCGGGGGTGGTATTCTGCGCTTCGTCCAGAATGATAAACGAGTCATCCAGGGTGCGTCCACGCATGTATGCGAGCGGCGCGACCTCGATGATCTGCTTTTCCACCAGACGCTCGTACGTTTCGGCCCCCAGCATATCGAACAGACCGTCGTAGAGCGGGCGCAGATAAGGGTCTACCTTCTGCTGCAGGTCGCCCGGCAGAAAACCAAGCTTCTCCCCTGCTTCCACCGCCGGGCGGGTCAGAACGATGCGAGAGACGTCTTTTGCCTTAAAGGCTTTGACGGCCATTGCAACGGCCAGATACGTTTTACCCGTACCCGCCGGGCCGACGCCAAAGGTCACTGCATTCTTGCGGATGGCGTTGAGGTATTCCTTCTGCCCAAGCGTTTTGGGGCGGATCGGACGCCCCTTTACGGTGACGGTCACGAAATCCTCCGTCAGCTCTTTGACGCGCTTTTCCTCGCCATCATGCGCAAGGCTCAAGCAATAGCGCACGGTCTGCTCTTCCAGCGGGGTATGATTCTCGATCAGAAGGAGCATCCCCTCAATGGCACGTGCCGCAGCGGCAACATTGGCGCTTTCACCCGACAGGCGAAGCATTGTGCCGCGGCAGACAGCCGTGACGGAAAACTCTTTCTCCAACAGGCGGATGTTGCGGTCACAGTTGCCAAAAACCGCCGCCGCGATCTCCACACTATCCAGTTCGATGCTCTTTTCAGCCATACGGCTCCTCCCGAAATCTCAATAGAATTCCATATTTATTGTACCACCAAAAGTGCAAGAAGAAAACTGTGAAAATTGCACAAAATTTTAGCGAAGGAATCTATCAGGCAAAAACTCGATGCAGATCATTAGAAAATGTTGCCGACAAGACCATGTTGCAAAAAGTGTTACAAAAAATTTGGGGTAGTACTTTATAAACGAGAAAAAGTCCTACGAATTTCGCAAAATCTAGCGATAATTCGTAGGACTTTTGGAGCTACTGATCCGATTCGAACGGACGACCTGCTCATTACGAGTGAGCTGCTCTACCGACTGAGCCACAGTAGCAGACCAATGTTCTGCAACGTGATGTATTCTACCATAAAAGCCGGTGAGTGTCAAGATGAGAATTTATTTTTTGCGCGAACTTCTTAGAACCCCTTCATCTGCCCGCACAGATACAGCATCCCCGTTGCGGCACCGCAGATGGGAAGCAGGAGAAACAGTGTGCGGACGAACTGGCCGACCAGGCTCCAGGCTCCGGCGGAGTAAAGCGACGTTCCGAAGGAGCAACGCTGGATCTTTCCACTGACCTGCAGCGCCAGCGCGCCGAACAGACACAAACAGCCGGCGGCAAGCGCGGTCGGAAGCCCGGATGCGGCGGAATAGACCAACAGTGCCTTCCAGTTCAGATTGGTCAACAGCTGAAAGGACAGCATCCCTGCCCCGGCCCCATAGAGGATCAGGAAACAGAAAATGGGCAGAGAACCAATTGCGGACAGACCCAGCAGAAGCAAAACGGTCAGCGCCCCGGAGGCGGTCAGAAGTTCCGTCCGGAAAAGGCCCATTGCCTGAGCCGCCGTTTCCGCTGCAAAGGAAGTCCGCCAGCAGCTGAGATAATAGTCGAGCGTTTCCAGCTCACCGGCGCTGCACAGAGCAGACAGAACACCCGCAAGAAAGGTCCCGAACAAATACGCACCCGCCAGCAGGATGCAGCTGTGATCGGCTCGCAGAGAGCGTTTCCGGGGCGTTTCCATCAGCTCCGGAACGGCCGGGACCGCTTGCGATGGCCCTTCCGCCGGGAACGGCTCGTTTGGTTCCGGAAGCGTAACTTTGGTTTTGAGCGGGGTGCTGTCCGGCACAGACGGTGCAGACAGCGGTTCCAAGGGTTCGGACGATTCTGGCTTCTGATAGACCCACATCTTTGAACTCCTCCTGTTTTGTGCTCTCGAATCGTTTCAGTGGTGCCGCCGTTCGGTGTGCAACATCCCGAAGATGCCGCCCAGACAGCCAAATAAAAACACCAGTGCAAACCGCACAAGCTGCATTTCTGCGGGTGCAAACCCGGCATAGAGACCAAACCCGGTCAGGAGCAGTACGAACATTGCCCCCTGGATGGCTCCACAGACCAGCCCGCGGCTGCGCTGAAAAAATGCAGCCAGCCACCCGCTGAACAGGCTACCTGCGCAGACTGCAGCGCTTGCCATCGGCCAGGCCGCAGCCTGCGAAAGCCCATGCCGGGCCATGAGATACGCCAGCCCTGCCATGCAGGCACCGGCAAACGCGCCGCCGATGCCGAACGCCAGCAGCGCCGCCCCTACGGAGATCTTCTTTTGTTCAGACATAAAAACGCGCCTCCCTGCACTACTGTATGCAGGAAGGCGCGTGAAAAAGTACCGGGTCTTGAAATTACTTTTTAGCGGGAGCGTTGTCCATGTTCAGCTTCTCAACAGAGCTGATGGCATTTTTGGTGAAGCGGATCTTCACGCGGTCAGCGCCGGTCTCCAGAACGAAGGTGTCGTCCTTGATGGCAACCACACGACCGATCACACCGCCGATGGTAGTGACCTGATCGCCGATCTCCAGAGCAGCACGCATGGCAGCGTCCTTCTTCTCCTGCTTCTTCTGGGGACGATAGATCATGAAATAGAGCAGAACCAGCATCAGAGCCAGGGTGAAGAACAGGCTGATGTAGCTTTCGGTCGTAGTCGTCAGAAATTGCATGGGCAAAATCTCCTCTCAAAATTCAGATAATCTTATTATAAACCCTTCTTCGGGCGGTTGCAAGGCCAAAGTGCGAAAAACTCAGATTCTTGTATCCAGGAGCTTCACATAGCGGTCATGGAAGGCGGTGAAGGTGCCTGCATCCAGCTCGTCGCGGATGCGCTCCATCAGGTGGTTGTAGAACCACAGGTTGTGCATGACGGCCAGACGCATCCCCAGCAGCTCTTCCGCCTTGAACAGATGGCGGATATAGGCGCGGGAGTAGTTCCGGCAGGCCGGGCAGCCGCAGGTGGGGTCGATGGGGCGCTCATCGCGCTCGTACTTGGCATTCTTGATGTTGATGATGCCGCCCCAGGTGTTCAGGTGGCCGTGGCGGGCGTTGCGGCTGGGCATAACGCAGTCGAACAGGTCCACGCCGCGGGAAACGGCTTCGATGATGTTGCCGGGTGTGCCGACGCCCATCAGGTAGCGGATCTTATCCTTGGGCATGTGAGGCTCCACCTGGCTGATCATCTCATACATCACATCGGTGGGCTCGCCCACTGCCAGGCCGCCGATGGCATAGCCATCGAGGTCCATCTCGGCGATTTGCTTCATATGCTCGACCCGCAGGTCGGCAAAGGTGCAGCCCTGGTTGATGCCAAACAGAAGCTGGTCCGGGTTGACGGCTCTGCCCTCGTGCTTCAGGCGGGCCATCTCCGCTTTGCAGCGGGCCAGCCAGCGGACGGTGCGGTCGCAGCTTGCCTTGGAATAATCGTGCTGTGCGGGGTTCTCCACACACTCATCAAAGGCCATGGCGATGGTCGAGCCCAGGTTCGCCTGGATCTGCATACTCTCTTCCGGGCCCATGAAGATCCGGTGTCCGTCCAGATGGGACGCAAAGGTCACGCCCTCTTCGGTGATCTTGCGCAGCTTGGACAGGCTGAACACCTGAAATCCGCCGCTATCGGTCAGGATGGGGCCGTTCCAGCGGGTGAACTTGTGCAGGCCGCCCATGTCGGCCACCAGCTTGTCGCCGGGGCGCAGATGAAGGTGGTAGGTGTTGCAGAGCATGACCTGCGCACCGATATCCTTCAGGTCCTGTGCCGACAGGCCGCCCTTGATGGCACCTGCCGTTGCGACGTTCTGGAACGCCGGGGTCTGCACGGTGCCGTGCACGGTCTTGAACTCGCCCCGCCGGGCGTCGTGCTCCTTCTTGAGGAGCTTGTACGTGGTCAAAGAAGGCATAAACGTTTCCTTTCTGTGCACGGAAAACAGCCGTGCATCCTGTGCCGCAGACCTGCGGCGTCATCAGAAATAGTGTATCAGAGAACGACGGATCGTTATCTTTCTTGATGGGATTCTTGCCGCAATCAGCATTGAGCCATTGCTTTTCTCTACATACAAATATCGCAAAAAGCGCGAATTTTGTATCAGACGATCAGCATAGCATCGCCAAAGCTGAAAAAGCGGTACTTCTGTTCCACAGCAACCTTGTATGCAGCCATGGTCTTTTCGTAGCCGTAGAGCGCCGATACCAGCATGATGAGGGTGCTTTCGGGCAGGTGGAAGTTGGTGATGAGGCCGTCGATGCAGTGGAACTGGACACCGGGATACAGGAAGATGGACGTGTTGCCGCTGCAGGCTTTGATCTCGCCGTACTTAGCGGCGACAGCCTCCAGGGTGCGGCAGCTGGTGGTGCCGACGGCGATGACGCGGTGCCCGGCGGCCTTGGTTTCCCGGATGCGCTGGGCGGTCTCCTCGCTGATGGAGTACCACTCGCTGTGCATCTTGTGGTCGGTGATCTCATCCTCCATCACGGGGCGGAAGGTGCCGAGACCCACATGCAGAGTCACTTCGGCGATGCCGACCCCCTTGGCGCGGAGGGTGTCCATCAGCTCCGGGGTAAAGTGGAGGCCTGCTGTGGGGGCGGCGGCGCTGCCCAGCTCCTTGGCATAGACGGTCTGGTACTGGCTCTGGTCTTCCAATTGCTTCGTGATGTAGGGCGGCAGAGGCATTTTGCCAAATTCGTCCAGCTTTTCATAAAGGGTCTCAGTGTCATAATAGAATGTAACGAACTTGTTGCCGTCTTCCAGCGTCTCGTCCACCACGGCGGTCAGGGTGCCGTCGCCGAAGCTGACCTTTGTGCCCGGCTGCATCCGCTTGCCGGGCTTGGCCAAGCATTCCCACTGGTCGCCCTTGACCTGGCGGAGCAGCAGCAGCTCACAGACTGCGCCGGTGGGCTGCTTGACGCCCACGATGCGGGCAGGCAGGACCTTGGAATTGTTGACGACCAGCAGGTCGCCGGGCTCCAGATATTCCGGCAGGTCGCGGAAGATCCGGTGCTGGATGCTGTCGTCTTTCTGGCTCAGGACCATGAGACGCGCGGTATCACGGGGGGCCGCAGGCTCCTGTGCAATGAGCTCTTTGGGTAAATCATACCAAAAATCTTTTTTTAACATGCTTTGCATTTGCCTTTCCGATGATTGACACGAAGGTCGTATCAATGTTATCATAAAATCTGTATAAGCAGTATCTATTATATTGCATGGGCGTCCGGTTTGCAAGCCTGCGTTCTGTGTGAATTTCGTTTTTTTGAAAGGAAAGGTGCTGGAAATGGAAAAACAGTATAAAGTTGGCGTTGTCGGTGCGACTGGTATGGTCGGTCAGCGCTTCATCACACTGCTGGAGAATCACCCCTGGTTCAAACTGACCACCCTGGCCGCATCCGGCCGCAGTGCAGGCAAGACCTATGAGGAAGCTGTCGGTTCCCGCTGGGCCATGACCACCCCGATGCCCGAAAGCGTGAAGAAGATGGTCGTGCTGGACGCTTCCAAGGTGGAAGAGGTCGCTTCGCAGGTGGACTTCATCTTCTGCGCCGTCAATATGCCCAAGGCCGAGATCAAGGCACTTGAGGAGGCTTATGCCAAGGCAGAGTGCCCGGTCGTCTCCAACAACAGCGCCAACCGCGGCACCCCGGATGTGCCGATGGTGGTGCCGGAGATCAACGCCGACCACATTGAGATCATCCCGGCACAGCGCAAGCGTCTGGGCACCAAGCGCGGCTTCATCGCCGTCAAGTCCAATTGCAGCCTGCAGAGCTATGTGCCGGCCCTGCATCCCCTGATGAAGGATTTCGGCGTCAGCAAGGCGCTGGTCTGCACCTACCAGGCCATCTCCGGTGCGGGCAAGACCTTTGACCGGATGCCGGAGATCGTGGACAACGTCATCCCCTACATCGGCGGCGAGGAAGAGAAGAGCGAGCAGGAGCCGCTGAAGCTGTGGGGCCACATCGAGGGCGACCGGATCGTCAATGCCGAGAAGCCCGTCATCACCGCACAGTGCTTCCGTGTTCCCGTCTCCGACGGCCACACCGCTGCGGTCTTCGTGAGCTTTGACAAGAAGCCCACCAAGGAACAGATCCTTGCAGCCTGGGCCAACTTCCGCGGCCCTGCGCAGGAGCTGGAGCTGCCCAGCGCACCCAAGCAGTTCCTGCACTACTTCACCGAGAACGACCGTCCCCAGCCCAAGCTGGACCGCAACACCGAGCACGGCATGGCCGTCTGCCTGGGCCGTCTGCGGGAGGACACCCTGTTCGATTACAAGTTCGCCTGCATGAGCCACAACACCCTGCGCGGTGCGGCAGGCGGCGCGGTCCTGCTGGCAGAGCTGCTGGCCGCCAAGGGCTATTTTGACTGATCTGCGTTCCCAAACACAGCAAAAGGAGATCTTACACTATGAAAAATCCTGTCTTTACCGGCGCGGGCGTAGCGATCATCACCCCGATGTACGAGGATGGCAGCGTCAATTTTGACGAGCTGGGCCGCATCATCGAGGACCAGATCACGCGCGGCACCGATGCCATCGTCATCTGCGGAACCACCGGTGAGTGCTCCACCATGACCGATGAAGAGCAGCTGGCTGCCATCAAGTTCACCGTTGATACCGTCAACCACCGGGTGCCCGTCATCGCGGGTGCCGGTTCCAACGACACCGACCATGGCTGCGCACTGGCTGCAAAGTCTGCCGAGTGCGGTGCCGATGCCCTGCTGCTGGTTACCCCGTACTACAACAAGACCACCCAGGCAGGCCTGATCGCGCACTTCACCGCCATGGCCGATGCGGCTGGGATCCCGGTCATTCTCTACAATGTGCCCTCCCGTACCGGCCTGAACATTGCCCCGGAGACGGCTCTGGAGCTGAGCAGGCACCCGCTCATCAATGGCATCAAGGAAGCGTCCGGCAACATTTCACAGGTGGCGAAGATCGCGCAGCTGTGCGGTGACGAGCTGAACATCTACTCCGGCAACGACGACCAGGTGGTCCCCCTGCTGTCCCTCGGCGGCAAGGGCGTCATCAGCGTCGTCTCCAACGTCAAGCCGGAGCTGATGCACGACTGCTGCAAGGCCTGGTTCGACGGCGACACCCGGAAGGCCTGCCAGCTGCAGCTGGAGATCCTGCCGCTGGCAGACGCCCTCTTCTGCGAGGTCAACCCCATCCCGGTCAAGTACGCCATGAACGTGCTGGGCTGGAACGCCGGTGCCTGCCGCCTGCCTCTGGTGGAGCCCAGCGACGCGCACAAGGAGAAGATCGAACAGGCGCTTGCCGCAGAAGGCCTCCTGAAATAACAACAGAACAACGCACAAATGCCCGGTGGAACGTTCTTCCGGGCATTTGGCCTTTTCGGAAAATCAAAGAACGAGGTAAGATCAAATGACGGATATTATCATTCAGGGCATCGGCGGCCGGATGGGACATGTGCTGTGCGAGATGATCGCCCAGCGGGAGGACTGCCGTGTCATTGCCGGTATTGATGTGAAAGACGGCGAGCAGAACGGCATCCCCGTTTACGACAGCTTGGAAAAGCTGGACGGCAAGGGCGATGTGGTCATCGACTTCAGCTCCCCCGCTGCCGTGGAAAAGGCCCTGCCCTATTGCGAGGCCCACAAGCTGCCCATCGTGGTCTGCACCACCGGTCTGTCCGAAGAGCTGCAGCTCAAGGTCGTGCAGCTGTCCCGCACGGTGCCCGTGTTCAAGAGCGCCAACATGTCCATCGGCATCAATGTGCTGTCTGAGCTGTGCAAGCGCGCTTCGGCCATTCTGGGTGCCGCGTATGATGTGGAGATCGTGGAGCAGCACCACCACAACAAGCTGGATGCCCCCAGTGGCACGGCTCTGATGCTGGCCGACGCCATCAACGAAGAGAACGACGGCGCATATCACTACGTTTACGACCGCTCCTCCGTCCGCCAGAAGCGCGACCCCAAGGAAATCGGCATCAGCTCGGTGCGCGGCGGCAGCATCGTGGGCGACCACGAAGTGCTGTTCTGCGGCCCGGACGAGGTCATCACCCTCAAGCATACCGCCTATTCCCGCAGCATTTTTGCAAACGGTGCCATCAATGCCGCTGTTTATCTTGCAAAAAAGGAACCGGGACTGTACAATATGGGTAACATGATCGCAGAAATGTGATCCTGCCGGATCTTGCAGCCCGTATGGGCAGAATGGAGTGTTTACTATGTACGGTGTTTCGAAGATCAGCATTGAACCCAGTCTGATGATGATCAGCGTCCAGGATGTCGAGTTCAAGGACAACAGTCTGGCACGGTATTTGCAGATTTTTGCGGATACCGGCGTCGTGGTGGATATGATCAGCCAGAGCGCACCCCATGGCACCACCATGGATTTCAGCTTTACGGCCTCGGCCAGCGACCTGCCCCTCGTGATGAAAGCCATCTCGGCCGCCAACCTTGACAAGGATGCCAAGGCCTCCCCGCTCATCAGTGTGGGCTACTCCAAGCTGAACCTCTTCGGTGAAGAGATGGTCACCAGCTGCGGTGTGGCAGCCCGTGCCCTGAACGCTCTGGCCATGGCAGATATCGAAGTGCTGCTCATCACCACCAGCGATCTGGATATTTCCCTTCTGGTTCGCGCAGAAAACGAAGATGCTGCCTACGATGTGCTGAAGAAGGCATTCGAGCTGTAAAAAAGCCCGATCGTTCTCAAATATTTTCAACGTGCAACAAGAGCCGCCCGCTTCTCGGTTTTGAGAAGCGGGCGGCTCTTAATGTTATGGGTGGTTTGCTGTGTTTTGCAAAAGCGCTTTACAGTGTGACCTTGTGGTAGATCTTCTTGCCCTTCTTGATGACGATGCCATTGGCCAGCTGCTCAGCCGTGAAGCTGACGGTGGGAGCGGCGACCTTCTCACCATCGACGAGAACGCCTCCCTGGGTGACCAGACGGCGGGCCTCGCCGTTGGAGGCGGCCAGACCGGCCTTGACCATCACGGTCAGGATGCCGATGGAGCCGTCCGTCAGGTCTGCCTCGGTCAGCTGGGTAGTGGGCATGTGCTCGGTATCGGCTGCACCGCTGAACAGGGCGCGGGCGGCGTTCTGGGCTTTGTCGGCCTCTTCCTTGCCGTGGACCATGCTGGTCAGCTCGTAGGCCAGGATCTCCTTTGCCTCGTTCAGGCGCTGATCCTTCCAGGTGGCCATCTCGTCGATCTGCTCCAGCGGCAGGAAGGTCAGCATCCGGATGCACTTCATGACATCGGCATCGCCGACATTGCGCCAGTACTGGTAGAACTCGAAGGGGCTGGTCTTGTTGGGGTCGAGCCAGACGGCATTGCCGGCGGTCTTGCCCATCTTCTTGCCCTGGGAGTCGGTCAGCAGGGTGATGGTCATGGCGTAGGCGTCCTTGCCCAGCTTGCGGCGGATGAGCTCAGTGCCGCCCAGCATGTTGCTCCACTGGTCGTCGCCGCCGAACTGCATGTTGCAGCCGTAGTGCTGGAACATGTAGTAGAAGTCGTAGCTCTGCATGATCATGTAGTTGAATTCGAGGAAGGACAGGCCCTTCTCCATCCGCTGCTCGTAGCACTTGGCGCGCAGCATGTTGTTGACCGAGAAGCAGGCACCCACGTCACGCAGCAGCTCGACGTAGTTCAGGTTCAGCAGCCAGTCGGCGTTATTCAGCATCAGGGCCTTGCCCTCGGAGAAGTCGATGAACTTTTCCATCTGCTTTTTGAAGCAGGCGGCATTGTGGGCGATGTCCTCTTTGGTCAGCATCTTGCGCATGTCGGTGCGGCCGGAGGGATCGCCGATCATGGTGGTGCCGCCGCCGATCAGGGCGATGGGCTTGTTGCCAGCCATCTGCAGGCGCTTCATCAGGGTCAGCGCCATGAAATGGCCTGCGGTCAGGCTGTCGGCAGTGCAGTCGAAGCCGATGTAGAAGGTTGCCTTGCCGTTGTTGATGAGGTCGATGATCTCCTCGTCGGTGATCTGCGCCACCAGACCGCGGGCTTTGAGTTCTTCGTACAGAGTCATGAGTTTTTTTCCTCCTGTTTTGTGGGCAGAGGGATAAAAAACGCCCCCTGCCAAAATAAATTTGGCAGAGGGCGAGAAATGTTCGCGGTACCACCTCTGTTTGCCGTTCCCTCACGGAAGCGGCCTCACGAGTGCATGCCCCAGAGTAGGACGACACTCCTGCGTTTGTAACGCTCGCACGCGGCACAGCCTACTAGAGAGTTCTCTCATTCAGCTTACAGCTCCGGGAGGTATTTCCCCCGCTGCTCTGCACGCCCCTTGCACCGACCGGGGCCTCTCTGGGCAGAGCGCTTCAGGGTACTTGTTCCCTTCATCGCCTTTCAACAAAAGCCAGTGTAGCACAATTCCAGAAACTTGTCAATCACGAGTTTCGCTCTCGGCAAGGCCCAGCATTTCCCGCGCGTTGGCACGGGAAAGCTCGGTGACATGGTCGCCGGAGATGATGTGCGCCAGAGCATCCACCCGGCCCTCCTGATCCAACGGATGGATCTCGGTATAGGTGCGCTCGTTTGCAACATTTTTCTGAATGAGCAGATGGCAGTCGGCCAGAGCGGCAATCTGTGCCGTATGCGTGATGCAGAGGATCTGATGATCCTGCGCGCTCTGTTTGAGCACCTCGCCGATGCGGCTGGCCGCCTTGCCCGAAACGCCGCTGTCGATCTCATCGTAGATGACGGTGGGCACGGCATCTTTATCGGCCATCGCGTTCTTGATGGCCAGTGTGATGCGGCTCAGCTCGCCGCCGGACGCGATCTTTGCCAGAGGCTTCGGGGCCTCACCGGGGTTGGTGGAAATATAAAATTCCACGCTGTCCTGTCCATGGCTGGCCAGCGGGCCACGCGCATGGCGGAGCGTCATCCGGACGCCGGGCATGTTGAGGAAATCCAGCGTACCGGAGATGCGCCTGTTCAGCTCCTCAAAGGCCCGCAGACGGGTCTGGGTCAGGACCTCGGCCTTGTCCCGCGCCAGAACATACAGACGGTGTTTTTCCGCTTGCAGATGTTCGGCCCGCTCCTGCGAAAACTGGATGCGGTCCAGCTCTTCTCGCGCGGTCTTTCCAAAGGCGATGATGTCTTCTACCGTGTCGCCATACTTGCGCTTGAGCTTGTAGATGAGGTCGATGCGCTGCTCGATCTCGTCCAGCTCTGCATCATTTGTATCATATCCGTCCAGCCGCCCGATGAGGTCAGCCGAGACGTCTTTGGCTGTATAATAGAGATCGAGCAGCTGCCCGGCGGCATCCGAAAGCGTGTTGTCCACCTGCGCTGCTGCGTCGATCGCGTTGGAGGCTTCGCCCAGCAGGTCCACCGCGCCGGGCGTCTCATCATCGCCGGAAAGAAGTGCATAGCACTGAGAGATCCGCTCCCGGATGGTGGAGGCGTTCGCCAGCACCTTGCGGCGGGCGTTCAGCGTCTCCTCCTCGCCTTCGGTCAGGGCGGCATCCTCGATCTCCTGCACCTGATAGCTCAGCAGGTCGATCTTCCGCTGCTTTTCGGTCTCATCGGTGATGATGGCATCCAGCTCTTTTTTGACCTTGATCAGCTCCCGGTAAACGGTATAATACGCCTGAAATGCGGCACCATTCTGCGCATAAGCGTCCAAAATCCCCTCGTGATGGGCTGGGTTCAGCAGGCCGACGGAGTCGTGCTGGCCGTTGATGTTGATCAGCCCGCCGCACAGCTCCCGCAGGATGGCGGCTGTGGCAGGCATCCCATTGATGCGGCAGGTGCTTTTGCCCTCGGCTGTGATCTCGCGGCTCAGGGTCAGGGCATCGGAGCGCTCATATCCGGCCTTTTCCAGGCTGTCCAGCACAGCACCCGGCACGTCATCAAAGGCGGCACGGATGACCGCTTTGGCCGCCCCGGTGCGCACAAGGTCTTTGGATGTCCGGTTGCCGAGAATGGCATTGATGGAGTCAATCAAAATCGACTTGCCCGCGCCCGTCTCGCCGGTGAGGACGTTCAGGCCCTTTTCAAAATGCACGTCGGCTTTCTGGATGACTGCAACATTTTCAATTTGCAGGCTGCTCAGCATGGTAATTTCTCCCGCATTATTTCTGTCCGATGTGGTGGGTCAGCTCCGAGCAGATGGTCTTTGCATCGCGCTCCGAGCGGGTCACGATCAGGAAGGTATCGTCGCCGGACAAAGTTCCGACAACATTTTTCCATTTCAGGGCGTCAAACACCTCACAGGCGGCGTTCGCCATGCCGGAGTAGCATTTGACCAGAACGACGTGTCCGGCAAAATCCACCCCCAGAACAGACTCATGGAAGATCGTCTCAAAACGGCTCTGGATCTTCGGGTTCAGCGCCTCGTTGTGGCTGGAAACATACCGGTAGCCGGTGCTCGTGGCCGCTTTGACCAGGCTGAGCTCCCGGATATCGCGGGAGATCGTGGCCTGTGTGGCATCGAATCCCTCATTTCGCAGATGGTCAAGCAGGGACTCCTGACGGCTGATCGGATGCTCCTGGATCAGCCGCAGGATCGTCTGCTGACGCTCCCGCTTGGTTTTGGCATCGCCTCGGCTGCTGGCCATATCGGTTCCCCTTTCTGTCAAAACTTACCGTCTGCCGCGCAGTTTCTGGTCGATGGCCTGAAACTGGTCGGCTTTGCTGAAGGTGATGAGCTGCACGATCTGGTCACTCAGCCGCACTTCGGCGGTGGCACCGGCATGCAGAGAATAGCCTGCCGCACCATCGCAGCTGACGAAGACTTCCTCGTCCGCGACCTGACCGACGCAGATGTTGATCTTGCGTTCCTGCGCAAACACCATGGCCGGACTGGCCAGACTGTGCGGGCAGATGGGCGTGACGACCACGCCCTTGGTCTGCGAGTCCAGGATGGGCCCGCCGGCTGCCAGCGAATAGGCCGTGGAGCCGGTTGGCGTAGCCACGATCACACCATCTCCGCGGTAATGCTCGACCAGAATGTCATCGCAGTAGATGCTGAAATCAATGGCCTGCTGCAAACGGCCTTTGGTGATGACGACATCGTTGAGGGCGTGGCCCTCCCAGCTGTCGTCGCCCAGAACGCGGACGTAAAGCAGCATCCGGTTGTCCAGCAGATAATCTCCCCGCGCAACGGCAGAGAGCTTCTGTTCCATCTCGTTAATCTCACAGGTGGCCAGAAAGCCGCAGCGCCCCAGGTTGATGCCGAGGATGGGCTTCCGGTATTCCAGCGAGAGGTTGGCCTCGTGCAGGATGGTGCCATCCCCGCCGATGGTCAGGATGACATCCGTTTTTTTGAGGCATTCCTCCTGCGACAGATACTCCACGCCCATCGTGTCGCACACAGCCTTGAGGTCGGTCTGCATCAGCACCCTGGCACCGTGGGTCAGCAGGATCTGCGCGGCCCGCTGCGAGATGCCGTAGGCCATCGCTTTGCCGGGGTTGGGTGAAATATAAACAGTCACACCCAGCACCTTCTTTCTGCTCTCAGTGGTCCAGCGTCGAATGGCTGGCTTCCACGACCTGTTTTGCCACACTGTCGTCCAGCACGGCGGGCTCTGCGCTCTTCTGCACGAACATCAGGTACTCAATGTTGCCTTCCGGGCCTTTGACGGGGCTGAAATCCAGCCCGCGCACGGCGAAGCCGTTGGCCGCTGCGTAGCCCATCGCATTGTGCAGCACCTCGCAATGGGTGGCCGGGTCGCGCACGACGCCGTTCTTGCCGACCTTTTCGCGGCCGGACTCGAACTGCGGTTTGACCAGACAGACGCCCATGGCGTCTGGTGTGGTGATCGCCTGCGCCACCGGGAAGATGTGATGCAGCGAGATGAACGAGACATCTACACTGAAAAATTCAATGGGTTCGCCCAGCTGATCGGGGGTAACGCTGCGGATGTTGGTGCGCTCCATGTTCACGACCCGCTCGTCGGTGCGCAGTTTCCAGGCCAGCTGGCCGTAGCCGACATCGACGGCATAGACCTTGACCGCACCATTTTGGAGCATGCAGTCGGTGAAGCCGCCGGTGGACGCACCGATGTCCATGCAGACTTTGCCGTTGGGGGTCAGTGGGAAGCACTGCATTGCTTTTTCCAGCTTCAGACCACCGCGGCTGACATAACCGATGTCGTGGCCGCGCACCTCGACTTTGGCGTCTTCCTTGATCATCTCACCGGCCTTGTCCACCTTCTGCTCGTTGACGAAGACGACGCCGGACATGATCATGGCTTTGGCACGTTCACGGCTCTGGATCAGGCCATGCTGAACCAGATATTGATCCAATCGGATTTTCAAGATGCAGTTTCTCCTTTCCTGTGCTCACGGACTGCCTGTGCCAGATGGGCGGCGTCCAGACCGGTCGCCTCCTTGATCTGCGGGACGGTCGCGTGGGGCAGACGAACGTTTTCAACGGCCCGGTGGATGTAAGTTCCCTTCCAGCCTGCCCGATGCAGTGCGGCTTCGAGGTGCTCGCCGATGCCGCCGCAGGCGACACACTCTTCGGCAAACAAAACGACCGGATAGCGACGGATTTCTTCAATGAGATCATCTGTAAAGGGGAATATCTTTACAAGCTTGTAGACGTCGCAGGGCAGGTTTTCCTCCCCCAGAAGCTGGGCGGTCTGGAGCACATCTTCTACTTCGTCGGCGTAGCTGACCAGTGCGACCTGCGCGCCGGGTGCCGTGTGCATCCGGTCGTACGCTTTGCCCGAACAGCCGTAAGCCGCCAGCACCGCGCTTTCGCCGCCGCGCGGATAGCGGATGGCGCGGGGGCCTTTCTGGTCCTTGCCCAGCAGGACCGGCAGCCAGTGCCGCAGCTCCGCATAGTTCGACGGCGAATAGATGGGGATGCCGACCTGGCTCAGGAAAGCCGGGTCAAAGATGCCCTGATGGGTCTCACCATCGGCCGGGACAAAACCGGCACGGTCGATGGCGAAGACGACGTTCTCATTGAGCAGGTTGACGTCGTGGATGATCTGGTCATAGGAGCGCTGTAAAAAGGTGGAATAAATGCAGACCACCGGCAGCATCCCCTGGCTGGCAAGACCGGCGGCAAAGGTCACTGCATGCTGCTCGGCCATGCCTACATCGAAGAACCGCTCCGGGTGCGTGTGTGCAAAGAATTGCAGACCGGTGCCGTACTTCATCGCTGCCGTGATGGCGCAGATGGTTTTGTCCGCTGCTCCCTCCTGATTCAGCAGGTTGCCGAATACGGTCGAGAACGATTCCTTCGGGGCGACCTCCGGGTCCGGGATGCTGTCGATGAGGTCGAACTTCGAGACGCCGTGGAAGTTGCCGGGGTTGCTCTCGGCGGGCGCGTAACCCTTGCCCTTTTTCGTGACGACATGCAGGAAGTGCGGGCCGGGCTGCTTATGGATGCTGCGCAGGATCCGCTCGACTTCCTGCTCATTGTTGCCATCAAAGGGGCCGTAGTAATGGAAGCCCATATCCTCAAACATGGTGGAGTGGTACATGGCGCGGCGCACCATGGCCTTGCTGTTCTGGATGGTCACCTTGAGCGGTGTGCCGACCACAGGCACGTGGTCCAGAAAGCTGCGCACATTCTCCTTGGCATCGAAGTAGCGGTTGGTGGTGCGCAGACGCTTGAGGTAGCGGGACAGCGCACCCACATTTTTGGAGATGGACATCTTGTTGTCGTTCAGAACGACGAGCAGATTGTCCAGGCTGCCGATGTTGTTCATTCCCTCGTAGACCATGCCGCCGGTAAAGGCACCGTCGCCGATGAGCACGATCACCTGCCCCGGCTCCCCCCGCAGCTTTTTGGCCCACGCAATGCCGATGCCGACCGACAGCGCGGTGTTGCCGTGGCCGGAAATGAAGGCGTCGTGTTCACTCTCGTTGGGGTTCGGGAAACCGGACAGGCCGTCGAGCTGGCGGAGCTTTGCAAAGCCCTCGCGGCGGCCGGTCAGCAGCTTGTGCGTATAGCACTGGTGGCCCACATCGAACACGATCTCGTCCTGCGGGGTCGCAAAGACGCGGTGCAGCGCTACCGTCAGCTCTACAGCCCCCAGGTTGGAGGCCAGATGGCCACCGGTCTTGGATACGTTTTCCAATAAAAATTCGCGGATGTCCGCACAAAGCTGCTCGACCTGCTGGCCGGAGAGCTTTTTGAGATCGCTGGGCTGCGAGATTTTTTCCAGCAAAGGCGAATTCATAGATTCACGTCCTTCTCACAATTTGGAATCAGCGGGTCTGCCCGCTAAAGATCAGCTCAGAGCGCCATCGGGTACAGCGCCCCGACCACGCAGCCGACCACAAAACCGGCCAGGACCTGCAGCGGCGTGTGGCCGACCATTTCCTTCAGGTGCATGTTCTGGAGGAAGGGGGCGTTCTTTTCCGTTACGTCGATCCACTGCTCGATCATCTTGTTCAGCACCTTGGCCTGTTCGCCGGTCTCGCGGCGGACACCCATGGCGTCGTGCATCGTGATGATGGCGACGACTGCGGCCACCGCAAAGATCGCCGAGCCGAAGCCCTCGCTCCGGGCCGTGGCGATGACCATGGCGCAGACGGTCGCGCTGTGGGCGCTGGGCATACCGCCGTCTCCCCACATCCGCTCCAGCTGGAACTTGCCCAGCAGGATAAAATTGATGAGGGTCTTCAATACCTGCGCGACGAACCACGCCAGAAGCGCCACCGTCAGGATCGGATTCAGGTTCAAAACATCGCGGATCAGTTGCATGTTATGCTCTCTTTCTTTTTTGTTTATTCAGCTGCGGCGGACCAGCAGTTCCCTGGCAAGCTGCTCCAGGAAGGCGCTCTTTTCGCCAAATTCTGCGCGCAGAGACGCGCAGGTCTGCTCGTTCAGCCTGCGGGCCAGCTCCATCGCACCCTCGGTACCGTAGAGGGTGACGAAGGTGGTCTTGCCGTTCTCGCTGTCGCTGCCGATGGGCTTGCCCAGCTGCTCCTGCGAGCCGATGACATCCAGCACATCGTCCACGATCTGGAACACCAGACCGATGCCGTAGGCGTAGCCCTCCAGCTCCCGGCACTGGGTCTCGTTGGCCTGCGCAGCGGCAGCGCCCATCTGGACGGCTGCGTTGATGAGCGCGCCGGTCTTGTTGCGGTGGATGAGGCGCAGCTGCTCTTCGGTCGCAGCCAGAGCCTCATATTTCAGATCCAGCTCCTGGCCGTAGACCATGCCGCGGCTGCCCGCACCGGCTCCCAGCGCCCTGGCCGCCCGCACATTGACGATGGCAGGGGCTTCGACGTTGGCGATGACATCAAATGCCTCGGTCAGCAGGACATCACCGGCCAGCATGGCCGTGGCCTCGCCAAATGCCTTGTGGCAGGAGGGCTTGCCCCGGCGCAGGTCGTCGTTGTCCATGCAGGGCAGATCGTCGTGGATCAGCGAATAGCAGTGCAGCATCTCCACGGCGGCGGCAAACTGGTCTGCAGCGGCGGCATCACCGTTCAGCATATCGCAGACGGCCAGCACCAGTACAGCACGGATGCGCTTTCCGCCGCCCAGCAGGCTGTAGCGGGCTGCACGGCAGACGTCCGACTCTTCGGGCAGATAGGTGTTGCAGGCAGTCTCCAGCGCAGCATTGACCCGCACCAGATACTCCTGATACTGCTTTGCGTAATCCATTGATAGATCCTCCTTAGTTGTCTGCTTCCGGCTGCGGGGCGGCGGTGCGCTTGGCGTCGATCTCGTCCAGCTGCAGCGAAGCCTTTTCCAACGTTGTGCGGCAGTAATCGGTCAGGGATGCGGCCTCCGCATAGAGCTTGACCGATTCCGCCAGCGTCGTTTCCGGCTGCTGCATCTGGTCAAGGATGCCTTCCAGCCGGTCCATTCCTTCTTCAAAGCTCTTGGGTGCTCTCATTGGGTCCCTCCACGGCATCCACGGTACAATGGATGCGGTTCACTGCGCCGCAGAGCGTCATCTTCTGCCCTTCGCGAAGGGCGTCCGGCGCACAGATGCGGCCTTTTTCGTCCTGCACGAGCGCATAGCCCCGCGCGAGGACGCCATACGGGTTCAGCGTTGCAGCCAGCGCAGCCGCATGGCGCAGACGCAGCCCGGCGTCCTGCTGCTTTTCCCGCGCGGCCGTTTGCAGCTGCCCGGAAACTGCCTCCAACTGCTGCTGACGGCCTGCAAGCTGTGCCTGCATGTTCTGCCGGGAAAGCGGCTGCACCGTTTCGTCCAGCCTATTATAGCATAAACTCAGCCTGTTTTGGATAGAAATGTGAATATTTTCTTCCAAATTGCATAATTTTCGTGAAAATTCGGCCCGGTCGGGCACGGCAAGCTCTGCCGCCGCCGATGGGGTCGGGGCGCGCTGGTCTGCCACAAAGTCCAGGATCGTAAAGTCGATCTCGTGACCGATGGCGCTGATGAGCGGTGTTTTGCAGCGGGATGCGGCCCGCGCGATGCGCTCGGCATTGAAGACCCAGAGGTCTTCCCGGCTTCCGCCGCCGCGCGCCACGATGATCTCGTCCACCTGACCGGACTTGTCCAGCCGGTCGATAGCTGCGGCGATCTCGTCAGCCGCTTCAAATCCCTGCACGTTGACCGGGCAGAGCAGCAACCGCACGGCGGGCCACCGCCGCCCGATGACGTTCCGGATATCCTGCAGCGCAGCCCCCGTCTTGCTGGTGACGAGGCCGATGCACTTCGGGAACCGGGGCAGCGGCTTTTTGCGTTCGGCGGCAAACAGACCCTCCCGGTCGAGTTTTGCTTTCAGCTGCTCAAAGGCGAGCTGCGCCGAACCGATGCCGTCCGGGAACATGTCGTTGACATAGACCTGGAACGCACCGTCTCGCTCGTACAGGGTGGCGCGGCAGCGGACGACAACCTTCATCCCCTCTTCGGGGCGGAAACCGAGCCGCCGCGCGTCCGACCGGAACATCACCGCTTTGACGCTGCTCGTCTCGTCCCGCAGCGAGAAATAACAGTGTCCGCTGCGGGCGTTCTGAACAAAGTTCGCAATCTCGCCCCGGAGGGCAAGGTCGAACAGGAGGTCGTTGGCATCCAGCAGGGTCTTGACGTATTGGTTCAGCGCCGAGACGGAGATCACTTCAGCCATAATCCGGCCTCCCGTGCGGCAAGGATGGACACACCGATGGCGTTGTCGCTGGAATACCGGCCCGGCACGAAATACACCTGCGGCAGGCGCTGCTGCACCCACACGCGGATGATGTCGCTGCTCATAACGCCGCCTGCGCAGACCACCGGCAGGCCGGGGTATTCCTTCTGCGCCGCCTTCGTCATCCGGACGACGGTATCGGCCACGCAGAGCAGGCAATATTTGCAGACGTACTCCGGGCTTTTTCCGGCTTGCAGCAGCGCATTGCACTGATTTTCCAGACCGGAGAGACTGCACGTCATCCCTTTGACGCTGGACTTTGGCCGGATGGGCTCTTCGCACAGCGCTGCCAGACGGGAGACCTCGGCACCTGCCGGGAACGGAAAGCCCAGCTTGACGCCCACGCGGTCCACGGCCTGCCCGGCGTAGAGATCACTGCTGGTGCCCAGCGTCGTGATCTGCCTGACCTCGTCGCAGAGCAGCAGGTCGGTGGTGCCGCCGGAAATGTGGAAGAGCAGCACCTTCTGGCGGAACAGCTCCTCCCCTTTGGCGGCAAACAGAGCAGCGGCGGCATGCCCCTGCTGATGGGTCGTGTGGACGAGTGGGATGCCCCGCGCTCTGGCAAAAGCCGTAGCTGCACTGACGCCCGCCAGGAAGCAGGGCATGTAGCTTCCCTCCACGGGGCGGGGCTTCTGCGAAACGCCCACCGCCGCGATCTGCGTCAGGTCGAACTCCCGGCTCAGTTCCTCCAGCATTTCGGGCAGAGCGGTGGTGTGGTGGAACAGCGCATCGCTCTGGCGGAGGCCCAGCTGGCCCTCCTTGACCGGAAGAAACCGTTTCTTTGCACAAACAACCTCTCCGGCTGTGTCAAAAACTGCCAGAGAGGTTGCATAATTGCTTGTGTCGATGCCCAGTGTATAGCGGCTCACGGCTCTTCGGACGCTGCATCTTCGGCAGTGTCCAGACCCTGCTCCCGCGCGACGGTGCCCAGCAGGCCGTTGACGAACTGGTAATCCTCATCTGCTCCGTATTTCTTGGTCAGTTCGACCGCCTCGTTGATGACGACGCCGACCTTTTTCTCGTCGCCGTACAGCATCTCTGCCAGAGCCAGGCGCAGCACCGTCAGGCTCACGCGGGGCAGACGGGACATGGTCCAGTTGCGCAGATGGCTGCTGATGAGGTCGTCCACCTCAGCAGAATGGTCATAGTAAGCGTTCAGCAACCGCTTGCCGAACACATCCACGGGATGCTCTTCATCCTCGGTGTTGTTGAGCAGAGCCTCCCGCAGGGGCACGTCACCAAACGTCTGCGAAAAAGCCAGCAGAAACGCATTCTCACGGGCTTCACGACGGGGCAAAATATTTTCCATAGTATTCCTCTCACCTTATTCCTGTTCTTCGGCGGCAACACCCGCAATGACCAGATTGACGCGGCTCACGGTCACGTTGGTCATGTTCTGAACAGCAGTCTTCACGTTTTCCTGTACTTTTTCGGCCACGGCCGGGATGCGCGCACCAAAAGCGACCACCAGATTCAGGGTTAGCTCTGCGGTGCCGTCCCGCATTTCCACGGTAACGGCCTGCTGGATGCTGGCGGCTTCCAGCAAGTCCTTCACTTTTTTGTTCTGCTTGCCGCAGGAAACCTCGGACACACCGTCCACTTCCAGTGCAGCGCAGCGCGCGATCTTGCCAATGACCTCGGTGGAAATCTGCAGGGTCCCGCCGTTAAGATCCATATTCTGTAAATCCATTCTATGGTCCTCCATCTGAAATGAGCGTTCGCTCATTCTTTTTATTTCCATCTTTGCAGGGAGCGTTCCCTGCCATTGAATGCTTATGTTTATTATATCATCTTTCGGCCCGATTCACAACTGTTTCTTTTGGTTCCGGGTCTGGCTTTTGCAAAAGGCGGGTCAGCTGGCAGACGGCAAGGCAGCACACAAAGAACACCAGCAGCAGGCAGTCCGGCGGCAGACGGCGCATCGGGACCACCTGCGGCGGCAGGGTGCTGAAGACGCTCTGCTCCCCCTGCGGCAAAAGCAGCCAGAACAGCCCCACCGAAAACGGCAGGTGGAGCAGCCGCCCCGCAAGCAGGGGCCGCAGAGTCATTTCGGGCGGGCAGAGCGCACGGACCTGCAGCAGGACCGAAAGCCCCTGCACACTGAGGGCGGCGCAGCAGAGCAGACTGCCCCACGGCCCGGTGCGGGCGGCAAGGTCGCAGCCGGAGCAGACTTCCAACAGCATGGCGCACACGGTGCCCACGGCAGGCGGGAACACAGCGCCCACCCCCGTCGCCAGCATCCGGAAGAAGAGCACAAAACCACAGAGTTTCAGATAGGCCATGGTCGCATTCGTGAGAAGGTCGGTCAGCTGTGGCGGCGGGGCTTCGGGCGGCGGAGCTGTGCACGTGGCCGGCTGCTCTGCCCCCGAAAGCCGATTCAGCAGCGCAGCCGTAAGATACCCGGCACTCCCCTGCGCCAGAAACAGCAGGATGCCAAGCTCTGTACTGTGGAGCAGCGTCTGCCCGACCGTTAGGACCACGAACGACGGCCCGGAACAGACGCAGGCGGGCAGGAGCGCATCCGCCTGACGCGGGGTGAGCTGCCCGGTGCGGACGGCCTGTGCCGCCGCGTTTGCTGCCGGGGCAAAGCCGCCGAACAGACCGATGAGCAGGACCCGCGCCGCACAGGGAGCCTGCACCCCGATGCACCACGCCGCGGGCCGGAGCGGGATGGCCAATAGGTCGCCCGCCGGGCACTGGACCAGCAGCGACGACACCACCAGAAACGGAAAAAGCGAGAGCAGCAGCGGCCCGGCGCAGAGGGCCAGACCCTCCCGAAGCGCCTGCCCGCAGGCCTGCGGCACCGCAAACGGCAGTGCGCCCGCCAGAACCGCCAACAAAAACAGACCGATCTGATACATACGCAACCCCTCCGCTTCCATATATATGGAACAGGGGGCGTTGCCTTGCATAGCAGGTACGGGGAGGGAGCGGGCGTGAAAAAACAGCGGAGCGGGCGACTTTCCCTGCGCGAATGGCTCTGGCGGATGTTCCGCCAGCCGCCGCGCGGGTTTTACGGTCAGCCGTCGGTCTACCGCAGCGGCGACCGGATGGAGATCGAGCAGTTCCGGCGCATCCTGACCTACGATGAAGAAAAGCTCTGTCTGGAATTCCGGCGGGGGCGGTTCACGGTCTACGGAGACGAACTGCACATCGAAACGCTGGCCGCGCACCGCATCACTTTGCGGGGGTGCGTTCTGCGCACCGAATTTGACGGCGACGGTGGGCATTAGGAGGAAGAGACGATGGATGTACGGCTGCTCTGGGCGGGGGTGTGGTTCACAGCGCAAAACGGCGATGCCGAAAGCCTGCTCTCCGAAGCGGCGCGGGCGGGCCTGCATCTCTCAGCGGTCTCCCCTGCACCCGGCGGCTTTTCGGGCCGGTGCGCGGCCTGGCAGTACCGAAACCTTGCGGCACTGGCCCGAAAGCGGCGGGTACGGCTGCGCATTCAGACCCGCACCGGGCTGTACTTCCGGCTGCGGCCCTTTCTGCGGCGGCGCGGGCTGTGGGTGGGTGTTTTACTGTTCGTTCCCCTGCTGGTCTGGTCACAGGATCTTGTCTGGGCCGTGGATGCAGGCAGCCTGACCACCGGGCAGCGAGCGCGGGCTGAGGCGATCCTGCGGGAGCAGGTGCAGCTGATGCCCGGAAGTGCTGTCACGCAGGAAAAACTGACCGCAGGCGAATACGCTCTTTTGCAGAGCGGCGAGTTTTCCTGGGCGAGCCTGAACTTTCTGGACGGGCGGCTCGTGGTGGAAGCAGCTGCCGCAAAGCCGGTGCCCGACATCGCCGCCGGGAAGGCAGACGGCGTCTTTGCCAAAGCGGCCGGAACGGTGGTCCGCACCAACCTTGTCAGCGGGACGATGCTTGCTGCACCGGGACAGGCTGTGGAGGCCGGGCAATTGCTCATTGGCACCTCCCGCACCGAGCGGGACGGAACGTTGATCTATGAGCCTGCCGCCGGTGCGGTCTTTGCGCAATTGGAGTGGGAGCATACGCAGGAGGAACCGCTGAACATTACTGCAAAACGGCTGACAGGAAAGCACTTTTCAAAACGGGTGATCTCAATAAATGGGCAGCGCATTTCACTTCCGTCATGGAAGCCTTTTTCAGAAGAAACTGCACTTGTGACGACACGGCATATCCAACCGGATATTCTTGGGTTTGGCCTTCCCTTTTCGGTAGAAGAGACAACGTATTCCGAACAAACAGAGCAGGAAATTCCATACACCGAAGAGCAGGCGCTCGCGCTTGCGAAACTGCACAGTTTGCAGGCGCTTTTCCACGCCTATCCGGACGCCGCGTTTGTGGCACAAAAAGAGGACGTTTCCATCGAAAACAACATTCTCTATTACCGGGTCGTTTATACCATCGTTGCCAATATCTGCGCAGAGTAAACGGCGGCAGAGAGCGAGAAACTCTCTGCCGCTGTTTCATACTATTTTAATTTTTCCAACGCATCCGTCTGTTGCTGCGCTGCCGCTTTATGATACCACACATTTGCAATTTCCAAATCTTTTGGAACAATGATTCCATTTTCATAGAACCACCCCAGATTGAATTGTGCATCGCGGTCACCATGCTGCGCGGCACGTTCCGTCCAATAAAATGCCTGTGTGAGATTTTTTTGAACCCCATAACCTTCCAGATAGAAATATCCCACTTGACATTCCGCCAGAGGATATCCCTTTTCTGCAAGTTTCAAATGTCCTGCAAAACACAATTCATATCGCTTTGTGTTCCAATACTGTTCAATCAACGCATTACATTCGTCAAGTTCTTTACAAGGAGCATAGTAATCAGACACTTTCATTTTCCTCAGTCGGCACGGGCGTTTTGTGCTTATCTACAGCCTTTTGGACCAGCTCGTTCAGGTCGAACTGATACTTGGTGTGGCAGAAGTGGCAGACGACCTCGCAGTTGGGGTCCTCGTCACGGAGTTTTTCCAGTTCCTTTTTGCCGAGGCTGAGCAGCATCTCTTCGGTGCGCTCGTGGCTGCAATCGCACTGGTATGCGACATCCCGCTCGTCGAGGACGTTGGGTTCAAAGCCCTTCAGGGCCAGCTGCATCATATCCTCCGGCGTCTTGCCCGCGCGGAGCATTTCAGTGACGGAGGGCATGGCGGCAATGTTCTGTTCCAGCTGGGTGATCTCGGCATCGGTGGCACCGGGCAGCAGCTGGATGAGATAGCCGCCTGCGCAGGCGATGGTCAGGTCTTTATCGACCAGAACGCCCAGTGCACAGACGGTGGGCACCTGCTCACTGTAAGCATAGTAGCTGGTCAGGTCTTCGGCGATCTCACCGGAGACAAGAGGTACTTGACCGACGGTCGGTTCTTTTTGCAGGCGGTTATCCCGGATGACGGTCAGCACACCGTCCATGCCGACGGCACCGCCGACATCCAGATGGCCGTTTTCCTTGAGCGGAAGCTCCACCAGCGGGTTGTCGATGCAGCCCTTCACGTTGCCGGTGCCATCGGTGCAGGCGATGAGGACGCCCGCCGGGCCGCTGCCCGAAACGCGCAGGGTGATGGTGTCCCGGTCATCCTTGAGCATGGAGCCCATCAGGGCGGCCCCCGTCAGCAGACGGCCAAGGGCGGCGCTGCAGGTCGCACTGGTCTTGTGGAGCTGCTCGGCCTTGCGGACGATCGCGGTAGAGTCCACACCGCAGAAGACGACACCACCGTTTTCCGACAGGCCGCGGATCAGATTCGACATATTATTGTTCCTCCAATTGAGTATACTGCTTGACAGCGCAGAAGAAATAGCGTTCGCTTTCCTCGGTCAGCTGCCCGAACGTCTCGCCGTCACAGACGCTTTCCAGCACAAAGCCGTGCCGCTCCAGCGCCGCACGGATGGCAGCGAGGTCGTAAGTGTATTCGTAGAACTGCTCGTGGAAATGCTCCCCGGTCTCCCGGTAGTCGATGTCCACGGTGATCTCCACCCGGCGGTCCTCGGCGCTGTAATGGTTGCGCCAGACACAGCTTGCGTCCTCTTCCTCAAAGGTGAAGGCGTTCTCCCCCAGCACCTGCTGGTGCTTGTACGGGGTGTTCATATCAAAAAGGAAGACGCCACCCTCTTCCATAAAGAACCCGGCGTTGGCAATGGCCGTGTCGAGGTCCGGGATATGGTTGAAGGTATCGAAGGTGGACACAGCACCCCGGATGGTGCCGTAGAGGTCGAGCTTGAGCAGGTCCTGCTGCAACAGCAGCAGCCTGCCCGAAAGGCCCAGCTGTTCGGCTTTGTCCCGCACGACGCAGAGCATCTCCTCCGACTGGTCGATGCCGATCATATCATAGCCCGCCTGGGTCAGCATCAGGGTCAACTCACCCGTGCCGCAGCCCAGGTCTGCCAGGATGCCGTCTGCGATACCGTGGGCGGTCAGCTCCTTGTGGATATGGGCATAGAGGGCATCGTAGTCGGCTTCCCCGTTGAATTCATCGTAGAAGTAGGCAAATTCATTGTAAGCCATGGCGTTACTCCGCATCCTCTTCGGCGACGGCCTCGTTCAGAACGGCCTGCAGCTCCGGGATGCCGTAGCCATTTTCGCCGCTGGTCAGCACGACCTTCCGGCAGCCGTAGGGCAGGCAGAGCGTTTCGAACTCCGCCTGCGTCTTGGCCAGCTGGCTCTTTTTGAGCTTGTCTGCCTTGGTCAGCGCCACGATGAACGGGATCTCATGGTAGTGCAGATACTTCAGCATCTGCAGATCGTCTGCACTGGGGGCGTGGCGGCAGTCGATGAGCTGCACCAGCAGGGTGTGGTGGCGGGGTGCCTCGAAGTAGCTGTTGATGAGGTCGTCCCAGCGCTCGCGGTCGGCGTTGCTGACCTTGGCATAGCCATAGCCGGGCAGGTCCACAAAATAGCAGTCGTCCACCGAATAGAAATTGATGGTGGCCGTTTTGCCCGGTGTGCTGGACACACGGGCCAGGTTTTTGCGGTTGCACAGCTTGTTGATGAGGCTGGACTTGCCCACGTTGGAGCGGCCGGAGAAGCTCAGCTCCGGGCGGTCACTGTCCGGCAGCTGGCTGGAAATGCCATAGCTGGCGATAAAATCCGCTTTGTTGTAGTTCATAGCTGCACTCCTTTTTCAGCAGACGGCACCCGGCTTGGGCTGCTCGGTCGTCTGCGGGATGGCTGCAGCGTCCGCAGGCTTCTTGGCTTTTTTGCCGGGGTGCGAGTGGCGGGCGGAAACGGTCTTGGGTTTGAGCAGCGCGGCGTTGAGCACCTGCGCCAGGTTGGACATGGGCAGGAACTGGATGTTCTTCTTGACCTCGTCGTCCACCTCGTACAGGTCGGAGACATTGTCCTTCGGGATGAGGACGGTCTTCATCCCCTCGCGGTATGCGGCCATGCTCTTCTCGCGCAGGCCGCCGATGGGCAGCACATTGCCGTGCAGGGTGATCTCGCCGGTCATGGCGACATCGCCGCGCACCGGAATGCCGGACAGGCAGGACACCAGCGCCGTGGTCAGGGTGACACCGGCAGAGGGGCCGTCCTTGGGCACGGCCCCTTCGGGGGCGTGGATGTGCAGGTCACACTTCTTCAGCCGCTCCGGGTCGATGCCGTATTCATTGGCGTGGACGCGGACGTAGGTCACGGCCAGCTGCGCGCTCTCCTTCATCACGTCGCCGAGCGAACCGGTGACGGTGATCTTGCCGCTGCCGTTGTCCATGACCTGCACCTCAATGGGCAGGGTCTCGCCGCCGATGCTAGTCCAGGCCAGACCGTTGGCGATGCCGATGGCGTTGGTGCGGTTGAGGAAATCGGGCTTGACCATTTTGGGGCCCAGAAGCTCTTCCAGATTGGAGCCGGTCACGGAGAAGCTCTCCACCTCACCGGATGCGATCTTGCGGGCGCATTTGCGCAGCACACTGGTGATGGTGCGTTCCAGATTGCGGACGCCGGCCTCGCGGACATAGCCGTCGATGATGCCGTACAGAGCGCTCTGAGAGAAGGTGACTTTGCCGGCCAGACCGCAGGCCTTGAGCTGCTTGGGCACCAGATGCTTGCGGGCGATGTTGTACTTTTCCACGCGGGTATAGCTGGGCAGCTCGATGACGTCCATCCGGTCGCGCAGCGGGCCGGGGATGGCACTCAGGTCATTGGCCGTGGTGATAAAGAGCACATGGCTCAGATCGAACGGCATGTCGATGAAGTGATCGTTGAAGGTGGCGTTCTGCTCCGGGTCCAGAGCTTCGAGCAGAGCGGCCGCAGGGTCGCCCCGGAAATCGCCTGCCAGCTTGTCGATCTCGTCGAGGAGCATCAAGGGGTTGGAGCTTTTTGCGGTGATCATCGCGCTGATGATCTTGCCGGGCATGGCACCGATATAGGTGCGGCGGTGGCCGCGGATCTCGGCCTCATCCCGCACACCGCCCAGGCTCAGGCGGACATACTTGCGGCCCAGGCTCTCGGCGATGGAACGCGCGATGCTGGTCTTGCCGACACCCGGAGGGCCGACCAGGCAGATAATCTGACCCTTGACGTCCGGGGCCAGCTTGCGGACCGCCAGCACTTCGAGGATGCGGTCTTTGACCTTTTTCAGGCCGTAGTGGTCGCGGTCCAGGATGTGCTGTGCCTTGGCGATGTCGAGGTCGTCCTCAGTGAAGGTGTTCCATGGCAGTTCCAGGCAGGTATCCAGATAGGTGCGGATGACCGTCCCCTCCTGGTTGCTGCTCTGCATTTTGGCCAGACGGTCCACTTCCTTGAGGAGCTTCTTCTCCCGCTCGGCGTCGAGGTGCAGGGCCGTGATCTTGCGGCGGTATTCCTCGGCTTCGGCGGTGGTGTCATCGTCCTCGCCCAGTTCCTCGCTGATCATGTGCATCTGCTCGTGCAGGTAGTAGTCGCGCTGATTCTTGTCCATGGCTTCATCGACCTTCTGCGCGATCTCCTTGTCGATCTCCAGCATCCGGCGCTCGCGGTGCATCCGCTCCACGAGCAGGCGCAGACGGCCCAGAAGCGTTCCCTCTTCCAGCACGGCCTGCTTATCCTCAAAGCGGAACAGGAGGTTGGCCGGGATATACTCGCAGAGAAACGCCGGGTCGTTGTTGGAGTTGACCGCGAACACCACATCCTTGCCGATGCGGGGGTTCAGGCTCAGCAGCTCGTCAAAGCTCTTCTTCACGTTGCGGAGCAGCGCGTCGGCCTCGGCCTCCTCGTCGGGCTTGACGGGGCGCACCGGCGTGGGGCGGACCGAAGCCAGCAGGAAGCTGCCGTCGGTGTCCATCTCGGTGAGCCGGGCGCGGTATTTGCCCTCCACCAGGATGCGGACGAGGTCGTCCGACACCCGCATGACTTGCTTGATCTCGGCCACGACGCCGTAATTGTACAGGCCGTCGGCACCGGGGTCGTCGGCCTTCATATCCTTTTGTGCGATCAGGAAAACGTTGGAGTGATTGCTGACCGCCCACTCCACAGCGGCAATGCTCTTTTCGCGGCCCACCTCAAAATGAAGCAGGTTGTTGGGAAAGACGACAAGCCCCCGCAGAGCGATGGCGGGCAGATGGAGGATGTTCCGCTCCACCCGGACCGTGACTTTTTCAGACATATGCAAAACCTCTTATTTTTCTTTTATATTGTAGCCCAGGCGGCCCAGAGCCGGCAGCAGCGCCCGGAGCGTGATGGACGTCAGTGCGCCCATCACGAGGCCGAGCACCAGCATCACCGGCGCATAATAGAGGGAGACCGCCGAGGATAAGATCACACTGGCACCCAGAAGCTGACCGATGTTGTGGAACAGCGCACCGCATACCGAGAGGATGTACCAGGTGGGACGCACCGGTGCGTGGTAATACAGCAGCCACATCACCAGCAGCGAGAGCAGACCGCCGCACAGCGAGAGGAACCCCGCCGTCCAGCCGGAGACCAGAAAGACGAACAGCGCTTTCAGGAGATCCAGCACGAGCGCCTGCTTCGGCCCCATAAAGAACAATGCGTACATCACCACAATATTCGCCAGCCCCAGCTTCATGCCCGGCAAAAGGCCGGGAAGCACCAGTGTGCCCTCAACGAATGAGAGCGCCATGGCCAGCGCAAACAGCAGCCCTGAAAGGGCGATGCTGTGGGTCTTGGAATCGTTGCGGCGGTGGTTCGGCATGAAACGGCCTCCTTCGGGTGATCATTCTTCGGTGCTGCTCTGCTCGTACTGCTCCTGTTCCTCCATGGCCTTTTCCCAGGCGGCGAACAGTTCTTCCTGATGGAAGCGCAGATCGGCAAGCTCATCGCTTTTTTCCCGCAGCAGCTGCGGGTCGTTATAGACTTCCGGCGAGTTGATCTCGTTGTCAAGCTCGACTTCGCGGGCACCGCAGGCTTCCATCTCGTCCTCACAGGCCTTGATCTTAGCCCGCAGCTCGGCGCGGCGGCGGCGCTGCTCCTTGCCGTAACCGGCCCTGGCAGGCTCGGAGGCTTTGGCCGGCTGCGCGGCGGCGGGCGCGCTGCGGCCCATCAGGGCATCGTAGCTGGGGTAGAGCGTCGCCTTGCCGTCCTCCAGATAGAGGATGGGGCATCCGAGGCTGTTCATCAGGTGCCGGTCGTGGGTGACCATGAGCAGCGTCCCGGTATAGGCCATCAGCGCCTCGGTCAGGTTCTCGCGGGTGTAGATATCCAGATGGTTCGTCGGCTCGTCCAGGAAGAGCAGGTTCGGGCGTTCCAGCACGATCTCGGCAAAGCGCAGGCGGGCCAGCTCGCCGCCGGATAGCGCCTCGCAGGGTTTGAAGACCGTCTCGCCCCGGAAGCCCAGCTTGGCCAGATGGCTGCGGACTTCCAGCTCCGTCATCCGGGGGTATTTGTTCCAGATGACGTCTATGACCCTGCCCTGCCCCAGGCGGTTCTGCTGCTGGGCAAAGATGCTGGGCCGGGCACCGGTACCCAGCCGGACCATGCCGCCGGAGGGGCGGCGCTTGCCGTCCAGCACCTGCATCAGGGTCGATTTGCCGGCACCGTTGGGGCCTGCGATGACGAGCCGCTGCCCGCGGCAGACTGTGTAGGTGAAAGGCTCCAGCAGGGTGCGCTCCCCGATGCGGATGGTCAGATTCTTCATCAGCACCAGCTCGTTCCACGGCTCCACGTCGTATTCAAAGCGGAATTTGAGCTGGTTCGTCTCATCTTTTGGGGCCTCGGTGATCTCCAGCTTTTCCAGCTGTTTGCGGCGGCTCTGGGCCATTTTGGTCGTGGAAGCGCGGACCAGATTGCGGTCCACGTAGTCCTGCAATTTTTCGGCCAGTGCCACATCGGCGTCGTGCTGCTTCTGGCGCAGGGCATCGGCGGCTTCCTTCTGGGGCAGATAGGCCGAGAAATTGCCCTTGTAGGTCGTCATGGTCTGGAACGAAACTTCCCAGATCTTCGTACAGACGTTATCGAGGAAGTAGCGGTCATGGCTGACGACGAGGACCGCTCCGGAATAGCCCTTGAGGTAGGTTTCCAGCCATTCCATCGTCGCAAAATCGAGGTGGTTGGTGGGCTCGTCCAGAATGAGGACGTCCGGCTTTTGCAGCAGCAGCTTTGCCAGCCGCAGGCGGGTCAGCTCGCCGCCGGACAGGACTGCGATGTTCTTGGTCCAGGTATCCTGTGCGAAACCCATGCCGGACAACACCTTTTTGATGTTGACGTCCATATTATATCCATCGGCTGCGTCGATGATGTTCTGCAGTGCATCGTGCTGCTCCAGCAGAGAGGCATCCTCCGGCGAAGCCGCCATCCGGCGCTCCAGGATCTGCATCTGTGCCATGGCATCCAGCACATGGGCGAAGCAGGAGCGCATCTCGCCGTAGATATCCAGCGTGGGGTCCAGCTTCGCGTTCTGTTCCAGATACCCAAGGGTGACGCCATGGGTCACACTGAACTCGCCCTCATAGTCGGTATATTCCCCGGTCAGGATCTTCAGAAGGGTGGTCTTGCCTGCACCGTTCTGGCCCACGATGCCGATGCGGTCCTCCCGCTCGACGCTGGCCGTGACATCATGCAGGACGATCTTCTCGCCGAAGCTCTTGCCCAGTTTTTCCAAATGTATCAGCATTGTTGTTCATCCAATCTTTTTGTTCCCACTTGCCGCACAGCGCAGGAGCTTAGAGCTGATGGCGGCGGTTCTTCAGCCCGACATTGGCCAGCTCTTCTGGCTCCATGACCAGCTGATACAGCTCTTCGAGATTCGAGATCTCGTAGGTCGGGCAGACCTTGCCCGGATTTTCAGCGTGGTTCGGGTTGTACCAGCAGGTATCCAGCCCGGCGTTGATGCCGCCCTGGATGTCGCTGGTGAGGCTGTCGCCCACCATCAGGACACGCTCGCGGTTCTCCACCCCCAGCGAACGGAGCGCCGTGTCAAAGATCTTGCGGTTCGGCTTTTCGCTGTCGAGTTTCTCGGAGACAAAGACCTCCTCGACGAACTCCTTCAGGCCGGACTCGGCCACACGGCGGGACTGCACCCGGTCGAAGCCGTTTGTCACAACGGCCAGCGTTGCCACCTCGGCCAGCTCCTTCATCACGTCCAGCACATTGGGCGCGGCGAGGTCCGGGTGGGTGGAGAGCTGGTCGAGATAATATTGATTCATCTCGGCACCGCTGCCTGCGGCATTCACGGCCTTCAGGAAGCGGGTGAAGCGCTCCGCCATCAGCTTGTCGCGGCGGATCTGGCCTTTTTCCAGCTGACGCCACAGCTCCCCATTGATGGTGCGGTAGGTCTGCACCGTCTCCGCATCCGGCTCGATGCCGTAGTTGCGGAGCGTATCGGCCAGCGCCTTGCTTTCGGCTGCATCAAAATCCAGCAGCGTATTGTCTGCATCGAACAGGATGCAATAGTATTTTGCCATGGTTCAGTTTCCCCTCTCTTGTTGCATGTTCCGGGGAGCTTGTCCTCCCCAGCCGGAGCCGGTCGCTTCCGGATCGCCGGATTTGCCGGATCGTAAGAACAGCGAGAAGCCAGCCCCGCCCCGGCAGAGCTGGCTTCGCCTTATTCTTCGACTATTTCATACGTTTCATCGTCGGTTTGTTCCGGGGTGTTATCTTCGCAGCGGGAAGCGGCGGAACAGGGTGTTTCCGGGCATTTGGGCATCTCGGATTCCAAAACGCCATTGTCCACATTCTCCCAGTCCATCTCGTACCAGTCCACACTGCCGTCGGTCACATCTTCCTCACCGGGAAGCCCCGGAACACGGATCTCCTCATAGAACATCCACTCACGCTCCCTTCGGAACAGCCTATGCAGCGAAGTGGAAAAGTGTCAGCGGCTTGCTGCGGCCTCGGTGTTCGCTGCGCTCGTCTCGCTGGAAGCGGACAGATCGTTCTCAGCCTTGCTTTCCGAAACTTCGGTCTTCGATTCGCTGTGGGAAGAAGCGCTTTCCTCTTTGGACTCACTCTTTGATTCGCTCTTCGACTCACTCTGAGAAGCGCTGGCCGACTCTGCCTTGGACTCGGCTTTCGACTCGCTCGTGGACGCCGATGCACTGGAAGCAGAGCTGGAGGAGTGCTCCGAACTGCTGCCGGAGGTGCTGTGGGACGAACTGGAGCTGCCGGAAGAGGCGGCTTCTTCTTTGGACGAAGCGGAAGAACCGGATGTACTGCCGGAGGAGGCTCCGGACGAAGACGAGCCGCCCGAACTCGAAGAGCTGGAAGACGAACTGCTGCTCGACGTGCTCGAACTGGACGATTCGCTGTTGACGGTCAAGGTCAGCGTGTTGCTCTTCACGGTGCAGTCGTTGTAGGTGACGACGGCGTAGATCTTATAGCTGCCGACGGCCACGGAGGAGACCGGAACGGTCACGGTCGTATGGCCTGCAGCGGCCTTGACCTCTTCGCCGTTGGCGTACCAGCGGAGATTGTCGCTGTTGGCATACTTGCCGCCGAGCTTTGCTTTGAAGATATAGGAGCTGCCGAACAGGCCCTTGCCCTCGTTGGAGATCTCGACGGACACTGCGGCAAACACGGCCGTGACGTCAATGTTCTGCTGGAACTTGTCGTCGGTGCGGGTGCGGGTGGTGACACCGTCGCTCCACTTGACGAAAACATAGCCCTCGGCGGGAACTGCCGTCACGCTGATGGTCTGGGACGCATCGGTCACGGTGTAGCTCAGGGAGGTCTTGTCGGACTCACCGCCGGAGGTCAGCGTACCGCCGCCCTTCTTTTCGACCCGATAGTGCGCTTCATAGTGAACAGGCTCAGCGGTGGAACTGCTGGCGCTCTCGCTGGCAGACTCCGAGCTGGGAGCCTGGACCGCAGAACTGGGGTTGGAAACATACTCCAGTGTGCGGGTCGGGATGTTGGCGGTATCCGGACGGCGGTCATCGGTGGTGTAGGCGTGGGTGCGCAGATAGCTCAGCGCTGCCTTGAGGCCCGCACTCTTCAGGTGGATGTCGCCGTTTGTGTAGTAGTCCGGCTTGCCGTAGCCATCCTCCCCCTTGAGGATCTCGGCGGTGTTCAGAAACTTGAGGCCCAGCTGCTCGCACAGATTGAGCAGTGCCATGTTCATATCGTCGATCCTGGCCTGATCCATGTGAGGGTAGGTCGAGTGATCCGCCGGGATGGGTGGGATGGTGTTGACGATGATATCGGTATAGGGATAGCTGGCCTGGATGGCCTGGACCAGAGCGGTATAATTCGCGATAAAGTCGGCCACTTCCATGCCGTTGTCGTTGGTGCCGAGGGTGATGACCACGCGGCGGGGCTTCATCATGGCGACAGCCTGGGCAATGGGATAGGCATTGCTGTCCTTCTTAAAGGTGACGATGCCCTCGTTCAGGGCCACCTGTGTGCCGATGCCCTCCTTGGCGCAGAACTGCTGCAGGGAGATCAGGCCGTTGTTGTACAGGCGCACCGTGTTGGAGTCGCCGATGAAGAGGGTCTCGTCCTGGTAGGACTGCCCCGCATCGGCCGTTTCTGCCAGCAGAGAAGCCGATGAATTGTCGATCTGATAGTGCTCTGCCAGATCTTCGCCGTCCGCGGGCGTTTCCGAGGAGACGGAGTCTGCATCGGGTACATTCGGGGCGTCCACTTTGCCCCGCCTGAGCAGGGTCAGAGTGATGCCGATGGTCAGCAGCGCCGCCAGCGCACACACAACGCAGACCAGAACAGCCTGCCGCTGCAAAGGAGTCATAGATTGCTTGTCCGATTGTGTCCTACGATTCATAATGATTCACCATTTTTATTCTCAATCAGCGGTCCGGCCAGGCGTTCACAAGGGCGTCCGCGAGGGCGGCGCAGCTCTCGGCCAGAAAGACCGGGTGGAACGGTTCCAGCTCATCCCGGCTGCCATAGCCGTACAGCGCACCGGCAGCGTCCAGACCGCAGTCTGCCGCACCGCGCATATCGTCGTTGCGGTCCCCGACCATCAGGACCCGTTTGCCCTTGACGCAGGGCTGCTCCAGCACATAGCGGACGACCTCGGTCTTGGTATCGCGGCTCTCGTCCATGGAGGCACCGCCGATGAAATCGAAGTATGGGGCAAGGCCCTGCTCCTTGAGAATGGGCGTCACCACCTGAGTGGGCTTGGAGGTCGCCGTGCAGAGTACAAAGCCCGCTTCCTTCAGGCGGTGGAGCATCTCTGCCGCACCGGGGAACACGCGGCACTCGTGGCTGCCCTTGACGGCATAGCTGGCACGGTAAAGCCTAGCGGCTTCCTCGACCTTGGCCGGGTCGGTGAAGTGCTCTGCGAACGTCTTGCGCAGCGGCGGGCCGAGGTAGCGGCGCAGGTTCACACCGGTGATATCTACGTTCATTTTGCGGAAGACCTCTTCCAGTGTATTCAGGATGCCGGGTGCGGAATCAATGAGCGTTCCGTCCACGTCGAATAAGATCACGTCATAGTGCTGCAAGGTTCATTTCCTCTCTTTCACACATATACAGTGTATAGTATAGCACAGTTTTCTGTATTCAGCAATTCCGCACAAAACGTTTTTTCATCTTTTGGCTAGATTGTTCATAGAATAGCCACAAACACAAAAAGCCTGCCCGGCAAAGTGCGGGCAGGCAGGGGCAACCGCCGGTTATTGCGCGGTGGTGGTGTTTTCCGTCGAGGGGTAATAGAGATTGTTGGAGATAAATTCCAGCTTATCTTTGAGTGCCAGTTCCAGATTGGCTACGGCATGGACCATGTTGGTGGCCGAGTCGTTGATCTCCAGCAGCTTGCACAGGTCTACTTCCTCCAAGGCCATCGCGGTCTTCATCTTCTGGCTCTCCGCGCAGAGGATGTGGCTGAGGGCAGACTCCTGCAGCGCAATGCTCTCCAGCAGGTCGATGACGGCCTGGTCGAGGGTGACGCGGGGCAGTGCGGGGCATTCCAGCGTAGGCGTGCAGTTGGTTTCCGTGATCATAAATCGGGTCATCCTTTCTTATATAAGGTATGCCCCATTGTATGTCCGGGCCGCTGCCTGTGTCACTCGGCGGAATCGGCTGCTTCCTTCGCAGAGACTTTTTCGATGACGTCGCGGTAGCCGCCGGAGCCGTACTGGATGCAGCGGTTGATCCGGCTGATGGTGGCCGTGCTGATCTCCACGGCTTTGACGATCTGGTCATAGGTGCTGCCACCCAAAAGCAGCTTGGCCGCTTCCAGGCGCTGCGCCATATCGGAGATCTCCTTTACGGTGCACAGGTCCTCAAAGAAATTGTAGCATTCTTCCCGTGTTTCAAGGCTCAGGATCGCATCGAACAGTGCGTCCGTGGTCGGGTTCTTTCTGGGGTTTTTCTCAGCCATAGCGGCCTCCTTTGCGGCAAGCGCCGGGTATTTGGAAGATTTTATGAGTTTGTATTATCACTTTAGCACACGAAAGCGTGAAAGTCAAGTCTTTTTACAACGTGAGTGATTTTCATATTTCAACGTGCATAGTTTTCTTCTCTTCACACATGAACAAAAATCACCTAAAAATTTTTGCCAGCATTTTTCCCGAATTGGCACATCCTCCTAACTTGCCCAAAATATATTGACAAATTATGAAATCGGGACTAAAGTATACACAATCATTCGGCAAATGCAGTGAACAGGACAAGACCTTTTCCCACACCTGCTCCCAGAGAGCTGTCGGTTTTGGTGTAAGACGGCAGCAAAGAGAGAAAGGTTATCCCCTGCGAGCAGCCGGTGCGAACCGAACAGTAGCACCTGGCCGATCCGCCCCCGTTACAGGGCGTCCCGCTCCGGTGGGGGTTCTCCCGGAGCAGGCAGAAAGTGGCTGCCCTCAAAAGCAGCAAGCGAAGTGGTACCGCGGAGAATTGCAGCCGGGAGACCGGTTGTCAGGCCTTCGTCTTCGGGTGGATGCGGTCTGCATCCAGAACGAAGATGGGGGCTTTTTTCATCCCTTGCCGCCCGGCCGCTTGTGGTTTTTGAGTGCAGCCGTCAGATGGACCCTGGCCGTTTTGCCGTTTGGAAAGAAAGGAAAGAGGTAAAAGAAATGAACACGCTGGTCATCGTTTTGATTGCAGCCGTGTGTCTGTTAGGAGCTTACACCTTCTATGGACGCTGGCTGGCAAACAAGTGGGGCATCGACCCCAAGGCTAAGACCCCCGCAGTCGTCCACGAGGACGGCCGCGACTACGTCCCCACCAACGGCTGGACCGTTTTTGCCCATCAGTTCAGCTCCATCGCAGGTGCCGGCCCTGTCACCGGTGCCATCCAGGCTGCCGCATTCGGCTGGTTGCCCGTTCTGCTGTGGGTCCTGATCGGTGGCATCTTCTTTGGTGCTGTGACCGACTTCGGCGCGCTGTATGCTTCCGTCAAGAACGACGGCAAGTCCATGGGTATGCTGATTGAGAAGTACATCGGCAAGACCGGCCGCAAGCTGTTCCTGCTGTTCTGCTGGCTGTTCTGCGGCATCGTCATCGCAGCGTTTGCTGACATGGTCGCCGGTACCTTCAATGCCTTTGGCACCGACGGTGCTCTGGTCGAGGCCGCACAGACCAACGGTGCTGCCGGCATGGTCTCCATCATGTTCATGGTGTTCGCCGTCGTCTTCGGCCTGATCCAGAAGAAGTTCAACTTCTCCGGCTGGAAGGAGAGCGTCATCAGCATCGTCTTCATCGTTCTGTCTTTCGTGATCGGTGCAAACCTTCCCATCATCCTGGGCAAGGCTGCATGGAGCTACATCACCTTCATCTACATCTTCTTTGCAGCCGTCCTGCCCATGTGGCTGCTGAAGCAGCCCCGTGACCACATGACCACCTTCATGTTCGTGGCCATGATCGTAGGTGCTGTGGTCGGCCTGCTGGTCGCACACCCCACCATGAACCTGCCCGTTTTCACCGGTTTCACCAATGAGAAGCTGGGCACCATGTTCCCCATCCTGTTCGTCACCGTGGCCTGCGGTGCCGTTTCCGGTTTCCACAGCCTGGTCTCTTCCGGCACTTCTTCCAAGACCGTGGAGAACGAAAAGGATATGCTGAAAGTCGGCTATGGTGCCATGATCCTCGAAAGCCTGCTGGCTGTTCTGGCCCTGTGTGTTGCAGGCGCTGCTGCCGCTGCGGACGGCACCCCCGCTGCAGGCACCCCGTTCCAGATCTTCAGCCGCGGCGTTGCCGGTTTCTTTGAGATGTTCGGCATCCCCGCCTACGCTGCTACCGTCTTCATGACCATGTGCGTTTCTGCTCTGGCTCTGACCAGCCTGGATGCCGTTGCACGTATCGGCCGCATGAGCTTCCAGGAGCTGTTCAGCGTCGATGACATGGAGCATGCAGAGGGCTGGCGCAAGCTGTTCTGCAACGTCTACTTCTCCACCTTCATCACGCTGGTGTTCGGCTTCATCCTGACCAAGATCGGCTACGCCAACATCTGGCCGCTGTTCGGTTCCGCCAACCAGCTGCTGAGCGCTCTGGTTCTGGCCACCCTGTGCGTCTTCCTGAAGGTCACCGGCCGCAACAACAAGATGCTCTTCCCCCCGCTGGTCATCATGCTGTGCGTCACCTTCACCGCGCTGGTCCAGCGTCTGATCGCGATGGTCAAGGCCATCAGCGCAGCCGCTTCGGTGGGCATTCCTGCTGGTGAGACCACCTGGGGCGCTGTGTTCATCGCCAACGGCCTGCAGCTGATCCTGGCTGTCCTGCTGATCGTTCTGGGCCTGAACATCGTCTTCCACTCCTTCAAGGCTTACTCCAACGCCGAGCACAACAGCGAAGCAAAGGTCTAAAAACAACTGCGGTTTTCACGATTCGTTCGTAAAAACAGAAAGAGATCCCCGCTGACGTCATCGAACCCGTCAGCGGGGATCTCTGTTTTTCTGCGCTTATAGATGCGCACCTTCCCAGGCCTGCAGCACGGCCAGCTGCGTCTCGGTGTGGAACCAGTGCTCCCCGTCGGCCAGAAGGGTCAGCTGTGCCCCGGTCGCGCGCTTGAAGCGGTCGAGCACAGCATAGGAAGTCAGCTCGTCGGCTTCGCCATAGAGCACCTGCGTGGGGGTGCGCCAGCGGAGCGGATGCTCCCGCACCCAGCAGAGATACGGCCACGAAAGCGTCTCCCCGAAAGTTGTGGGGATCTCCCCTGCCGCCTTCAGCTGCTCTTCGGTCACGTTGGCCTGCTGCATCATCCTGCCGATGAGGTCTTCCATATCCACGATGGGCGAAACGAAGAGCGCGCGGCGCAGTGCTTTCTCCTGTAACGCCAGCATGGAGAACCACGCACCGATGCTCGTGGCCCGCAGCGAAACCTGCCGCCAGTGCACCCTTGCATACTGATCCATAAATTGCAGCTCCGGGGTAACAACCCATGGCAGGAGCCGTTCGGGGCCGTTCTTCCGCTCGCCATGTTCGGGCAGATCGATGGCCAGCACCTGATAACCTGCCGGGCAGGCCTGCTCTGCAAATGCAAGAGCTTCCTCCTTGCTGCCCATTTTTCCGTGGACGTAGAGATACACCTTGTGGGAAGGCTCGCCGATGAGGAGCGCGGGGATGCCCTTCAGGGTAATGCGTTCTGTTTTCATAGCATCTTCACCATCATGATCTCGTCGCGGTAAGTTCCATCCTTGAGCTTGAAGGCATGGGGCATGGTGCCGCAGCGTTCAAAGCCAAACTTTTCATAAAGGTGGATGGCGCGGGGATTATCGCTGTACACACCCAGCTCCAGCTGTTCAAAGCCGTTGGCTTTTGCCTGGGCCACGGCCAACTGCATCAGAAAGCTGCCCAGACCACAGCCCCAGGCTTCTTTCAACACAGAGATCCCCATGACTGCACGATGGCGATACTTGATGTGCGGCCGCACCTGTGCCACACCAAACTCCCCCACCAGCTTTTCTCCGGCAAAAGCACCGACCTCACAATTCAGCGCGCTGGCTTCAGAGCCTGCCAGCCCCTTTTGCATTGCTTCCAGACTCGCTCCATCCTCTGGATAACGCGCCATAAAATGGGTTTCGCGGTAGGTTGCAAGGCGGAATGCGTTGAGCGCTTCGGCGTCGTCTGCGCACAGACTGCGCACCGTCAGCATTTCTCCGTTGGGCAGTTGGAACGCACACGGGACAATCTTCATGGTCAGCACTTCTTTCTGTTTGGAATGGGTCCATCATAACATCTTCGGTCAGGTTTTACAACCCCGGAACGCAAAAAAGGAGCCGCAGCACCCTGTGACAGGCACTGCGGCTCCCATTTTCAGCCTGGAAGCTTGAATTACTTCACCATGCTTGCGACTTCAGCAGCGAAGTCGTCAGCGCGCTTCTCCAGGCCCTCGCCCTTCTGGAAGCGGGTGAACTTGACGATCTTGATGTCGCCGCCCAGGTCCTTAGCGACCTTAGCGGTGTACTGAGCAACAGACAGGTCGCTGTCCTTGACGAACTCCTGATCGACCAGGCAGTTCTCCTTGAAGAACTTCTTGATCTTGCCCTCGATCATCTTCTGCTTGACTGCATCCGGCTTGTTGGCGGTCTTCGGATCGCCAGCCATCTGAGCAAGCATGATCTCCTTCTCCTTGGCCACGACCTCAGCAGGGACAGAAGCCTCGTCCACATAGCTGGGGTTTGCAGCAGCGACCTGCATGGCGATGTCCTTGCCGTAAGCAACGAACTCGTCCTTTGCGTCGATGTCGTTGGTGGTCTCGAAGTTGACCAGGATGCCGTGGGTGCCGCCGCCGTGGACGTAAGCAGAGCAGACGCCCTCGTAACGGACGAAACGACGGACCTTGATGTTCTCCTTGATGACCAGGATCAGGTTCTTCAGAGCCTCGTCCACGGTCTCGCCGGACTCGGTCTTGCAAGCCATCAGAGCCTCAACGTCAGCAGGGTTCTGCTTCATGATGACCTGAGTTGCCTCCTTGACGAAAGCAACGAACTTGTCGTTCTTGGCAACGAAGTCGGTCTCAGCGTTGACTTCGATGACAACACCGACCTTGCACTGCGGGCAGTAATCCGCGTAGACCATGCCCTCAGCAGCGGTACGGCTTGCCTTCTTTGCAGCGGTAGCCAGACCACGCTCACGCAGGATCTCGATTGCCTTCTCGAAGTTGCCGTCAGCCTCGGTCAGAGCCTTCTTGCACTCCATCATGCCGCAGTCGGTCTGCTTGCGCAGCTCCATAACGTCTTTTGCAGTAATAGCCATTTTTATTCTCCCTTACACGTTACTAAACGGGTTTGTTCGGAATACGGAAAAATCAGGCGTTTGCTTCCTCAGCGGGAGCTTCCTGGTTGCCCTGCTTGCCTTCCAGAACAGCGTCGGCCATTGCACCGGCGATCAGCTTGACAGCGCGGATCGCGTCGTCGTTGCCGGGGATCACGTAATCGATCTCATCGGGGTTGCAGTTGGTATCGACGATTGCAACGATGGGGATGTTCAGCTTGCGGGCCTCAGCAACAGCGATGCGCTCCTTGTGAGGATCGACGATGAACATGGCCTTCGGCAGGGTCTTCATGTTCTTGACGCCGCCCAGGTACTTGTCCAGCTTCTCCATCTCCAGCTCCAGCTTTGCCACTTCCTTCTTGGGCAGCAGCTCGAAGGTGCCGTTCTCCTGCATCTTAGCCAGCTGATCCATGCGGTCGATACGCTTGCGGATGGTGCGGAAGTTGGTCAGCATACCGCCCAGCCAGCGAGCATTGACATAGTGCATGCCGCAGCGCAGAGCCTCATCACGGATGGACTCCTGAGCCTGCTTCTTGGTGCCGACGAACAGGATGTCGCCGCCCTCAGCTGCAACTTCCTTCACGTAGTTGTAAGCCTCATCCAGCTTCTTCACGGTCTTCTGCAGATCGATGATATAGATGCCGTTGCGCTCGGTGAAGATATACTTCGCCATCTTGGGGTTCCAGCGACGGGTCTGGTGACCGAAGTGCACACCTGCTTCGAGAAGCTGCTTCATAGAAACGACTGCCATAGTAAAATACCTCCAGATATTGTTTTGCCTCCGCACACCGTGATCAGGGCACCGTATCGGACGGGCCTGACTGCCCTCCACCCGGATGGGCACAAAAGGGCATAGTGATGCGTGTGTAATGCTGAATTATAATAGCACAAAAAGGACGCGGATTCAAGAGCTTTTCGGTGTTTTTTACAAAAAGATTTTGCAGTTTTCTCTTATTTGCCGGTCGGTGCCGCTTCCAGGCCCTCCATCCCCATCCGGCTGAGGGCATAGCCCTTGCCGAACATCAGGTCGTATTGGAGCAGCCAGTGGTTGGCGCTCCACTGCTGCTGCAATGCAGTAGGCTCCTGGGTGGTGGTGCCGTCCCGGTTCATGACGGTGCCGCGGGTGTTCGTGCGGTACGCCACCTGCAGCTGGCGGTTCAGATACTGGAAATAGAGCGGCTGCTTCAGGCCGTAGATGTTCATCATGACCGGCGAAATGTCGTAGGCGGCGATGGTGCCAAGGTCCACAGGCTGCTGCGAATAGTTCGACCACATGAGCAGGGTCGTCTGGTGGAGGCGGGGGTCGGCGCTGGAATCGCTGGCATAGCCGCTCTTGGTGAAGACGTCGTAGTTGGAATCAATGGGGTTGTAATGGTCGCCCCAGAACACGAGGATGACCGGCTCGTCCACCTGAGAGAAGTAGTCGGTCAGGCGGCCCAGCATGGCGTCGGCATCCCGGATGCCGGTGGCAAAATCTTCGAGCGCCCCCAGTGTGCTCCGGCTGATGCCGGACGGAGCGTTCAGCACCTTGACGCGCTGGTCGTCGGGGTAGTTGTCCTTATTATAATTGGTGTGATTCTGCATCGTGACGGCATGGAGGAAGACCGGCGCATCGGACGAGGCCTTCATGCTCTCGTACTGCTGGATGATCTGGTCGGCCATGGAGTCGTCCGTAACAAGGCCGGAGGTCCAGTAGTGCCTGCGCACCTTGTTGACATGGGTCATCTTTTCCAGACTGAGGAAGGTGTCCAGACCCAGATTCGGATAGGCCGTGTCGCGGCTCCAGTATTTGGCCCAGAAGCAGTGGACGGCGGCGGTCTGATAGCCCTGCGTCTTGAGGTAATTCGGCAGAGAGAACATGGGCCGGGTCACATGCTGCTGATAGGGCTTGCTGCCGTTGGGCAGATAGGAGACGGAATAGCCGGTCAGCGCCTCAAACTCCACATCGCAGGTGCCGCCGCCGAAGCTGGGGCTGTAAGCCCGGCCGGAAGCGCTGGTCTCCTGCAGGCGATGGAGGTTGGCGGAAACATCCGTGTCGAACGCAAAGCCATACTGCTCCAGCTCCGAGACATCCCAGTAGGACTCGTCCATCACGTAGATAATGGTGGGGCTCTGTTCGGTCTCCCCGGCTGGCGTGACCGCCCCATAAGACGCCGGGTAGAGCGGTGCCGTCTGGTAGTTCCCGGCTGCGGCGGTGTCGTCCAAAATCTCGTTCACGGCATCTTCCGAGTAGTCGTCCGGTTTCGAGATCTCCAGATTGGTGAGGTTGGTCAGAAAACTGGTGGTGACACCGTAGTAGCGATAATAGCGGTCCTGCATCCAGGCGTCGGGCAGAATGCCGATGGCCTGGGTGACTGCGGGCTGCAGGAAGACACCGAAAAGCAGGCCGCAGACGGCCGCAGCGCTGGCCGCAGCGCCCAACACGCGGGGCTTCCAGTTCAGCTTTTTCCGCCCGCGGTAGAGGAAGAAACTGGCCACGAGCAGCAGCAGAATGATAACGATGGAGACCACCATGCTGGTCTGGATATGGATCCCGGCAGCGGAAGCAACGCCCGCCGCTTCCGAGACCTGCGCCAGATCCCACGGGAGAAACGGCTCACCGCGCAGCTGCAGCGTGTAGAAATCCACCGCCGCCGGGACACAGCCGAGAATGGCCGCGATCAGGGTCGCCAGCGGCGCGAACCGGGTCAGCCAGTCCACCATCAGCCAGATGAGGAAAAGCAGCACCCACGCCAGAAGATAGGCTTCGGCGTGGGGAAAAATGTATTGGGTCAGAGTGTCCACGGTCAGACTGCCGCGGGCGATCCACTCCGTGAGCACCACAAGCACCAGCGTGACGACCGGCGGGAAAGCCAGCCGCAGCGTATGGAGCCAGGCCGGAGTGCGGGATGCGCGTTTATTCATACAAGAACCGTTCCTTTCACTTCCTGAGCGCCCCCATGGGGCGATGATCTTTGAGTTTGCGAGCACAAATCATGGCCCACGGTTCCCTATTATAATCCTGTTTTCTGTAAAATCAAACCCCAATTCCAGAAAAACAGATGAAAAACTTTCATCCATCCAACCAGCGGCGCAGCTTTTGCCAGAACGAAGCACTTTTTTGCTCCGGCAAAGGCAGTTCTGTGCGCACCAGAACGGCATCCAGCCCGATCTTGTCGATCTCCTCCCAGGGGATGGTCAGCGTCTCGTCCCGCCCCAGCAGCCCGAACAGATGCGGCCGGCCCAGCAAAAGCAGGCTCCGGACCTGCGCGGTCTGCGGGTCAAGTTCCAGATCATCGGCCCTGCCCAGGCAGGCCCCATTGGACAGCTGCACGACCTCTTTGGCGCAAAGCTCCCGGAATGTCATCGGCTCCCCTCCCCGCTGTATGTTCTCTTTTACTGTATGCGGCAGAGCGGCGCTTGATGCAGACCGGTCCCTTGTGTTATACTGAGTGCAGCGACCAATTGGAAAACTCACCCATTCAGATCGAGGTATGTGTCGATGTATAAAAATATCGTGTTTGATTTCGGCGGCGTCATGGTCGATTTTGACCCCAAGGAGTATCTGGTGGACCGTTTCTGCAACGCCGATGTGGAGGAGCAGGTCAGCGCCCTGACCTTTGACAGCGAAGAGTGGAAGCTGCTGGACGCCGGGCTCATCACCCGGTTCGAGGCCAACCAGCGGATGTTGGCCAAAGCCAGAGAACAGGGCTGCGCCTTTGAGGTGCAGGGCGTTCTGGATGACTGGATGCACATCCTGCGCCCCCGCCGCCGGATGCAGGAGCTGGTGCAGAAGCTGAAAGCCCACGGCTACTGCGTTTATTACCTGAGCAATATTCCGGAAGATGTGCTCGACCTGCTGATGAACCGGGACATGAAGGGCCTGTTCGACGGCGGCGTAGCCTCCTGCGAGGTCCACATCAACAAGCCGGACCCCCGCATCTACAAGGCGCTGCTGGAAAAATACCACCTCAAGGCGCAGGAGAGCGTCTTCATCGACGACCGGCTGGACAATGTGCAGGCGGCCTTCCGGCTGGGCTTTGCCGGCATCCAGATGAAGGAGAGCGTCGGCACACTGGTGCGCAGCCTTGCCACCTGCGGCGTGGCCCTGCGCTGAGCCGCACCAAAACACAAACCGCCCGGTTCCATGCTGTTTTCGGCACGGAACCGGGCGGTTTTCTGCGCGTAGAAGTTACTTGGCTTCGTAATTCTGGCAGAAGTGCGGGGTCTCGATCTGCTGGGTGGTGCAGGAGCAGTGCTCCGTCACCTTGATCTGCGGCAGGTCACACTTGCAGCTCTCCACATTGTGGCGGCACTTGCAGACATCGCAGACAACACCGGTATTTTCCATTCGTTCTCACCTCTTTGAATCTGGGATGCTTCTAGGATGCCCCCATTCCGTGAGATTTATACACCGGTCACTTCTCTGCCCCGGCCTTGCGTTTGGCCCGGATGGTCACGATCACATGCCGGATGGAGAGAACGGGGTGCACCGGCAGCATCCGCGGCCCGGCCCAGCGCATGACAGTGCGGATCTGCTCCCGCATGGCAGGCTTGTAGCAGTGGACTTTGCAGGCCGAACAGAAGGTCTTCGTCTCCATGAACGGGCAATGGTCGATGCGGGCCAGCGCATAATCGCGAAGCTCCTGACATTCCGGGCAGAGCGAGCCTTTGGGGGTGCGGTGCTGCCTGCGGCAGTAGAGCGCGATCATCTCGCTCACCAGAAGTTGTTCCTCCGTGCGCTTTTTCGCAAGGTCTTTCGGGGTAGTCTGTTTCATGCGTTCCTCCAGATACAACAAAAAAACCGGCAGAAAGCCGGTGTCGTTCGGTTCTCTGTCGGTTAGTTTATCAAGACAAACTCATTTTGTCAAGAGAAAAGGCTTACCATGCAGCCAGGTCAGCGCCCAGCTTGCGGCAGGCAGCCTGGACATCGTCGTCGGGCGTCTCGTTGCAGATGAGGCCCTCTTCGCTGAACAGGACCGCGCCGTCCTCCTTGACACGCTCGCACCAATCGCGCATCCACTGGCCGTCGCCCCAGCCGTAGGAGCCGAACAGCGCGACCTTCTTGCCGTTCAGGGAACCTTCCAGAGAAGCGAACATCGGCTCGAACTCGCTCTCCTCCAGCTGCTCAGCGCCCATTGCGGGGCAGCCGAATGCCACGACGTCATATTCGCCCAGCTTGGCAGCATTCATCTCGCCGCAGGGAACGATGGTGGCGGCAGCACCTGCCCCCTCAGCGATGCAGTTTGCCATGGTCTCGGTGTTGCCGGTCGCGCTCCAGAATACGATTGCTACTTTGCTCATAATGAAGAACCTCTCTTTCAATTTAGGTTAGTATATTCTAACTTTTATCACCAGGAAAATGCGCCATCCGAAACGGACGCGCATTTTCCTGGTTAGGTTTCTCTAACCACAGATAGGATACCACAATGCGGCAGGGTTGTCAAGGCTCTTTTGCAGTTTTTTCCACTCCCCTGCTCAAAGCAGCTGCGGAACGGTGAACACCAGCGTCAGCACACCGAAAATGACCGGCTGATGGAGCAGATACAGCACCAGCGAGTGCCGCCCCAGCCAGCCCAGCGGCGGGCAGACCGACCGGCGCAGCGGCTCCATCCGTTTGCGGCCGACAAGAGGATGCAGATAGTACCCCGCCCAGAATAAAAACAGCCACGGCAGCAGCGGGAAGTAATCGGAGGAGTAAAAGGAGACCGGATAAAAGCCGAGGTATGCCGTGAGGTAGTTGGCATACAGCCCCTGCGGCAGCGCACAGCGAAGCGGGCCAAGCCCCCAATAGCCATCCATCGTGTGATAGGTCAGCGCGAACAGGATCAAACTGACCGCCAGCCCCACCGTCGGCGGGATCTTTTGCAGCCACTTCTGCACAAGGCCCGTCAGGAGCATGGCCGAGCCCAGCAGGGTCAGCACCCCAAACCAGACCACATCTTCCGGCATGAACAGCAGCGTCACCGCTGTGACCAGCACTCCGGCACCAAAGACCGCCGCGCCGCGTTTGAGCGGATGATGCCCCAGCGGCAGACAGAAGCCGGACAGCAGGATGAACACCCAGCAGATGGATTGCTGCCACAGCCGCCCCTGCCCGGCGGAATACCACGGCACCACGACCCCGAACAGATACACGGCATCCCACATGCCATGGTAGAGCATCATGCTGATGAGGTCAAGCCCGCGCAGCTCGTCCAGCAGCGCGTAACGGGATGAAGACGATTTCATAAGGAAACTTCCTTTTTCGTTTTTTGTCTCATTGTACGCTTTGCCGCCGGGTGCGTCAAGCAAAAAAGCTGCTGTGCAGCCTGAGCCACACAGCAGCCTTTGAAAAAACGGGATCAGACCTCGGTGTTGAAATAGCGCTTCAGCAGGCCCTCAAAGCCACGGCCGTGACGAGCTTCATCCTTCGCCATCTCATGGACGGTGTCGTGGATGGCGTCCAGATTCAGAGCCTTTGCCTTCTTGGCCAGATCCATCTTGCCAGCGCAGGCACCGCACTCGGCCTCAGCGCGCATCATCAGGTTCTTCTTGGTGCTGTCGGTGACGACCTCACCCAGCAGCTCGGCGAAGCGGGATGCGTGGTCGGCTTCCTCGTAAGCGTAGCGCTTGTAAGCCTCGGCGATCTCCGGGTAGCCCTCGCGCTCTGCGACGCGGGCCATGGCCAGATACATGCCGACTTCGCTGCACTCACCCTCGAAGTTTGCGCGCAGACCGTCCACGATCTCCTGGGGGACGCCCTCAGCCTTGCCGATGCCGACGACATGCTCGGTCACATAGGTGTTGCCGGTCTTCTCTACGAATGCAGAAGCGGGAGCCTTGCAGACGGGGCACTGCTCCGGGATGGAGCCTTCAGCGATATAACCACAAACGGTGCAGACATACTTTTTCATACGATAGACCTCCATAATTTCTCAGTTATTCTTTTGGCCGCCCCTGGTACGGTCGGCCTTGGTTTCTGAGCCTATTATAGCAATGATTCCTGGGTTAGTCAAGGATAATTTTTGAGAATTATTCCTATTTAATAGTTTGTTTACACCTGGAGATTGCCGCTGGTGGCAGCATCAGAACCGTCGGCAGCGTCGAACTCATAATCGTTGCCGGGCAGGATGGCGTTGAGCAGGATGCCGACGATGGCGGCGATGGCCAGACCGGACAGATTGATGGAAACGCTGCCCACCATGAAGGTCAGGCCGCCCACCGAGTTGAAGCCCAGCGCGGACACCAGAATGACAGCAGCAACGATCAGGTTGCGGCTGTTGGTGAAGTCCACCCGATTCTCGACCACGTTGCGGACACCGATGGCAGAGATCATGCCGTACAGCACGAAGCTGATGCCGCCGATGATGCCGGTGGGGATGGTGTTGATGACTGCCTCAAACTTGGGGCTGAAGCTCAGGATGATGGCCAGCACCGCAGCGATGCGGATGACCAGCGGGTCGTAGATGCGGCTCAGCGCGAGAACGCCGGTGTTCTCGCCGTAGGTGGTGTTGGCCGGGCCGCCCAGCAGGCCGGCCATGGCGGTCGCAAGACCGTCGCCCATCAGGGTGCGGTTCAGGCCGGGGTCGTTGATATAGTTGTGGCCGACGGTGGCGCTGATGGCGGCGATATCACCGATGTGCTCCATCATGGTCGCCAGTGCGATGGGCAGGATGGTGAAGAGGGCGCTGATGAACTCCGGGCTGCCGTCGATGGCGAACAAGCCCATGGCGTTCTGGTGCAGCGGGATGCCGAACCAGTCGGCGGCAGCGATGGCCTGGAAATCCACGGCGCCGGTCACGAGAGCGACCGCATAGGAGACCAGAACACCGATGAGGATGGGCAGGATCTTGACCATGCCCTTGCCCCAGATGTTGCAGACGATGACCGTGCCCAGTGCCACAAAGGCCAGCAGCCAGTTCGACTCACAATTGGTGATGGCAGAGGGAGCCAGGATCAGGCCGATGGAGATGATGATGGGGCCCGTGACCACCGGCGGGAAAAACTTCATGATGCGGCGGATGCCGAAGGTGGAGATGAGCAGGCTGACCACCAGATACAGGATGCCGGAGAAGGCAACGCCTGCACAGGCATAGGGCAGCATCTTCGTGTTGGCAACGGTCAGGTTGCCGTTGGCATCTGCCAGCATGGGGGCCACGATGGAAAAGCCGCCCAGATAGGCAAACGACGAGCCAAGGAAAGCCGGGACCTTGCCTCTGGTGACCAGATGGAACAGCAGCGTGCCCAGACCTGCGCAGAGCAGCGTGGTGGAGACGCTCAGGCCCGTCAGCAGCGGCACCAGCACCGTGGCACCGAACATGGCGAACATGTGCTGTACGCCGAGGATCAGCATCCGACCCGTGCCCAGCTGGCGCGCGTCGTAAATGCCTTTGGAGTAGTCGATTTTTTCACTCATAAAAGAGTCCTCCTTTCGCGTTTTGCTCCCAAAAAAAGAGGCATTGCCGCAAAAAAGCGACAGTGCCTCAGCTTTCGGGAAGAAAAAACATTCGGGATGGGAGAGCAGCCTCCGTGCTCCGCAAAGTTGAACCGCGCATTCTGCTCTCCCCTTCCCTTCGTACATTGTAAAGTATATCAGAAACCACCCCGTTCTGCAATGGATTTTCGGTTTTTTGGTATTCTCTCTGCGATTGCTTTCTTTTTCAGGTTTTATTCCCCTGCGGCAGCATTTTGCACCTGCATCTTGCAATCCGGCCCCCTGCGCACTATAATAATACCGATTAAATGGATTGAGATTTAAGGAGACCCAATGATCTATCTGGATTATTCCGCCAATACCCCGGCCGACCCGCAGGTACTCGACCGGTTCTGCTCCGTAGAGCGGCGCTGCATCGGCAACGCCAACTCCCATCATCAGGCAGGCACCGCCGCCAGAGCCGAGATCGACGCTGCCACGATGAAGATCGCCGCTTTGCTGGGCGTACAGCCTGCCGAGATCATCTATACCTCCGGTGCCAGCGAATCCAACAACTTCGCGCTCAAGGGGCTGGCCCGGCTCTCCCGCCATGCGGGCAGGCACATCATCTCCACCCCGCTGGAGCATTCGTCCGTCAGCGGCACTCTGACCGCGCTGCAGGAGCAGGGCTATGAGATCGACCTGCTGGACATCCGGCGGGACGGTACCGTAGACCTTGACCATCTGAAAGAGCTGCTGCGGCCGGACACCATTGCCGTGGCGGTCACGCTGGTTGACAGCGAACTCGGCGTCGTGCAGCCGGTGGAGGAAATCGCCGCCATCCTGAAGAACTACCCCAACTGCCATCTGCATGTCGATGCCACCCAGGCCGTTGGAAAGATCCCCGTCTCGTTTGAAGGGGTAGACACCATGAGCCTGACAGCTCACAAATTCTATGGCCTGAACGGCATCGGCCTGCTGCTCAAGCGGCGGAATCTGGCACTGGAGCCGCTCATCCACGGCGGCGAAAGCACTACCATCTATCGCAGCGGCACCCCTACGGTGGCGCTGGCGTCTTCCCTGGCCTGTGCGCTGGAACTTGCCGTGGAAAACCTGCCGGAACGCTCTGCCTCTGTCCAAAAGCGGAACGCGGAACTCCGCGCGGCCCTGTGCCAGCACCCGGAGGTGCGCATCAACAGCCCCGAAAATGCCATCCCGCACATCCTGAACCTCAGTGTCCGGGACGTGAAGGGCACGGTCTTTCAGCGGGAACTGGACGCCCACGGCGTCTGCGTCTCGGTCAAATCGGCCTGCTCGTCGGACGGCCTGCCCTCCCGCGCAGTGTTTGCCGTCAGCCGGGATCGCCGCAATGCCCTCTCGTCCTGGCGCATCAGTCTGAGCCATCTGACCACCGAGGCAGAGATCCAGGAATTTTTACGGGTGTTCGACGTCTGCTGCCAGCAGCTGACCGCCGCACACGGAGATCGATAAGGAGAAATCATGAAACGCGAACTCGAACCCTATCAGATGATCGAACGCAGCATCATCAAAAAATACCGCAAAGAGCTTTGGACCCCCTTCATCGTAGCCGTCAAACGGTATGAGCTCATCCAGGCAGGCGACAAGATCGCCGTCTGCATCTCCGGCGGCAAGGACTCCATGCTGATGGCAAAGCTCATGCAGGAACTGCAAAAGCACAGCGATGTTCCCTTTGAGCTGGTCTTCCTCGTGATGGACCCCGGCTACAATGAGCTCAACCGCCAGAAGATCGAATCCAACGCGGCACTGCTGCACATCCCAGTGACCATCTTTGAGAGCAACATCTTTTCGGTGGCCAACAACACCGACAAGAATCCCTGCTACCTCTGCGCCCGGATGCGCCGCGGCCACCTGTACAGCAAGGCCAAGGAGCTCGGCTGCAACAAGATCGCGCTGGGACACCACTTCAACGATGTCATCGAGACGACCGTCATGAGCATGTTCTACGGCTCCCAGCTGCAGGCTATGCCGCCCAAGCTCCACAGCACCAGCTTCCCCGGCATGACCCTCATCCGCCCGATGTACTGCATCCGCGAGGAGGACATTCTGGCCTGGAAGCGGTACAACGACCTGGAATTCATCCAGTGCGCCTGCCGCTTCACCGAGAACTGCACCATGTGCGACAATGGCGGCGGCGGTTCCAAGCGGCAGGAGACCAAGCTCCTGCTCCGCCGCCTCAAGCGCGACAACCCCAACATCGAAAACAGCATTTTCCGCAGCATCCATGCCGTCGCGCTGGACACCATGCCGGGGTATAAATCCGAAGGCGTGGATCACAGCTTTCTGGAACGGTTTCATGCGATGGAAGCAGCAGCTGACGTTGAGCTGTGAGCTTCTGCGAAAAATCATGCAGCATCGGTGGTATCATAAACAAGCTGTTTCACTAAAAAAGCGGGAATGGACCGGACGATTCCGATCCATTCCCGCTTTTCAGCTTTGTGAAACCAGTTGGAGTCAAACGCTTACAGCAAGTTCACGTACACTCAACAGGGGCTTCCTCTTTTATTAGATAGAGATCGTGTTACAAACGTCGATCAGCACCGGGTCGAGGGTCTTGGTCATTTCAAGAGCCTCATCGACGGGGTAATCCACGAGGTGCTCTCCCTTCATGCCGACGATGCGGTTGTACTTTCCCTCTTCCAGCAGGCAGACAGCGTGGTAGCCCATGGCGGAAGCGTTTACGCGGTCGCGCAGAGTGGGCGAGCCGCCGCGCTGGACGTGGCCCAGGATGGTGGCACGGGTATCAATGCCGGTGCGGGCCTGGATCTCGTTGGCGATCTCCTGCGAGTGGCCGATGCCCTCGGCAACGATGACGATGAAGTGGCGCTTGCCGGTGCGCTGCGTCTCGGTGATCTTATCGAGGATGTCGTGCTGCATGTCGAATTCCTTCTCCGGCAGCAGGACCGCCATTGCACCAGAGGCGATGGCGACGTTCAGAGCGATGTAACCCGCATTACGGCCCATGACCTCGACAACGCTGCAGCGGTCGTGGCTCTGGGTGGTGTCGCGCAGTTTGTCGATCATTTCCAGAGCGGTGTTCATCGCAGTATCGTAGCCGATGGTGTAATCGGTGCAGGCAATATCATTGTCGATGGTGCCGGGCAGGCCGATCATCGGGATGCCGCGGTGTGCCAGCTCACGGGCACCACGGTAGGAGCCGTCGCCGCCGATGACGACCAGCGCATCAATGCCGAGTTCACGGCACTTGGCAGCACCCTTGTCCTGACCCTCTTTGGTCTTGAACTCCAGGCAGCGGGCGGTGTACAGGATGGTGCCGCCGGCCTGGATGATGTTGGAAACACTGCGCAGGTTCATTTCAAAGCACTCGCCGTTCAGCAGGCCGTTGTAGCCGCGCTGAATGCCGATCATCCGAAATCCCTTGTGCAGGCCGGTACGAACCACAGCGCGCACTGCAGCATTCATGCCGGGAGCGTCGCCGCCGCTGGTCAAGACACCAATCGTTTTGATTTGCTTTTCCATAAGAGAGATTCCCTCCAATTGTTTCTTCATTCACCTCAGAGCAGTGCCCCTTCTTCCTGACACTGCTCCATTGCTTTGCTCATTTCTGATACGACTTGCCTTGAATTATTATAGCACAGTTTTCCTGTGAATCCAATACCTTTTTGAAACTCTGTTAAAATTTTGTTAAAGTATGCTTTGCTGCGAAGCTTCGATGATTTTTATGAAAGTTGCATCTGCACGATTCGTTCCATAGCACGTTATTTTGTTGCAACGTTCTTTTCGCCGACCAGACGCCGCAGCTCCTGGAAGAAGAGCGGATGGCCGGAAGTATACAGCCTGCGGGGGGCCGCAAGCTTCTGTTTGGTGTCCTCCAGATAGAAGATGACCGGCATATCACCGTCAAAAATCTCCAGCAGGTTGACGACTTTTGCATACTGCGGGCAGCTGCGCGACGGCAGACGGATATAGAGCCGCTGGGCCGCATCCCGCATCCGGTTCGGACGGTTCGCCTGCGGGTGCTTGGGGTCGTAGCCTTCAATGGGCGAGATGCTTTCGGCCATCAGCTTGGACGGCTCGTCCTCGCGGACCGACAGACGTCCCTCAATGACCACAACGGCATTTTCCCGGATGGCATCCCGGAAGACCTCCAGCACCTTCGGGAAGACGATGACCTCCATCGTGCCGGTCAGGTCTTCCACGCTGGTAAAGGCCATCAGGCTGTTCGACTTGGTGGTCATCATCCGGCTCTTGACAATGGTGCAGACGATGCGAACATGGGCATTGTCCAGCCCATGCGCTTCCTCGCCGGTCAGGGCCTTGATGGAATGGGTCGCAAACTTTGCCGACTGCTCCCGGTACGCATCCAGCGGGTGGCCGGACAGGTACAGACCGCTGACCTCTTTTTCCTGCTGCAGCAGTTCGGTATGGGAATATTCTTCGAGGTGCCGGATCTCATATACATCCTTCGACGTGCTCTGTGCTCCCCCGCTCATCAGCGAGAACAGGTCGAGCTGCCCGTCCAGATTCCGCCGGGAGTCGCTCTCCACGCTCTTGATGATACCATCCACGGCCTCCACGAGGCTGTGGCGGTTCTCGCCCATGCTGTCGAACGCGCCCGCCTTGACGAGGCTTTCCACGGCCCGGCGGTTCATTTCGTTGCCGTACAGCCGCTTGCAGAAATCATACAGGCTGGCATAGGGCTTTTCCCCACGCTCTTCCACGATGCGTTCCACAAGGTTGCGGCCCACGCTCTTGACCGCGTTCAGGCCGAATCGGATCTGCCCCCTGGCATCCGCCGTAAAGCCGCCGTTCGAAATGTTGATATCCGGCGGGAGTACCCGGATGCCCAGGCGGGCACATTCGCCCGAATACTCGATGACCTTGTCCGTATTATCGAGCACACTGGTCAGCAAGGCCGCCATGAACTCGCTGGGATAATGGCACTTGAGATAGGCCGTCTGAAATGCGACATACGCATAGCAGGCCGCATGGCTCTTGTTGAACGCATAGGACGCAAAGCTCGACATTTCGTCATAGATCTCGTTGGCGACCTTTTCCGAGATACCGTTGGCCACGCAGCCGGGGCACTCGTGGCCGGGCTCGGTGCAGCCGTGGACAAAGTGTTCCCGCTCTGCCTCCATGACCGCATGTTTCTTCTTGCTCATGGCGCGGCGGACATTGTCTGCCTGCCCGAACGAGAAGCCTGCCAGCTCACGGAAGATCTGCATGACCTGCTCCTGATAGACGATGCAGCCGTTGGTCACATCCAGAATGTGGGCCAGCTGCGGGGTCTTATAGCTGATCTTTTCCGGCTCGTGGCGGTTGCGCAGATAGGTCGGGATGGAATCCATCGGGCCGGGGCGGTACAGGCTGATGAGTGCGATGACATCTTCCAGGTTCTGCGGCTGCAGCCCTACGAGGACCTGCTTCATGCCCGAAGATTCGAGCTGGAACACGCCCTCCGTCTCGCCCTGACCCAGCATTTTGTAGGTCTCCGGATCATCGTAATCGAGCGCTGCAACGGAGAAATCCGGCTCTTTTTTCTGGATGGCCGTTTCCGCATCCCGAATGACCGTCAGTGTGCGCAGGCCGAGGAAGTCCATCTTCAGCAGGCCAAGCTCCTCGATCTCGGTCATGTTGAACTGGGTCACAGGCAGACCGTCGTTGGTAGCGAGGGGCAGATAGTAGTCGGTCGGTTCCGGGGTGATGACGACACCCGCCGCGTGGGTGGACGCATGGCGCGGCATTCCCTCCACCTTGAGGGCCGTGTCGATCAGTTCCTGGACCTTCGGGTCTGTGTCGTACATCCGCTTCAGCTCGGCCGAGACTTCCAATGCGCGCTTCAGCGTCATCTTCAGTTCCATCGGGACCTGCTTTGCGACCACATCCACATCCTGGTAGGGCATCCCCATCACACGGCCCACGTCACGGATGGCATTGCGGGCGGCCATGGTGCCAAAGGTGACGATCTGCGCTACATGGTCAGCACCGTATTTCCGGTTGACGTAGTCGATGACTTCCTGACGGCGTTCATAGCAGAAGTCCACATCGAAGTCGGGCATACTGACACGTTCGGGGTTCAGGAAACGCTCGAAGATGAGGTTGTAGCGGATGGGGTCGATGTCGGTGATGCCGACGCTGTAGGCCGCAATGCTGCCTGCACCGGAACCACGGCCCGGCCCCACCGGGATGCCCTGGCTCTTGGCGTAGTTGATATAATCCCAGACGATCAGATAGTAGTTCGTGTAGCCCATTGTCTTGACCACGCCGATCTCGTAGGTCAGGCGGTCTTTGTTGGCCTGCGGGACATCGGGGCCGTAGCGGCGCTCCAGACCCTCCCAGCAGAGCTTTTCAAAAAAGGCCTGATTGTCCATCCCGTTGGGTGCTTTGTAGTAGGGGATCTTGGTGTGGCCGAAGTCAAAATCAAAGTTGCACTGGTCCGCGATCTTCTGGGTGTTCTCGCAGGCCTCCGGCACCATGGCGAACAGATCGTACATTTCATCCGTCGTCTTGACGTAAAACTCATCGGTCTGGAACTCCATCTTATCGGCGTCCTGCATGGTCTTGCCGGTCTGGATGCAGAGAAGGATGCTCTGCATTTTGGCGTCTTCCCTGCGCAGATAGTGGGAGTCGTTGGTGGCGGCCATAGGGATGCCCGTCTCCCGCGCCAGCTTGATGAGCTGGGGAAGAACGATGGTGTCCTCTTCCAGGCCGTGGTCCTGCAGCTCAATGTAGTAATTGCCTTCGCCAAACAGGTCCCGGTACCACAGCGCTGAGCTTTTAGCCCGCTCGTAGTCCCCCGCCAGAATGGCCTGCGGGATCTCGCCCGCCAGGCAGGCCGAAAGGCAGATGAGCCCTTCGTGGTATTGTTCGAGCAGCTGCTTATCAACGCGGGGCTTGGAGTAAAACCCCTCGGTGAAGGCTGCGGAGACCATTTTAATAAGGTTCTTGTAGCCGGTCTCATTTTTGCACAGCAGGATCAGATGGTTGTTGCCGTCGATCTTGTTGACCTTATCGAACCGGGTGCGAGTGGCAACGTAGACTTCGCAGCCGATGATGGGCTTGATGCCCGCTTTTTTGGCCGCTTTGTAAAACTGCACACAGCCGTACATGACGCCGTGGTCGGTGCAGGCGATGGCCGTCTGCCCGCACTCCTTCACGCGGTCCATCAGCTGGTCGATGCGGCAGGCACCGTCCAACAGGCTGTATTCCGTGTGGATATGGAGGTGGACGAAATCCCGCCCCAGATGATTGTTTTCGCTGATCTCGCTCACTTCGTTGCCTCCTGTTCCATCCGTTCCCGCATGGTCTGCGCCAGCAGTTCCAGCTTTTTCATCCGATGCGACAGCCCCGATTTGCTGACCGGCGGGTCAAAGCAGGCACAGAGCGCCGTCAACGAGAGATCCGGATTTTCCAGCCGCTTTGCTGCTGCCTGCTGCAGCACCTCCGGCAGGGTCTCCAGCGCATTCTGCTCCTGCAAAAAGCGGATGGCCTTCAGAGTCTGCGCATTGGCGCGGGCTGTTTTGCCGAGGTTGGCGGTATCGCAGTTGGTGTGGCGGTTGATCTGGTTCCGCATCTGCTTCACGGCTTTCTGCGCATTGATCTGCGCTGCCGCCTGGGCCGCCCCCATAAACGCCAGAATGCGCTCCACGTTGGCGCAGCTCTTGACGTAAACCAGGTTCACGCCGTTGCGGCGGGTGCGGTGGGGCGCAAACTCGTGCTCGGCCAGCAACGCTTCAAAGTCTCTGGCGAGATTGGTGCGGCTCGTTAAAAATTCGATGTTGTATTCTTTTTTTGGATCTGTGACGGTTCCGCCGCAGAGAAACGCCATGCCGATGTAGGCGCTGACGCAGGTCTGGCAGCGGATCATCCGGGGGTCGATCTGCAAGCTCGTCTCGCTGCCGGTGGTGCCGAACAGTTCATGCAGCCGCATCACCTGTTCAGGCTCCCGGATGCCAAACTCGTACACCACCCCGCTGGGGCGGCTCTTTTCCAGAATGGTGCCCCGGACGCCGCAGCGGGCAAACAGCTGCTCGGCCACGCGGGCGGTCAGCTCCTGCTCCGTCTGGAGCACAAGGCCCTTGGCGTCAAAATATTTGGCAAAGCAGGCGATGCCGTAGGCCGCCGCGCGGACGCAGCAGTCCTTCTGCAATTGCAGGCTGTGCTGCGCGATCTCTTCCCGTGCCTGGGATGCAAAACTCATCTTGTCGTTCCTTCTTTGATCTGGCCGTTCAGCGGGAGGCATCGCGGTGCTGGACGCCGGGCTGGTAGCCCAGACCCTCGCAGTATTCCGCGATCTTCCGCGCAAAGGTGATGGAGCGGTGTTTGCCGCCCGTGCACCCCACGGCAATGGTCAGCTGGCTCTTGCCCTCCTTGACGTAGAGCGGCAGGGCATATTCCAGAAATGCTTCGTACCGGCGCAGCAGTTCCTGCGCCTCCGGTTTGCCCATGACGAAATCCACGACCTCCTGATCCAGGCCGGTCTTGAACTTCAGATCCGGGACATAGAACGGATTGGGCAGGCAGCGCACATCCAGCACCAGGTCTGCGTCCGCCGGGACGCCGAACTTGAAGCCGAACGACATCACCGTCAGCCGCATCGCACTTTTCGCCCCGCCGTTCTGCACAAAGAGTTCGCAGATGCGCTCCTTGTTCTGCGCGGTGGAGAGCAGCGCCGTATCCACGATATAATTCGCACGCTCCTTAAAGGGGCGGAGGATCTGGTGCTCTTTCTGGAAGGCTTCCCGCGTGGAGATGCCCTCCGCAATGCTGATCGGGTGACGGCGGCGGGTCTCGCTGTAACGGCGCATCAGCACATCGTCCGGTGCGTCGAGGAAGAGGATCTCGTAGGCGATCCCCTGCTGGTCCAGCAGGTCGAGCGCCTTTTCGATCTCCTCGCTGGAACGGCAGCCGCGCACGTCCATGGACAGCGCCACCCGCTTCAGCTTGTTGTCACCAGCTTTGGAGAATGCGGTAATGCTCGGCAGCAGTTCCGCCGGGACATTGTCGATGCAGAAAAAGCCGATATCTTCCAGCGCATTCATAGCCACAGACTTTCCTGCACCGGAAAGCCCGCTTACGATCAGCAGATCCATTTTTCTTCCCTCTTATGCTTTCACGACACGAATCTCTTTTTCCAGGTCGAACCCGGTCTTTTCCTTCACGATGGCCCGCACCTCGTCGCACAGAGCCAGCACATCGGCGCAGGTCGCGCCGCCCAGATTCACCACGAAGCCGCAGTGCTTCTCGCTGACAGCCGCGCCGCCGTGGCGGAAACCCCGCAAGCCGCACTGGTCGATGAGGGCCGCCGCAAACGCGCCCGCCGGGCGCTTGAAGGTGCTGCCGGCGCTGGGCTTGTCGAGCGGCTGCTTTTCCACCCGCTTTGCCATCAGCTCGTTCATCCGGGCTTTGATGGCGTCCGGGTCGCCCCGCTTCAGATGGAACTGTGCGCTCAGGATGCAGCCGCCGTTTTCCTCAAAGATGCTGTGCCGGTAGGAAAGGTCGAGCACGGCAGCCTCTGCCTCCACGACATCGCCGTCCTGCGTCAGATACCGCACCGACTGCAGCACATCCTTCATCTCGCCGCCGTAGGCTCCGGCGTTCATATAGACCGCACCGCCCACCGTGCCGGGGATGCCGTAGGCAAATTCCAGCCCGGTCAGGCTGTTTTCCAATGCGGCGGTGCACAGGCTCGAAAGCTTCAGGCCCGCACCGGCGACCACAGCATCATAGACCTCGCCCGGCGCTGCCCCCGGATGCGCGACCTGTTCCAGAAAGCCGATGCCCATTTTCAGGGCCATGGTCTCAATGACCACGCCCCGGTAACCGGCATCCTCAAACAGAATGTTGCTGCCGTTGCCCAGCAGGTAGTACTTCACGCCCTGCTCTTTGCAGAGTGCGATCACGCAGCAGAGCTGCTCTTCGGTCTCCGGCAGGACGAACACATCCGCCGGGCCGCCGATCTTAAAGGTGCAGTGGGCTGCCAGCGGCTCGTCTGCCCGGTAGGCAATGCCTTCGGCCTGCAGCTGTTGTTTCAATCGTTCCATAAACGCTTCGTTCCTTTTCGTATGAGAATCTTATTCGATGGTGCCTTCGAGGCCCAGACGGATGAGCAGCTCCTTGGCGGCGTTGTAGCCCATCTTCTTCTGGCGGTTGTTGATGGCTGCCGTTTCCAGCACAACGGCGAGGTTGCGTCCCGGCGAGACCGGGATGCTGGTGCTGGGGATGTTGACGCCCAGGATCTCGTAATACTCGCTTTCGAGACCGGTGCGCTGATAGTTTTTGGTGGGGTCCCAGGCTTCCAGCTGGACCACGAGGTCCAGACTCTCGCTCACCTTGACCGCGCCCACACCGAACACGCGGGCCACATTGACGATGCCGATGCCGCGCAGCTCAATAAAGTGGCGGATGTTCTCCGGGGCCGTGCCCATGATCTGGCGGTTCGAGACCTTGCGCAGCTCCACAGCATCGTCGGCCACAAGGCGGTGGCCGCGCTTGACCAGCTCGATCGCCAGCTCGCTCTTGCCGATGCCGCTGTCACCCAGAATCAGAATGCCCTCGCCGTACACCTCCACCAGCACACCGTGGCGGGTGATGCGGGGGGCCAGCTCCAGGTTCAGCACACTGATGATGCTGCCCATCAGGGTGCAGGTCGTTTCGTTGGAGCGCAGCAGCGCCACGCCGTGCTTTCTGGCCAGCTCCTGCATCTCCGGGAACGGTTTCAGCTCCTCACTGCGGCCCACGATGACAGCCGGCGGCTGCTGACGGAACAGCTGGTCCAGCGCTTCGTAGCGCTTTTCCGGCGAAAGGCCGGACAGGAAGTTCATCTCGGCCAGACCCATGATCTGCAGCCGCAGTTTATCAAAGTAATCGTAATAGCCCGCCAGGAACAGACCCGGACGGTTGACTTCCGCGATCTCGACGCTGATGTTTTCGAGGTCCTGCGGAGCGTAGACCACATCCATGCTGACCTTTTCGGTCAGCTTCTTGAGCGAAACGGTAAAATTCGCCATCGTTCTTCCTCCTGCGTGTATTCCTCAACTGCGGGCAGACCCTCCCGCAGGCATTCCTTCTCTTATTATAAACGAGATGGTTTCGGATTACAATGATTCTTTTGGGAAAAGTTCCTATTGGTGGATTGACCGCTGAAAACAGACTGACAAATAACAAGACACCCCGCTTGCTGTGCAGACTCTGCTGCGGAACAAACGGAGTGTCTTGTTTCTTCCTGTTTATTTCTTTCTAAGATATTTGATGAGCGCAATGACTAATAAAATGCCGATAATCAGCGGCAAAAGAGAAAATAACGAGAAAATCAGTTCGCCAAGTCCAATTCGCATAGTTTTTCCTCCTTCGGAAGCCGGGTTTATTTGTGGAACTATTATTTCCGTCTTGTGGTTATTATATAACATTTTGTTTTATATGTCAATATAACAAAATGTTTTCCCTATACTTTTGTTAACGGCATCCATGAGTAGAGGTGTATGCTTATGTACCAACGCATCCGCGACTTGCGAGAAGACCGGGATTTGATGCAGAAAGACCTTGCGGCCTATTTGAAATGCACACAGGTCTGTTACTCCAATTATGAGATGGGGAAGCGCGATATTCCAACAGACGTTCTCAAAGCACTCGCCATATATTACGATACCAGCGTAGATTATATTCTCGGCTTGACCGATGAACCGAAACCATATCCGAAAACATCCTAACCAACCAGCCTGGCGGAGATTCCACCGGACTGGTTTTGTTTTACTACTTTTCCGGATGTGTACCTTGCATCCACCCGATTTTCCTTTATAATAGGAAGTAAGCCCTGAAGAGCGGAAAAAGTCTGTCGCTTTACATGAATTTTACACTCTGCCGATTTCCGATTTTACATTGCGTGTCTATACTCAGAATCAGGAGAATTTCACGTCAATGAAAAGTGAGGAACGCACATATGACAATCTTCAATGTTTTTTCGCTCCTGGGAGGCCTGGCCCTGTTCCTGTTCGGCATGGACATCATGGGCAAGGCTCTGGAAAAGCAGGCAGGCGGCCAGCTGCAAAAGATCCTGAGCAAGCTGACCGATAACCCGCTCAAGGGCTTTTTCCTGGGCCTCGGCGTCACCGCCGTGATCCAGTCTTCCAGCGCCACCACCGTTATGGTGGTCGGCTTCGTCAACAGCGGCATCATGGAGCTGCACCAGGCCATCGGCATCATCATGGGCAGCAACGTGGGCACCACCGTCACCAGCTGGATCCTGAGCCTTTCCGGTCTGCAGGGCGACAGCTTCTTCATCCAGCTGCTCAAGCCCACCTCGTTCAGCCCCCTGCTGGCCTTCATCGGCATCCTGCTCTACATGGGCAAGAGCGAAAAGCGGAAGGGCATCGGCACCATCCTCATCGGCTTTGCCGTTCTGATGACCGGCATGACCGCCATGTCCAATGCGGTCACCCCGCTGCAGGATGAAGTCTGGTTCACCAACCTCTTCATCCGCTTCTCCAACCCGCTGCTGGGTGTTCTGGTCGGCGCACTCGTCACCGGCATCATCCAGAGCTCCAGCGCCAGCGTCGGCATCCTGCAGGCGCTCAGCTCCACCGGCGTCATCACCTACGGCAGCGCCATCCCCATCATCATGGGCCAGAACATCGGCACCTGCGTCACCGCGCTGATCTCCTCTGTGGGTGCCAACAAAAACGCCCGCCGCGCCGCCATGGTGCATCTGTACTTTAACATCATCGGTGTGACCCTCTTTCTGGCAATGTACTATGGCCTGAATCTGGTCCTGCACTTCACCTTTGTCAACGATACCGTCACGGCGTGGGGCATCGCTGTCATCCACTCTGTGTTCAACATTGCGGCCACGGCGGTCCTGCTGCCGTTCGCCAACGTTCTGGAAAAGCTGGCCATCCTCACCATCCCGGACGATGCCGAGAAAGAGAGCTTCGCCCTGCTGGATGAGCGTCTGCTCAAGACGCCCGCCGTTGCTGTGGAACGCGCCCGCGCCGCCACTGCGGATATGGCCGAGCTGGCCCGCGTGGGCGTGGTGCAGGCCATGAGCCTGACCCACCAGTGGGACGACACCCTGGCCCAGAAAGTCCGGGACGAAGAAGCCAAGGTAGACCAGTACGAAGACGCCCTCGGCACCTATCTGGTCAAGCTGTCCAGCCGGGAGCTGAGCCACGCCGACAGCCAGAGCGTGAACACCCTGCTCCACACCATCAGCGATTTCGAGCGCATCAGCGACCATTCCGTGAATCTGCTCAGCTCTGCCGAAGAGATCCACGCCAAGAACATCGCGTTCTCCCAGGATGCGCACGAGGAGCTGCAGGTTCTGGAAGGCGCGGTGCAGGATGTGCTGAGCCGCACGACCGATGCGTTCCGCAAGGCCGACCTGCATCTGGCCAGCAAGGTCGAACCCATGGAGACCGTTGTGGACGAACTGGTCCGCGCCATCAAGGCACGGCATGTGGCCCGCCTGCAGGCTGGCAGCTGCTCCATCGAATACGGCTTCGTGCTGGAAGACCTGCTGACCAACTATGAGCGTGTCTGCGACCACTGCAGCAACGTTGCCGTTGCCCAGATCGAAGTCGCACAGGACAGCTTTGATACCCACGCCTATCTGAACGATCTCCGCTACGGCAACGACACCAAGGAGAGCGAACAGTTCCGCCGCCGCCTGGACCGTTACCGCGAGCGGTATCTCTTCCCGGACGGTGAACCCGCCGTGGCAAGCGAAAAGGAGGACCCCAAGGCATGATCTATATCGTAGAAGACGACGCCGCCATCCGGGAGCTGGAGCAGTATGCGCTCCAGTCCAGCGGATATGACGTGCAGAGCTTTGAATCGTCCGAGAGCTTCTGGCAGGCCATGAATGCTGCCGTGCCGGAGCTGGTCATCCTGGACGTCATGCTTCCCGGTGAGGATGGCTTTTCCATCCTGAAAAAACTGCGCAACACCCCTTCCCTGCGGCGCCTGCCCATCATCATGGTCACGGCCAAATCCAGCGAGCTGGACACCGTGCGCGGGCTGGACTGCGGCGCAGACGATTACATCACCAAGCCGTTTGGCATCATGGAGTTTTTGAGCCGGGTGCGGGCTGCGCTGCGCCGCTCGGCCCCGGAGGAAAAGACGAACGTCTACGCCTTCCATGAGATCCTGCTGGACAACGCCCGCCACATCGTGACGGTGAACGACGCCCACATCGACCTGACCTACAAGGAATACAGCCTGCTCCGCCTGCTGCTGGAAAACACCAACCTGGTTGTGACCCGCGAGACCATTTTGCAGGTGGTGTGGGGCACCGACATCTCGGTGGAAAGCCGCACCGTGGATATGCACATCCGCACCCTGCGCAAAAAACTGGGCGATGCCGGAAAGTACATCTGCACCGTGCGGAAGGTCGGCTACAAACTGGCCGACAACGAGGAGGAAAACGAAGAATGAAACCACGGAGCATGGAAGAAAAAATCAGTTATCGGCTGTTCTGGATGGGCTTTGTCGGGCTGATCTGCACCGCCGTGCTCTGCATCTTCGTATTTCACAGAGCCTTCCGGGAGCAGGCATGGGCGGCGCTGGAAAACGAGGCCAGCCTCGTTGCCGCCGGGTGTGAACAGATCGACGACCCGGCCCAGCTCTCCGCCTATGTCAACGGCGATCTGCGCATCACGCTCATTGCCTCGGACGGCAGCGTCCTGTTCGAATCCGCGACCAGCCAGCAGATGGAGAACCACCTGAGCCGCCCGGAGATCCAGCAGGCCAAGCAGGAGGGCATCGGCCGCAACCGCCGCGACTCCCAGACGCTGGGGTTTGAGACGTATTACTACGCCATGCTCCTGCCGGATGGTGACATCCTCCGTGTGGCGCAGGATTCCGAGACCATCTGGTCCATCTACGATGCGGCCCTGCCGGCCATCGTGCTGAGCTGCATCGTGATGATGGGCGCAGCTGCCATGATGGCCGGTCTGCTGACCCGGAGCCTCATCCAGCCCATTCTGAAGATGACGGACGATCTGGAACACATCCAGGAAAATGTGCCGTACAAGGAGCTGATCCCCTTTGCCGAGAGCATCCACTCGGACCGCCTGCTCCGCGAGAACAACGAAAAGATGCGGCAGGAGTTTACGGCCAATGTCAGCCACGAGCTGAAAACGCCCCTGACCAGCATTTCCGGTTATGCCGAACTCATTGAGACCGGCATCGCCAAGTCTGCGGATGTGCCGGAGTTCGGCCGGAAGATCCATGTAGAAGCCAGCCGGATGATCCAGCTGGTCAACGATATCTTGCAGCTGTCCCATCTGGACAACGTTTCGGAGACCAACGACACTCCCCAGATGGAGACGGTCGATCTTCTGGATGTGGCCAAAGAGTGCGTCGAGCGCCAGAAGGTGAACGCGCAGAAGTCGTTTATCTCCCTGACCTACCTCGGCGAGAGCGCCCCTGTGCTGGGCAGCCGGAGCCTGCTGGATGAGCTGTGCCAGAACCTTTGCGACAACGCCATCCGGTACAACCGCCCCGGCGGAAAGGTCCAGCTCATCACCGCCTGCACACGGGATGGGCACTGCACCCTGACCGTCAAGGACAATGGCATCGGCATCCCGAAAGAAGCCCAGTCCAGCGTGTTCGAGCGGTTCTACCGGGTCGATAAGAGCCGGAGCAAGGCCACCGGCGGCACCGGGCTGGGGCTGGCCATCGTCAAGCACATTGCCCGCATCCACAACGCCCGCATCCGGCTGGAAAGCGAGATCAATGTCGGCACGACCATCACCGTCATCTTTGAGACCGCCCATTAAAGATCCAGCATCTTCACGCTTGCCCGCACTTCCGGGCAGGCGTTTTTTGTTGTAAAAAAGGCACCCGGCCCTTCCTTCAGCGCACGGACTGCGCCCAGCCAGAGAAGGTCTGCGCCCGACTGCCAGGCCCGGACGATGGTCTCTTCGCAGAGCGCCTCCAGCTGGCGGCACACGCTTTCCGCCACCGGCGGTGTGCCCGCCCTGCGCTGGCCGGTCAGCGTGACCGCAAAACCGTTTCCTTCCGCTTCCACCGAAACGACACAGCGCCGGAGGGTGACAGTCTCCCCTTCCAGTGCGAACTCCACCGGCATCGTCCGTTCCTGCAAGAGCTGCGCCATGGCCGTCTCGTTCGGGGAAAGCCGAGTGCTTCCCTGCGCAGTCAAAAGGCAGCTTTCCTTCTGCCATGTCACCCCGTTCTCCTCAATTTTTAAGATGGGGATCACGGCCCCCGCTGCGCACTCGTACAGATGCGGTGCCCACGCAGCGGTATCCTCAGCGGCCTGTAAAAGCGCTCCCGGAAGCGTTTCCGGGGCCGCATCGGTCTCTTCCGGTTCCGCCCCGCCGCCCGGCAGACCGCCCGGCGGAGTTTCTTCCGCCAGTTTCCCGATGCCAGCGACAAAGAGCACCCGTGCCGACAGGCGGCTGACGGATTCCGTTTGTAGAAACTCCTCCAGCTCCAGGACATCGGTTTGTGACGCTGTTTCGTCAAAGAGAAGATATTCACACAGCCGGTAATTTGCAGCTTTGGGCAGTTCCCGTTCGGCTTTGTGCAACGCAAGCGGCAGCGTGGCATCCTCGGCCGAACAGCTTCGGATTTCTGCCACGGCGTCGGAGGCATCCGCAGCTGCTTCCGGGAACTGATAGAGCAGCTGCACCGCCCAGCCGCTGCGGTTCGGCTGGACGATGAGTGCCCGCACCATGCTTTTCTCGGTGGTCTCCATCCGCAGAAAGACGCCGCACCAGAGCACCAGAATGCCCCCTGCCAGCCAGCGCAGTGCATGGGAAGCTCTCATTCCGGCACCCCCTTTTCCTGCTCCTCCGGGCGGCAGAGCAGTTCCCGCAGGACCCGCACCAGAAAGCAGCCCCGGAGCAGTGCCGCTGCCAGCCAGACGAGCAGAAAGGCTGCATCCAGCCGGGAGACACGTCCCAGCGTCCCGGCGCGCAGCAATTCATCCCCCGGAAGCGGACGGCCGGACCCAAACAGAAGTTCCTGCCCCAGCGCAAAACCGAACAGCCCCGCCAGCGTCAGAAACGGCAGCTGGAAGCAGCGCCTCCCGGTGCATCCGCGTTTTCCAAACAGAAGGGGCCACGCGATGGATTCCGCATAAAGCGGGAAACGGAGATTCCCTGTGGGTTCCGCTGCGGGGAAAAGATTCTCCCAGTGAAGCTGGCCGTGCAGGCTTCCAACGCAGGCAAGGCCCGCCAGCGCCAGTGCCCACCACAAGACCCCCGCACTGCGGGAAAAGACGTCCGGCTTCAGCTGCCAGCCCGCCCACAGCAGCAGCGGCAGAACGCCGAGGACTGCCATGGACGAAAACTGCTCCCGGCACACCTGCTGTGCCTGCCAAAGCGTCTCCCACAGCTCTGCGCCAAACCATACGGACAAAAGCAGACAGAGCAGCTGGGGGCGGATGCCGGTTTCGGAACGAAGCCCCTCTTCCCCTTCGGCGGGCATCAAGCAGGACGAAAGCAGGCCGATGCCCAGCGCCATGGGGAACCCCTGCAGCAGCAACAGCCGGGCTGGCATGGCGCTGCCGGAAGTGATGCACTGCCCCAGCACCGCGGTCAGGATGCTGAGCGGCACGGCGGCACGGAATGATCCGGTTTGCTCCATTGGCTCACCTCCGTTTCTGCCAGATGGAAAATGGATGTGCGGACAGGGTGCGGTAGGTCCGGCGGGTTACACCGTCCGGAGAAAGTGCGGTTTGCGGGAAACGCACCGGCGCACAATAGGGTACCCCCAGCGCTGACACCTGCGCCAGAGAGAGCAGAACGACCAACGCCGCGCACACAAGCCCCACAGGGCCTGCCACTCCCGCCGCCAGCAGGACCAGAAAGCGGAAGGCCGTGGCCATTTCGTAGAGGGACGGCACCACGAAGACGGCAATGGATGCAACCGCTGCAACGAGAATGACGGGTGTGCTCAGCAGACCGGTGGCGATGGCTGCGTCCCCGATGATGAGCGCCGCAACCAGACTGACCGAGTGCCCCAGCGTCTGCGGCATCCGAAGCCCTGCCTCCCGGATGATCTCCAGCAGCAGGATGACCAGCACCATCTCCCCAAACAGCGGGAATGGAGTGGCCCGCTCAGCAGCTTCGATCTTGAAGAGCAGCTGTGGCGGGAGCAGTTCCGGCAGGTAGACCGCCAGGCACACGAACACCCCCGGCAGAAAGATGCTCAGGTAGAAGGAACCATATTTCAGAAGGCGCAGGAAGGACGCAAAAAACGCAGGCTGGGCGTAGTCGTCCAGACACTCGAAGTTTTCGCCGAAGAGGGTCGGCAGGACCATTGCGGAGGGGCTCCCGTTGACGAGAACGACGATCTTCCCCTCACAGAGCTTCGCGGAGGCCACGGCGGGGCGTTCGGTGTAGCTCACCGGGGACGCTGTGCGCACCCGGCAGGGAAACAGCCAGGGCAGAAAGTAGCTCGAATCCAACAGTAGCTGCGGCTTTGCGCGGCGCAGCGTCTCTTTTACCTGCTCCACGGCGGCGGGCGAGGCCTTATCTTTGCAGTAGCAGACGGCATATTCCGTTTTCATCGCGCAGTCTGCCTGCTGCACTTCCATCGCCAGCGCTTCGGTTCGGATGAGCCGCCGCAGCAGGCTCAGATTGATCCGCAGCAGGTCGGAAAATCCCTCGCGGGAGCCGCGCAGATCTCCTTCACCGGAGGGCTCCCCCACCGAGCGGAATTTCAGGCTCTGCACCGAAAATGCCAGCCCTTTCGCACTGCCGTCCAGCAGTAAGACCGCCATTCCGGCGGTCAGGCGCTGCATCAGATTCTCCCAGTTCTCCACAGGGCTGCTCTCGGCGGGCAATGCCGAGTGACGGCTGAGCAGCTCATAGACCTGTTCCCCACTCGGCAGCGCGCCCAGCCGCAGTGGCGGCGTCTGGCGGCTGGCGGCGTCCAGCAGAAGTGCCCACAGGGATTCGAGGCTGGCCATCCCGTCAAAGAGCAGAATCGCACCCCGAATGTGGTAAAGCTCGATGCGCTTCGCATAAAAATCGGCGGAGCTGCCCAACCTAGCGTTGAGCGCCGCGAGGTTCGTTTCCAGATGTTCGGAAAGCTGCATGGCCCCATCCCCCTTTTGCAGTAGGATACCCGCCGCCGCGCCGGTTATTCCCGCAGGAGGTGTTCCGCCTTGAAGCTTTTGATCGTTCGCACCGTTTTGATCTATCTCTGCGTCCTGTTTGCCATGCGGCTGATGGGCAAGCGCCAGCTGGGTGAGCTGCAGCCGGAAGAGCTGGTCTCGACCATCCTCATCTCCAATCTGGCGTCCATCTCCATCGAATCGGAGGAAGTCCCCGTGACCGCCAGCCTCATCCCGCTCTTCCTCATTGCAGCGCTGGAGCTTCTGGGGTCCATTCTCAGCTTCCAGAGCCAGAAATTTTTCAACCTGATGTCCGGCCGGCCCAAGACGGTCATTCTGGATGGGCAGATCGATCAGAATGCCCTGCGCACCCTGCGGCTGACGACGGCTGACCTGATGGAGGCCCTGCGCGGCAAGGACGTCTTTGACCCACGGGATGTCTCCTACGCCGTTGTGGAGACGAACGGCAGCCTTTCGGTGGCGCTGCGCCCCGAAAAAGAGCCTGCCACCCTCTCCGACCTGGCACTCAAGGTCCAGCACGGTCAGGCGACCATCCCCTTTGTGCTGGATGGGCAGGTGCTGGACGACAACCTCCACTGGTGCGGCAAGGACCACGCCTGGCTGGAACGGACTGCACAGGCCAATACCCTGCTGGTGGAGGAGATCCTGCTTCTGATCGGCAACGACACCGAAGATTACTTTCTGCTGAAGAAAGAGCCTCGCCGCACGGCCCGCCCGCTCAGAAAGGAGGACTCATGAAGCGCATCTACGCCTGCCTCGGCATCGTGGCCACCCTGCTCGCGGTGGCCTTCTACAGCAGCTTCCGGGTGCAGATGTTCGCCGAAGACATCTCCGGCGACATCGACCATGCGATGGAAGCTATCCGCGAGGATGACCTGACCGGGGCCCGTCAGGCCCTTGCCGAAGGAGCCGACCTCTGCGACCGGATGCGCGAAGGAATGAACCACCTGCTCAAAACGGAAGACTTCACCGAACTGGAAGCGGCCCTCCGCGCCGCCGACGGCCATCTGGAATGGAACGCCCCCGAAGAAGCGTTCGGGGAGCTGCGCCGCGCTCAGGTCCAGGTCGAAACTCTGGCCTGGCTCGCCCGGCGCATCCTCTGAGGCAATTCAGCATTTCGCATAATCGAAATTATGCGAACGATCTGCTGCAACGAAAAAAGCGCACAGCCCTGCCGCCCCGATCCAGGCGGAGGCTGTGCGCTTTTTTGAAGGATCCTCTTATTTTTTCCGGTCGCCCATCAGCTTTTGCAGCTCCGTGAAAAAGCTCTCGACGTCGGCAAATTGCTGGTAGACCGACGCAAAGCGGACATAGGCCACTTCGTCGATCTTTTTCAGCTCCTGCATGGTCAGCTCGCCGATGCGGACGCTGGTCACTTCCCGGTCGTAGGAGCTCATCAGCGTCTGCTCAATGCTGCTGACGGCGCGTTCCAGCGACTCGTAGCTGACCGGGCGCTTAGCGCAGGCGCGCAGCATGGCGTTGAGCACCTTCTGCCGGTCAAAGGGTTCGCGGGAATTATCCTTTTTGATGACGATCAGCGGGACCGTCTCCACCACCTCATAGGTCGTGAACCGCATGTGGCAGCGCAGGCACTCCCGGCGGCGGCGGATGCGCTCGCCATCTTCGGTCGGGCGGGAATCGATGACCTTGGATTCTTCATCTCCGCAATAGGGACATTTCATGGTTTGTTCCTCCTGATTTGGTCATGTTCACGTTTGGGCGAAGCTCACGCTTTCTTTTTGCCGGTCTTGCGCTCGCTCCACAGCACCCACGCGGAAGTGGACACACACAGCGAGGTGTAAACACCACTGATCATGCCCATCATCAGCGGGAACGCAAAGGTGAAGATGCTGTCCAGGCCGTAGAGTTTGGAGATGATGCACATCACGCCCAGCGCCATCACGGTGGTGACGGTGGTGATGATGGTGCGGCGGGCCGACTGATTGACCGAGTGGTTGACCAATTCTTCGAAGGAGATCTTCTTCTCCATCAGGGTGCGGTTCTCGCGGATGCGGTCGTACACGACGACAGTATCGTTGATGGAGTAGCCCAGAATGGTCAGCATGGCAGCGATAAAGTTGCCGTCCAGCGGGGTGCGCAGCAACACGAAAGTGCCAAACACGACCATCAGGTCGTTCAGCAGGGCCAGAACGGCCATCATGCCGCCGGTCAGGCCGCCGATCTTCTGGAAACGGAAGCCGATATACAGCAGGATGAGCACCAGCGCAAAGAGAACGGCGACCAGACTCTTCTGCAGGAACTTAGTACCCATGGCTGCACTGACGTTGCTCAGCGACAACTGAACGAAGCCGTTGTCCGGGTAGGTCTCGTTCAGGGAATCCAGCAGGTTCTCCACCTGATCGGTGGTCACGGTCTCGTTGCCGGGCATGGAGATCTTCAGGGTCTGCTCCCCGGTGGCGACGTTCTCGCCGGTCTGGAGGGTCAGGTCCTTGCTGCCCAGTGCGGCAGAAGCAGTCTTCTGCACATCGGCCGTGGTGAACTCGCCCTCATAGCTCAGGGTGATCATCGCACCGCCGGTGAACTCGGTATCCAGCCGGACGCCAAACACCACCGCGCAGAGCAGGATGACTGCCATCAAGCAGGAGGAAATGGTCAGGAAGCGCTTGCGCAGGCCCACAAAGTCGATGGGCTTCTTCTCCGCAGGCTCCTTGCCGGGGCGGTCTGCACCGTAGAGCCAGGGGTCGCGCAGGGCCTTGATGGCCGCTGCCCCGCGGATCATCACGCGGGTAGCGAAGACGCCGAACACGAAGTTGAGCAGCACACCGGTGAGCAGCGTGTAGCCGAAGGCATAGATGGTGCCCGCAGTGGACGGGCCAAAGGCAAAGAAGACGAAGTGGAGCATCTTTGCAAAGAAGCCGTCCGAGGGGCCGAAGGCACCCATCAGCACGACCGCCACGATGACGATGGTCACGTTGCCGTCGATGATGGGCGTCAGGCCGCGGGCAAAGCCGCTCTTGAGGGCACCATCCAGAGACTTGCCGCTGCGCAGCTCTTCCTTGATGCGCTCGGCGGTGATGACGTTGGCGTCCACACCCATGCCGATGGCCAGGATGATACCGGCAATGCCGGGCAGCGTCAGGGTGAAGCTCTCAAACACCGGGAAATAACCGGAGACGAAGGCCAGCGTAGCCGCCACCTGACCGGCCAGTGCGATGCAGGCCAGGAAACCGGGCAGACGGTACAGCGCTGTCATCAGGACCACGATGAGGGCAAAAGCGATGAGACCGGCCAGCACCATAGCGCTCAGGCTGTTCTCGCCCAGGCTGGGGCTGATGGTGGAGTAGCTGTCCACGGTCAGCGCAAAAGGCAGCGAGCCGGAGTTGATCTGGCGGGCCATCTTGACGACATCGTCCTGCGTGAAGGGGTTGGATGCCGAGCTTGTGATGATGGCAGCACCGTCGGTAATGGCCGCATGGACCGTGGCCGTGCTGACATTCTCGTCATCCAGCCAGATGCTGATGGTGCCGCTGCTCTGGTAGAGCCGGGTGGTGGCATCGCCAAAGGCTTTGGCACCCGCATCGGTGAACTTGAGGGCCACATAATACTCCGAAGAGCTGCCGCTCACCGGGCCGTACTGCGCTGCTGCGCTCTCGACCATGGAGCCGTCCAGGATCAGCTCACCGTCCGCGCTGCTCCCCTCCCGGAAGGTCAGGTAGGCGGTGGTGCCGATCTCTTCGATGGCAGCTTCGGGGTCGAAATCCGTCTCGCCGGACTGCCACGGAAATTCGAGGATCAGACGGTCGGAATCATAGTCCACATACAGCTCGTAGTCGGTCACGTTCAAACCGACCAGACGGTTCTCAATGACGAGCTGCGCGGCGTCCAGCTGCTCATCGGTGGCATCGTAGCCGTCCGAGGGTGCAAACGTCACGTTGACGCCGCCCTTGATATCCACGCCGAAGCGTATATCCTGCGCGCCCTTGATATAGGTCCGGGTCACATCGCCATATTTGACCGCAACGCCGAAGAATGCCGTGTAGACAAACGCCGCGATCAGAAGCACTGTGACAACAAGCTGCCATGCTTTGCCTTTCGTCTTCATAAAAATCGGGAAACCTCCAAAATATAATAAACCTCCGCCGTGCGGCAGAGTTCCGCCGCGCGGGGAGATCTTCAACAACGGGGACGCTTACGCTTTCTGATCCGCAAGCAGCTTTTCCACCGTGGCCAGCTTTACGCAGACGCACAGCAGGTCCGAAGCGGTCTCCACCTCGTCCAGGCTGGGATAGGTGGGCGCAATGCGCAGATGGGAATCTTCCGGGTCTTTGTGGTAGGGGTAAGCGGAACCGGCACCCGTCAGGGTCAGGCCGCACTCCTTGCACAGGGTTGCCACACGCTTGGCACAGCCGGGCATCACGTACAGGCTGATGAAGTAACCGCCCTTGGGGTTGGTCCAGTGGGCAATGTCGCCGCAGGGGGTCAGTTCCTCGGAGAAGGCCGTCTTCACTGCATCGAAGCAGGGGATCAGGCGGCGGCGGTGCTTGGCCATGTGGGCCAGGACGCCTTCCTTGTTCTTCAGGAAACGAACGTGGCGCAGCTGGTTCATCTTATCGTAGCTGATGATCATGACCGAGAAGCGCTTGCAGATGTACTTCATGGAGTTCTCGCTGCAGGCGATCGCGGAGACGCCTGCACCGGGGAAGGTGATCTTGCTGGTGGAGGTGAACATGAAGACGCGGTCCTGTGTGCCGTACTTCTTGCACTCGTTCAGCAGAACGGGGGTCTCGATGATCTCATCGGTCAGGTGGTGGACGATGTAGGCCTCATCCCAGAAGATCTTGAAATCGGGAGCGGCCGTCTTCATCTTAGCAAAACGCTCGATCGTTTCGTCACTGTAGGTGTAGCCGTCGGGGTTGGAATACTGCGGCACACACCAGATGCCCTTGATGGTGTCATCCTCGGCCACCAGCTTCTCGACCACATCCATATCGGGGCCGTTCGGGGTCATGGGCACACTGATGAGCTCAAAGCCGAACTCCTCGGTAATGGCAAAGTGGCGGTCATAGCCGGGCACCGGGCAGAGGAACTTGCGCTTCTCCACCTGAGACCAAGGGCAGGGAGACTCCGGGAAGCCGAACACATAGCCGATGTTGATGAGGTTGTACATCAGCTGCAGGCTGGAGTTGCCGCCCACGAAGACCTCTGCGGGCTTGACACCGAAGACATCCGCAAACAGGACGCGGGCCTCATGCAGACCCTCCAGGTCGCCGTAGTTGCGGGCGTCGGTGCCGGCATCAGTGGTATAATCGGTCATCTGCAGCAGGCCCATGGCCAGATCCATCTGGTGAGGGCCGGGCTTGCCGCGGGCCATATTCAGCTTCAGGCCCATTGCCTGAAATTTTTTGTACTGCTCTTCCAGTTTTGCCTTTTCGGCTACGAGTTCGTCGCGGTTCATCTCAAAATAATTCGCCATTGAAAACACACTCCTTTATCGTACTTCCTGTTCCCACAGTGTCCGCGCCGGGCTTTGAAAAGAAGCTTCCTGCCAGAGAGAGCCGCAGCCCAGCCGTCCAGACTTTAATATTATAGCTCATATCTGCTCTTAAAACAAGCATATCTCAAAAAAAGCCCCGCCAAAAGTCATAGCTTTCAGCGGGGCAGCGGCCCGGAGCAGCCTGCCGGGTGGGCAGATCAGCTCAGGGACGTCTGATTCTTATAGCGCTTGCGGACCGCGCCGTATTCCAGCTTCGGTTCGCCGCCCTCGACGGTGTCCGCATCGATGGTCACGCGGATGATGGTGGCATCGCTGGGCACCTTGTACATGATGGGCATCAGGATGCTTTCCATCACGCTGCGCAGGCCGCGCGCACCGGTCTTGCGCTCGATGGTCTTGCGGGCGATCGCATGGAGGGCCTCGTCGGTGATCTCCAGCTCCACGCTGTCCATGTTGAGCAGCTCTTTGTACTGCTTGACCAGGCTGTTGCGGGGCTCCTTGAGCACACGGACCAGAGCGTTCTCGTCCAGGTCATCCAGCACGGTGATGACCGGCAGACGGCCGATCAGCTCCGGGATGAGGCCGAACTTGACCAGATCGTGCGGCTCCACCTTGCGCAGCAGCGCCTTCTGGGCATCGTCGGAGTTGTCCTTCAGGGAGCTGCCGAAGCCCAGTGCGGACTTATCGGTGCGGCGCTGGATGTACTTGTCCAGGCCGTCAAAGGCACCGCCGCAGATGAAGAGGATGTTGGTGGTGTCGATCTGGATGAACTCCTGCTGGGGGTGCTTGCGTCCGCCTTGGGGCGGGACATTGCTGACCGTGCCTTCCAGGATCTTCAGCAGGGCCTGCTGCACACCCTCGCCGCCCACATCGCGGGTGATGGAGGGGTTCTCGCTCTTGCGGGTGATCTTGTCGATCTCATCAATGTAGATGATGCCGATCTGTGCCTTCTGCACATCAAAATCGGCCGCCTGGATGAGCTTGAGCAGGATGTTCTCGACGTCCTCGCCGACATAGCCTGCCTCGGTGAGGGTGGTGGCATCCGCGATGGCGAAGGGCACCCCCAGCATCTTGGCCAGCGTCTGGGCCAGCAGGGTCTTGCCGACACCGGAGGGGCCAAGGAGCAGGACGTTGGACTTTTGCAGCTCCACGTCCGAGCCTTTGCCGCTCAGGATGCGCTTGTAGTGGTTGTAGACAGAGACCGCCAGCACACGCTTGGCCTCGTCCTGCCCGATGACATACTGGTCCAGGCCGTTTTTGATCTCCTCCGGGGTCAGGATGTTGACCGAGAGGTCGTCCGCAGCCTGCACACGGGCGCGGCTTGCATTGCCGCGGCTGGGGCGGTTCGAGCCCGGATGCTCCGGCTTGTCCGCGAGCAGGTCGTAACACAGGCCGATGCACTCGCTGCAGATGTTGACGCCGGGGCCGATGATCATCCGCTCCACTTCGTCCTGATGCTTACCGCAGAAGCTGCAAACCAGATCTTTTTCGTTTTTGTCTCTGCCGGAATTGTTGTTTGCCATAGCCGTTTTTCCTTATTCTGGGTCGTCAGACGCAGCGGGGTGCTCCCCTGCTGCGCCGATTGGTTTCAGCGATCCCTCAGCGGTGGGTGATGACCTCATCGATCAGGCCGTATTCCTTTGCTTGCTGCGCAGACATATAGTTGTCGCGCTCGGTATCCAGCTGGAGCTTTTCCAGCGGCTGGCCGGTGTACTCGCTCAGCATCCGGTTCATCTTATCGCGGATATAGACCATGTGCTCGGCATGGATCTTGATATCCGTGGTCTGGCCGGAAAGGCCGCCGCCCTGACCGCCTGCGATGAGGGGCTGGTGGATCATGATCTCGGCATTGGGCAGCGCAAAGCGCTTGCCCTTGGTGCCGCTGGCCAGCAGGAACGCGCCCATGGAGGCTGCCATGCCCATGCAGATCGTGGAGACATCGCACTTGATATACCGCATGGTATCGTGGATGGCCATGCCCGCACTGATGGAGCCGCCGGGGCTGTTGATATACAGGCTGATATCCTTATCCGGGTCCTGCCCTTCCAGATACAGCAGCTGTGCCACAACAAGGCTGGCCGTGGTATCGTTGACATCCTCGCTCAGCACGATGATGCGGTCATTCAGCAGACGGGAGAAGATATCGTAGGAACGCTCGCCGTGTGCCGACTGTTCCACAACATAAGGAACAAAACTCATAAAGTTCGCCTCCTGGATTGAAAATGTTTGGTATTTGCAAAATTGACCGATACGGCAAAAGAAACAGGGCCGTATCGGTCAATTTTAACAACCTTTGCTCACAAAAGCGGCGAATCACCGTTTTTGCGATGGCGGCCTTGGAGGCTGAACTTACTCAGCGTCCTCGGTCTTCTCGGCTTCCGCAGCCTTTTCCACGACGTTGGCATGGCTCTTGATGAAGTCGATGGCCTTGTTGATGGCCAGATCCTTCTTCAGGTCATCGACGTTGACCAGCTCACGGACCTTGTCCTCTTCCATCTTGTACTGGTCTGCGATGCGCTTGATCTCAGCAGAGACCTCTTCCTCAGAAGCCTCGATGTTCTCAGCGGCAGCAACAGCCTCCAGAGCCAGACGGATCTTGACCTGCTTCTCAGCCTGGGGCATGAAGGAAGCGCGGAACTGCTCCACGGTCTGGCCCATATACTTCAGGTAGTCTTCCAGGCGCAGACCCTGCTGCTCCACACGGAAGGCAAAGTCGTTGACCATCTCGTCCATACGGGTGTCATACATGGCCTGGGGGATCTCAGCCTCCATGCTCTCGATGACCTGATCGACCAGAGCATTCTCGACAGCCAGGTCATCCTGCTTGTCCAGCTGCTCCTGGTTGTTCTTGCGGATGGACTCCTTGAATGCCTCCAGCGTGTCATACTCGGAGCAATCCTTTGCCAGCTCGTCGTCCAGAGCGGGCAGCTCCTTGTACTTGACCTCGTGCAGCTTGATCTTGAAGACAGCTTCCTTGCCAGCCAGCTCAGCAGCCTGATACTCGGTGGGGAAGGTAACGTTGACATCGAACTCTTCGCCAGCAGAGTGGCCGACGATCTGATCCTCGAAGCCGGGGATGAAGGAGCCGCTGCCCAGGGTCAGGCTGTAGTGCTCTGCCTTGCCGCCCTCGAATGCAACGCCATCGACGAAGCCCTCGAAGTCGATATCAACGATGTCGCCGTTCTCAGCAGCGCCCTCACGGGTCAGCTCACGGGCGTTGCGCTCCTGCACACGCTTCAGCTCGGCATCGACGGTCTCGTCGGTAACAGTATGGACCGTCTTCTCAACGGTCAGACCGTTGTAGTTGCCGACCTTGACTTCGGGCTTGACGGCGACCTTGACAGTCAGGGTCACGCCCTCGGTCTCGTTTGCGGAATCCACGCTGACCTCCGGGCGGCCAACGGGCTCGATGCCAGCTTCCTTGACGGCTGCCTCGTATGCGTCGGGGAACAGCTCGTTGATGGCATCGTAGGTAAAGACATCAGCGCCGTACATCTTCTCGATCAGAGCGCGGGGAGCCTTGCCCTTGCGGAAGCCGGGAACTGCGTACTTCTTGCCCTCCTTCTTGAAGACATCGGCAACTGCGGCCTTGAAGGCCTCAGCGTCGATGGAGAACTGCAGCTCTGCCATGCTCTTTTCGAGCTTTTCGCACTTGATGAAATTCATTTGTGTATCCTCCACTCAAAAATTCTATTGCGTTGGGAGCGGGGTGTTCCCCCTCCCCTGCAACCGCGCACCGCGTCCTTGCTGTTTGCGAAATGCGGGGACGCGCGCGCTCAATTGGGTGCAACAATCGCGTCAAAACTTATTATAGCACGTTCCAGACACAATTGCCAGACCAAATTTTGACTTTTTGTTCTTTTTGCTCACTCTGTCCGCCTTTAATTGATGCGGTACGGGCAGAAACGCAGGCCGTCGGCACTGACGAGCTTGTAGCGGATGCCGTCCATATCGCCCTGCACGGCATAGCGGATGGCATTTCCGTGCAGATGGCCATAGAAGCAGCGCCGGATGCCATAGTCCTTCAGCGTCGCCACGATCTCCGGGGCGCTGGTGCCGGTGTAGACCGGCGGATAATGCAGGAACACGAGCTTTTCCAGCCCCGGTTCCGCAGCGTCCAGGCTCATTTTCAGCCGCCCGATCTCGCGGTTCATGACCTTTTCGTCATGCGGCTCCCCCACATCAAACAGCCAGCCCCGTGTGCCGCACAGGGCGTAGCCCTCCACCGTGTAGGAGTTGTTGTGCAGGATGTGGAGGGTATCGAAGCCCTCCGCTTTCAGGTAGGCGTTCATTTTGTTGGCCGTGCTCCACCAGTAATCGTGGTTGCCCTTCATGATGAGCTTCTGGCCCGGAAGCTGCTGCAAAAACGCGAAATCCCTGCGGGTATCGGTCAGGCGCATGGCCCAGCTGATATCCCCCGCCAGCACAATGGTGTCCTGCGGGGTGATGAGTTTGCGCCAGCTGCGCTCCAGCCGCTCTACGTAATTGTCCCACCCCGGAAAAATATCCATGGGCTTGGATGCGCCGAGGGAAAGATGGGTATCGCCAAGCACATAAAGTGCCATTCTGTTACTCCTGTTCTAGGTCAGATCACGCCTGATAGCGCAGCGCCACCTGTGCGATCTGCTCCGGGTCGATGACGGTGTGGAAGCGCTCCGCTTTCTGGCGCAGTGCCGACAGGCTGGCCGGAGCGGTGCAGCCGGTGGCCTCTTCCAGCTGCTGCATGGCCTCGAAATCGTTGGCCGGGGCGGCATGGCCCAGTGCTTCCAGCACGCTGCGCGGGAACTTGAAGGGCGATGCGGTGGAGAGCACCACCATCGGCACCCCATCCCGCTTGTGCTGAGACGCCACATGGAACGCCACGGCGGTGTGGGTATCGCAGAGGTAGTGGTCCTGCTCGTAGCGGGCGCGGATCTCCCCTGCCACCTGCGCTTCGCTGCTCCAGCCGCAGGCGAAGCTCTCCTGGATGGCGGCCAGCGTTTCGGGGCGGACGGTGTAGCTGCCCGTCTCGTTCAGCTGCTTCATCAGAGAAGCCACTTCCGTGTCGCTGCCGGTGACATGGTACAGCAGACGTTCCAGGTTCGACGAGACCAAAATATCCATGCTGGGCGAAGTGGTTTTATAGAACGCGCGCCGGGCCGTGTAAGTGCCGGTGGTGAGGAAGTCGGTGAGAACATTGTTTTCGTTGGAAGCGCAGACCAGTTTGCCCACGGGCAGGCCCATCTGCTTGGCGTAATAGCCCGCCAGAATGTCACCAAAGTTGCCGGTGGGGACGCAGAAATCCACTGCGTCGCCCAGCGCGATCTGCCCCGCCTTGAGAAGCTGGGCGTACGCAGCAAAATAATAGACGATCTGCGGGACCAGACGGCCCCAGTTGATGGAGTTGGCGCTGGACAGGCGGATGTTCCGCTTTGCCAGCTCGGCAGCAATGGCCGTGTCGCCGAAGACCCGCTTCACGCCGGTCTGGGCGTCGTCAAAGTTGCCGTGCACTGCATAGACGGCGACATTATCGCCCTCCTGCGTGGCCATCTGCAGGCGCTGGATCTCGCTGGTGCCGCCCGTGGGGAAGAACACGGCGATCTCGACACCGGGGATGTCGTGGTAGCCATCCAGCGCGGCCTTGCCGGTATCGCCGCTGGTCGCCACCAGGATCAGCGTCTTCTCGGTGCGGCCCAGATTCTTCTTGGCCTCCACCAGGAGCTTCGGCATCAGCTGAAGGGCATAATCCTTGAATGCACAGGTCGGGCCGTGCCACAGTTCCAGCGAATAGACCTCGTCCGACACGTGGGCCAGATAGCCCGCCTTGCCGTCAAATGCTTCGCCATAGGTGGTCTTTGCCGCCTCTGCGAGGAACTGCTGAGAATAATCGGTCAGGTACTGGCCCACGATGGCCGCAGCCATTTCGGGGTAATCGAGTGCACAGATCGATGCAACGTCCACTTTCGGAAAGCTCTGCGGAACAAACAGACCGCCCTCGTCCGACAGGCCCTGTGCAATGGCCTGCGAAGCATTTACCACACGGTTTCGGTCTCTCGTACTGAAAAACTGCATTGTCGTCGCTCCTTTTCGTCCGCGGGTCCACAATGACCCTTTTTTGTCGGCAGCGGCAAACGCCGGTTTCTGCCTTTTTCCCACCGGTGCATCCCCGCTCACGCGGTAAATGCACCCTTTATAATATGTACCATCCAGCGCCCGCTGTCAAGAGGGGTCACCTCGGCAACGTCAAATCGGGCGGGTGCATCGCTCTGCCCGGTCTGCTGAAGATACTGCTTTGCGGCGCGGATGAGTCTGCGCTGCTTGGCTGGTGTAACGGCGGAGGCGGGGCTTGCCAGCGGGTCCGGACTGCGGGTCTTGACCTCACACAGCACGATGGTCCCGTCCGGCTCCCGCAGGATGAGGTCGATCTCCCCCATCCGGGTGCGGTAATCGTGGGCCAGCAGCAGGCAGCCCCGCTGCTGGTAATAGCGCGCGGCGACGGCCTCGCCTTTCCGGCCGGTCTCGGCGGCATCCATCACTTGCCCTCCGGCCAATAGCCCTGCTTTTTGAGGAAGCTGCGGCGGTAGAACGGCTGGATGCCGTATTGTGCGATCAGTTCATAGTGGAGCTTTGTCGGGTAGCCCTTGTGTTTGGCCAGCTGGTACTGCGGGTACTGGCGGTCCAGTTCCAGCATGTAGCGGTCCCGGCTGACTTTGGCCAGCACCGAGGCCGCGCCGATGCTGGCGCTGGTCGCGTCGCCCTTGACCACCGGCTGTGCAGGCATGGTCAGCCCGGCCGGGGTGCGGTTACCGTCGATGAGGACAAGGTTCGGCACGATGTCCAATTCTTCCACGGCCTGCCGCATCCCGCCCATGGTGGCGTTGAGGATGTTGTCGCGGTCGATGATCTCCGGCCCCACGAAAACGATCTTGTAAGCCAGCGCTTTTTCGATGATCTCGTCAAACAGGGCTTCCCGCTTTTTCTCGGTCAGCTTTTTGGAGTCGTTGATGCCGTAGACCGGGTGTTCCGGGTCCAGGATGCAGGCAGCCACGCAGACGGGGCCGCAGAGCGGGCCGCGCCCGGCTTCGTCCACCCCGGCAAAGCAGCCGTATTCTGCCCGAATGGCTGCGTCATACGCATACAGCGGTGCGGAGATCTCTTCGTCGGAACGCCGTTTCATTCGTCGTCCTCCTGTGAAAAGTCCGCAAGGTCGTCCCGCTGGGGCGGGCACTCCAGCGAGATCCTGCCCCACTTGCAGGCGCGGAACTCGTCCACCAGCATGATGGCACAGCGCTCGGTGTTGACCTCGCCGCCGCGCACCAGCAGGCCGCGCTTGCGGCCGATGGCTTCCATCAGCTCATAGGGCGGCAGCGCCATCGTCTCGGCGTCCAGCTTGTAGCGCTGGCCCACGAGGTCGGGGTAATTGCGGCGCACCTCGTCCAGCAGGTTCATCGCCAGCTCCTCCACATCCAGGATGTCGTCCTTGATAGAGCCGATGAAGGCCAGATTGGAGGCGATGGTCTTGGAATCAAACTTTTTCCAGAGCACACCGGGCATGTCCAGCAGGTCGAACTTCTCGGTGCTGACCCACTGCTTGCCCTTGGTCACGCCGGGGCGGTCGGCGGCTTTGGCGCGGGCCGAACCCGCAAACGTGTTGATAAAGGTCGATTTGCCCACATTGGGGATGCCGCAGAGCATCACCTGCGTCTTGGCACCGCCCATGCCGCGCACCTGACGGCGCGCCAGCAGACCAGCCAGTTCTTTTTCGATGGCGGCCTGGACTGCCTTGGCCCCGCCCTTCTGCTTGGCGCTGATGGCCACACAGCCGGCATCGGCGGCACGGAAGTACCGGATCCACGCCTCTGTCACAACGGGGTCGGCCAGGTCGGCCTTGTTCAGCACATAGAGCTTGGGCTTCCGGGCCGTGATCCGCTCGATTTCCGGGTTCAGGCTGGAGAGCGGGATGCGGGCATCCAGCAGCACGAGGCTTGCATCCACATGCTGGATCTCCTGCTCCATCATCCGCAGCGTCTTGGTCATATGGCCGGGGAACCACTGGATGTTATATTGGTTTGCGAACCGGGTATCCTGATTGTTCATTTTACCACTCCAAAATCCGAAACGGGCAAAAAGCAGAGCAGCACCTTGCCCAGAATATCACGTTCATCAATGCAGCCCACGTAGGACGAGCGGCTGTCCAGCGAATTGTTGCGGTTGTCGCCCATGACGAAAACGGTGCCCTCCGGCACGGTGTACGGGAACTCCACATCATAGCCGAGATAGGTCGGCTCAGCGATGTAATCCTCCCGCAGCACTTCGCCGTTCACAGCGACGGTGCCGGTCTCGTAGTCGATGCAGATGGTGTCGCCGCCTTTGGCGATGACCCGCTTGACCAGCGGTTTGCCATAGGGCGTGTAGCTGTCCACGATGACCACATCTCCGCGCTGGGGCTCGTACCCGGCACCCCAGACGATGAGCTTTTCACCGTTTTGCAGGGTGGGCACCATGGACTCACCATCCACCTGAATGATCCGGAAAAAGAACGAAAAGATGAGCACCAGCACCAGAGCCGCCGAGATCAGCGCCTCGTACCATTCAAATGCGCCCTGGCCTTTTGCAGTTTTTGGCTGCTGTGCCGTCTGTTTTTCCATTTCCCGATGCACCTCTCAATCCAGTTTGCCGGGCAATACCCGACAAATAAAGAAAAAAGGGACAACAAGTTGTCCCTTTTCTCCCGTTTTACGCGGGGATCATCAAATATCGCTCTTGACCTTGGCAGCCTTGCCAGTACGGCCACGCAGGTAGAACAGCTTTGCGCGGCGGACCTTGCCCTTGCGGACAACCGTGACCTTCTCAACGAAGGGGCTGTTGATGGGGAAGACACGCTCGACACCAACGCCGTAGGAAACGCGGCGAACGGTGAAGGTCTCAGCAACACCACCGTGCTTCTTTGCGATGACAGTGCCCTCGAAAGCCTGGATACGCTCACGATCGCCGTCCTTGATACGAACATCAACGCGGACGGTGTCGCCAACGTTGAACTGAGGCTTTTCAGCCTTGATGCTGCCTTCAGAAATAATCTTCAGTGCGTCCATTTTTGAATCCTCCATTTGTTTTTAGACGTTCATGCACGGCTCGCCGCCGCCAGAGGACCGCCCGTTTAATGATATCGTGTCATTAACCCCGCTGTGGTTTCAGCGGACACTAACGCCTTAATAGGATAGCACAAATCGCCCGCAAATGCAAGCGATTCGTCCAAAATAATCCCAAAAATTTTCTGTTCTGCCCAAAAGACATTCTTCTCAGGCGAACAGCGTCTTTTCTGCCGTCAGGAAATGGGTGCGCAGGATGCTGGCCTCCGCCGCCGGGACGCCGAAGGTCGCTTCCAGTGCCGCCGTGAGCAGGGCAGGGTTCAGGGTAAGCTCCTGCGAAGCGGGCAGGCAGATGGAAAAACGCACCTGCTCCCCTTCTTCCGTCAGGTCCAGCGAAGGCACAAACTCCTTCAGTTCCACCGTCTTGACCTTGCGCTTGCTCTTTTTCTCCACCGGGACGCTTTCCAGCGCATTGTACGCTTCCAGTGCAGCCTTTCGCGCAGCCGGATAACGGACCTCGTAGCAGGCATAGGCGATGAGGTCGGCCTTCATCTCGACGGGGGCCACCTTCGTGACCACGATACCGGCGGGCATGATGGCATTCAGGGCCGTCTTCCACTGCTCAAAATCCGGGGCTTCGGCCTCGGTCTTGACGTCCACGCACTCGCATGCGCTCTCCTGCCCCAGCGACAACGGGCAGGCAAAGGTCATGTAGATATGGGGGTTGAAGCCCAGCGTATGCCACACCGGCAGGCTGCTGCGCTTGAGCACCCGCTGCATCACCCGCTGCATGTCCAGCAGCGAGATGTAGGAGGCCTCATTTTTCTTTTCAAACGAGATTCTGACTGTAATCAAAGCAGGGCCCTCCTAACAGATGGTTGGCGCCGCAGCCGTGGCAGGCACGGTTGCAGGGCTGGGTGGTCTGGGCCGCAAGGGCCTTCTGATACTCCCGCACCAGATATTCGTGGGTGACGCCGTAGTCCATGTGGCTCCATGGGGTCACCTCGTCCAGGCCGATGGGGCGCTGGCAGTAGAAGAACGGGTCCACGCCGAGGTCGGCGAAGGTCTGCATCCAGGTGTCGTACCGGAAGCACTCGTCCCAGCCGTCAAAGAAGCAGCCGCGCTTGTAGGCTTCCAGGATGACCGGGGCCAGACGGCGGTCGCCCTTGGCGAATACGCCTTCCAGGAAGCTGGTCTTGCTGTCGTGGTAGTTGACCCGGATCTTCCGGCTGCGGGCACGGGCGCACTCCACCAGATGCTTCTGCTTCTCGCGCAGCATCTCCTCCGTATCCATGGGGACGAACTGGAAGGGCGTGTGGGGCTTGGGGACAAAGCAGGAACAGCTGATGGTCACCTGCACCCCGCGGCCCTTGGCATGGGGCGTATTATAGTAGAGGTCCACGACCTTCTGGGCCGTCTCGGCGATGCCCTCGATGTCCTCCATCGTCTCGGTGGGCAGGCCCATCATGAAGTAGAGCTTGACCGAGGAATAGCCGTTGGCAAACGCGATGGAGCAGGTCTTTTCGATCTCATCCCAGGTGACGTTCTTGTTGATGACATCGCGCAGGCGCTGGGTACCGGCCTCGGCCGCAAAGGTCAGGCCGCTCTTGCGCACTTTGGTGGTCTTTTCGATGAGGCTCTGGGAGAAGTTGTCCATGCGCAGAGACGGCAGCGACAGGCTGACGTGCTCCTGCGGTGCCCACTCGTTCAGGTCGTCCAGCAGTTCTTCGAGCTGGCTGTGGTCGGAGGTGGACAGGCTGGACAGGCTCAGCTCCTCGTAGCCGGTGTTGGCGCAGAGGTCCTTTGCTGCCCGGTTCAGCAGGCCCGCGTCGCGCTGACGCATGGGGCGATACAAAAAGCCCGCCTGACAGAAGCGGCAGCCGCGCACACAGCCGCGCAGCACCTCAATGCTGGCGCGGTCCTGGATGGCACCCACCATAGGCACCACGAAGTTCGTCGGGGGCGCAAACTCGTTCAGGTCCTTGATGATGGCCTTGGTGATGACGGCCGGGATGTCCGGCTCGTTGGGCGTGATGGACTTCACACGGCCGTCTTCCTGATATGCCACGTCGTAGAAAGCCGGAATGTAGATGCCGGGGATCTTGGCAATGCGGCGGAGCAGCTCCTGTTTGGAGACGCCGCCCTCTTTTTTGGCCTTTTCGATCTCGGCGCAGATGCCGGGCAGCTGGTTCTCGCCCTCGCCCAGCTGGATGACATCAAAGAAATCCGCGATGGGCTCGGAGTTGCAGGCGCAGGGGCCGCCCGCCACAATGAGCGGCCAGCTCTCGTCGCGGTCCTTGGCATAGAACGGGATGTGCGCCAGGTCCAGCATGGCCAGGATGTTGGTATAGGAAAGCTCATATTGCAGGGTAAAGCCCACGGCATCGAAGGCGGTCAGCGGGTCCTTGCTCTCCATGGTGTAAAGGGGCAGGCCCAGCCGCTCCATCTCCGCCTTCATATCCAGCCAGGGCATGAACGCGCGCTCGCACCACCAGTTCGCGTGGCTGTTGAGCAGCTCGTACAAAATCTTCTCGCCGAGGAAGGACATGCCCACCTCATACGTATCCGGGAAGCAGAACGCAAACCGGACATCCATCTTCTCTTTGTCTTTGTACACGCTGCCCGGCTCGCCGCCGGTATAGCGGCCCGGCTTCTGCACCCGGCCCAGCGCTTCTTTCAGTTTCGGGTCAAACATCAAGTTCCTCCATTGACAGAACGTTTTTTCATTCGTTTTATTTTACCCGATTTCCGGGGGAATTGCAATCCTTGATTTCGCTGCCGCAGCGCCTCCCGGAGGGCAAGGCCCATCTGCGCCCCATCCAGCGGCGGGATGGGCAGGAGGTTGAATGCCCCGGTCAGGAGATTGGCCGCCCAGAATGCGCTGCCCCGGATGGTGGTCTCCTGTTCCAGCCGGACGGCCCAGAGAGCCGCCAGCAGAACGTTCGTCAGCGGCCCGGCTGCGGCCAGCCAAAACGTCTGCTGCGGCGTCATGCTGCAGCCCCGTGTGCGCATACAGAAGCCGGTCAGAGTCACTTCGATGGTCGGGAATGTGCGGAACATCGCCCAGTAGACCAGGATATGCCCCCACTCGTGGAGGAAGGCCGCGCACAGCCCCAGCCGCAGAAAGCCGCTGGCGTCGAACCAGAGCAGCACATAGAGGGCCCCGCAGAGCAGGACCGGGTCCCGGAAGATGAGCGGCCCGATGCGCAGCGCCCGCTTCATGGCAGGCCCAGCGCCTTGGCCGGGTCGTACCGGGTGCCCTGTGTCAGAAATTCAAAGTGCAGATGGGCACCGGTAGACCGGCCCGTCTGCCCGGCGGTCCCCAGGCACTGGCCCGCAGACACGACCTCCCCTGCCCGGACATAGAGATACTGCATGTGGGCATAGACCGTCTCCTGCCCGCCGGGGTGCGAGATGCGCAGGTAGTTGCCGTAGGTCCCGCTGCGGCGGGCGGCGGTCACGGTGCCGCCCAGCGCCGCCAGAACGGGCGTCCCCTCTGCGCAGGCAAGGTCTACCCCGCGGTGAAAGGCTTCTGCCCCGGTGAAGGGGTCTGCCCGCCAGCCATAGGCGTCCGAAACGCGGAACGCCGTGGTCCCCAGCGGAAAGCAGAGCGCTTCGCTCGGCTTTGCCGGTTCCAGCGACGCACCCGCCGGGGCCGCCCGTTCTGCACTTTTAGCCCGTGCCGGGAGCACGACGCCTGCCACCAGCCCCAGCAACAGCGCCGCCAGCACTCCGGTCGCCGCTGCCCGCCTGAGGATCTTCTTTCTGCCTGCTCGTCCCATTTCTGCCCGCATCGCACATTCCTCCCTTGGGGGTATTTTATGCCGGTCATCCCGTTCGGAGAACAAAAACACCCCCACAGAGCATCGTTCTCTGTGAGGGCGTGGTCTCAGCGCTTGGGGCGGAGCCAGTGGTGGAACTGTTCAAAAAGGTCCATCAGACCGCCGCGGGGCTTGGCCGGGGTGTGCGGGGCGGGATGTGTGACCGCGACCGGATGGTGCACCGTCTGTTCTGTCTGCGGGGCGGTTTCGGGCACCATGGCTGGCTTCGGTGGCTCTTTGGCAGGCAGCGGCGTCGGCTCCGAAGGGGCTTTGGGTGCTTCCGTAGCCGGTGCAGGCGTTTCCACCGGGGCGGCAGTACGAACCGGTTCCGGTCGGGCGGGTGTTTCCTCCGAAACGTCATTGCGGGCCGTCCAGTCATTTTTCAGCAGGTCGTACATCCCCATCTGGCCGTTGACGAGTGCTTCGTCCGGGGCGGCTTTGACCTTCTGGTAGCTGCCGTCCGCCTTCATCTCGCGGGCATTGACGTTATCCCGCAGCTGAAGCTGCAGGATCTCGCTGAGCTTCCGGATGAGAACAGGGTCTTCTACCCGGACGCCCACCTCCACGCGGCACTCGGTGTTGCGGGTGAGGAAGTCGCCGGAGGCAATGTAGATGCGGGTGGTGGTGCCATCGTAGAAGCTGTAGATACGGCCATGCTCCAGATAGCGGCCCACCAGGCTGCGGATGTGCAGGTTCTCGGTCTTGCCCGGCACCTCGGCGCGGACGCAGCAGATGCCGCGGACGATCATATCAATGCGGACCCCGGCGCAGCTGGCTTCTTCCAGCTTGAGGATGATGTCGCGGTCCGAGATGGAGTTGTTTTTCAGGATCATCGACGCCGGGCGGCCCAGGCGGGCGGCATTGATGACGCGGTCCATCTCATCCAGCAGGACGCTCTTGAAGCGCAGCGGGGCCACCAGCATCTTTTCGCTGGTCTCCGTCAGCTTCTGGACGGCGAGGTTCTGGAAGACGTTGGAGGCCTCCTCGCCGATGCCGAGGTCTGCCGTGATGAAGGAATAATCGGTGTAAAGCTCGCTGGTCTTCTCGTTGTAGTTGCCGGTGCCGATCTGGGTGATATAGCTGTAGCCCTGCGGGCCTTTCTTGGTGATGAGGGTCAGCTTGGAGTGGACCTTGTAATCTTCAAAGCCGTAGAGGACGGTGCACCCGGCTTCTTCCAGCTGCTTGGACCAGTCGATGTTGTTCTGCTCGTCAAAGCGGGCGCGCAGCTCCACCAGCGCTACGACTTCCTTACCATTTTCGGCGGCTTCCATCAGCGCCTGCACGATCTGGGACTCCCGCGCCATCCGGTAGAGGGTCATCTTAATGGAGATGACCGCCGGGTCCTGCGCGGCCTTTTTCAGCATGGCGATGAAGGGCCGGATGGACTGGTACGGATAGCTGAGGAGGACGTCGTGCTTTTCCACCTCGGCCGCGAGGTCATAGTCCGGCGGCGGCAGCATGGGCCGGGCTGCGGGGTAGAACAGCTCCGGGTGGCCGTCGGCTTCCATCCTGGAAGTGAGTTTGTAGAAGAAGCTCAGGTCCAGCGGGCTTTTCTGTGCAAACACCCGCTTGTGGGTCAGTTCCAGCTTCTCGCAGAGGATGCGGACGATCTCCTGCGGGGCCGTAGGCGTGACCTGCAGGCGGACTGCCGCCAGCTTGCGGCGGCGCTTGAGCAGGTCGGCCATGATCTCGCGGTAGTCGATATCGTGGTCCATCATCCCCTCTTTGACGTCGATGTCGGCGTTGCGGGTGACGCGGAAGAGGCAGGTCTCCTGCACGGCATCCTTGCCGAAGATGAGGGACGCATAGTGGAGCACCAGCTCCTCGGTCAGGGCAAACTCCGTGCGGCCGTCCCGGCGGATGACCTGCATCCGCTCTATCTGGCTGGAAATGGGGACCATGCCGAGGCTCTGCTCCCCTTTTTCCTTGAGCAGGACGCCGAGATAGATCTCCTTGTTCCGCAAAAAGGGGAACGGATGGCGGCTGTCCACGATCTGCGGGCTGAGGATGGGGAACAGCTCGCTCTGGAAGTATTTTTTCCAGAAGTGCTCCTCCTCTTTGGAAAGCGCGTTGAAGTCCACTTTCTTATAACCGCATTCTGCCAGACTTTCCAGCGCCTTCTCGTAATATTTATCACAATCCTCCTGCAAATGCGCCACCTTGGGCATGATGGCGGTCAGCTGCTCTTCGGCGGTCATGTTCGTCTTATTCTCGCGCTTGTCCCGCTCCTTTTTGGCGCGCATCAGGCTGGCTCGCTCCTGCAGCGAACCCACACGCACCATGAAGAACTCGTCGAGGTTGGAGCCGTAAATGGCCAGGAACTTGACCTGCTCGGCCAGCGGGACATTTTTATCCTTGCCCAGCACGAGCACCCGGCGGTTGAAATCCAGCCAGCTCAGTTCGCGGTTGATGAAAATGGTATCCTCTTTCATAATTACTCCCCTTTTCTGGGTTTGTTCAGCTCACATAGGCCAGTCCTTCCCAGGAAGCCACGATGCTCTCGCTGAGGCCGGGCACCCCGGCCGCATCCGCAACATGCCGGAACGGGCCGTGCGTGTCGCGGTATTCCAGGAGCGCCTGCGCCCGCTTTTCGCCGACGTTTGGCAGGATGCAGAGCGTTTCGAGGTCTGCTGTGTTCAGGTCCACCCGGATGAGCTGGACCATGGGCGTTTCGGATGCTGCCTTTGGCGTCAGCCTGGGCGGCGCAAGAGCAGCCGCCAGCAGGATGCAGACCACAGCCGCCGCTGCCGCACACAGCAAAAACAGCCGCTCGTGCCGCCGGGCAGATGCCTGAGAACCGGTTTCCTTCATTGTACCCGACTTTCCTCCAAAAAGAAAGCCCCCTGCACGAAAAATACAGGAGACTTTACACAACTTTTACGCAGACGTTTCCGCAGAGCGCACCATGCCATAGAGCAGCTCCGCCACAGCACCGGCATCGTGATCGGTGAGGGTGGTCTGCCTGGCGGCAAGACGCAACTCAGCCGGGGCATCGGCGGGGACGACGCTGTTCCCCGCCAGATGGACCAGCTCTGCCATCTGGGTGCAGTCGGCCAAAACGGTCAGCTGCTCGGCAGAATAGCCTGCCGGGGAGCAGACGGCCTGGACCATCGCACTGCCGGACACACTGCCCGGCAGAAGCGCCAGCACATCCGGGCCCATCCGCTCGGCGCGGAGGGTCACGGTGGCCTCGCCCAGCGCCTTTTCCAGCAGCGCCGTCAGGGGCACCTGCTTTTTGTCCTGATAGAACAGGATGCGCAGCACATCCTCTCCCCGGACGTCCGCCGCATTGCTCAGCACAAAGGTGGTCCACTCCTGCCGCAGGTGGGCTTCCAGAGACTCGCTCATCCGCAGCACACGGGTGGAACCGTTCTTCATCTGCAAGGCGATGCCGACGCCCGGCACACCGGGCAGCACCCGGAGGACGGATTCCTCCATCCCGGCAAAGCTGCACAGGGCCGTGCCCGTGCCCTCGGCAAAGTTGTAGGCCAGCACACCGCCGCAGACCAGCGCGGGTGCACTGAGCCGTACCCCGCCCAGCAGAGAACGCACCACCTTGGGCGACCGCTGGGAGTAGATGGTCAGCTTGCCGCCGCGGCTGGCAAACAGCTGCAGCACATCGCGGTGGAGCTGGGGCAGGCTGCCCTCTGCATTCAGAAGAAGGTTGTCGAGATCGCAGAGGACCAGCGTGTTTTCGATGGAATTGCTCATTCGTTGTTTCCTCCTGTGCGCTGACGGAGCGTGGTCAGAAAGCGGGTGAAGTAATCCGGCAGTTCGGAGTCGAACCGCAGATGCTCGCCCGTGATGGGGTGGACGAAGCCCAGTGTTTTGGCATGAAGGCACTGGCCGTGGAGGCTGGTGATGCAGTTGTGCGGGCCATAGACCGGGTCCCCTGCCACCGGGTGATGGATGGACGCCATGTGAACGCGGATCTGGTGGGTGCGGCCCGTTTTCAGGCGGCATTCCAGCATCGTGAACTCGCCCAGGCGTTCCAGCACCCGGTAGCCGGTGTAGGCATACTTGGTGTGGGGCTCGGTGGACGGATAGACGGCCATCTTCTTGCGGTCGGTCTTCGAGCGGCCCAGATGGGACTCCACAAAGCCCTCGTCCTGTGCAAAGCCGCCGTAGACGATGGTATGGTAGGCCCGCTCCACGCTGTGGACCGCCATCTGCTGGGACAGGCCGATGTGGGTGGCGTCGTCCTTGGCGACGACGAGAAGGCCGCTGGTGTCCTTATCAATGCGGTGGACGATGCCGGGGCGGATCTCGCCGCCGATGCCGGAAAGGCTGCCCTTGCAGTGCCACAGCAGCGCATTGACCAATGTGCCGTCCGGGTTGCCGGGGGCCGGATGCACCACCATGCCCTTGGGCTTGTTGACCACCAACAGGTGCGCATCCTCAAACACGATGTCCAGCGGGATCTCCTGCGGCACGGCTTCAATGGGCCGGGCGTCCGGGATCTCCAGCAGGATGATGTCGCCGGCCTTGAGCTTCAGGCTCTTGACCGGGGCCTTGCCGTTGCACAGCACATGGCCATCTGCCACCAGCGCCTGCAGCGCACTGCGGGAAAGGCCGGTATCCTCCCCGCTCAAAAAGCGGTCGATGCGCTGGCCTGCGCCCTCCGCTTCCACGATAAATTCACGCTGTTCCATGGGTCACGGCTCCTTTGCGTCACCGGAGTGCAGCTCCCCCAAAAAGATGACCAGCACCCAGAGCGCCACACCCACACAGACGCAGATGTCCGCAAAGTTGAAGACGGCGAACCTCATGAACAGCAGGTTGATGTAGTCCACGACCTCGCCGTTCAGCACACGGTCGATGAGGTTGCCGATGCCGCCGCCCAGCACAAGGATCAGCGCCGCCTGCTGCAGGCGATCGTTCCGGCTGCGGAACAACAGCCAGTATGCGACGAGGATCAGCGCAGCGCTGGTGGCCACGATCAAAAACAGCTGCCTGCCGCTGAGCAGGCTGAACGCCATGCCCTGGTTGAGCACGAACCGCAGCTCCACCACATGGGGGATGAGCGGCAGAGTGCCCACGGGCATCAGCACATGCACCGCCCAGAACTTGATGCCCTGGTCGATGCCGATGAGCACTGCCACACACAGCAGGTTAAAGATCACATAAGCCATAACGAAATACTCCCAACAGCGGGCCGGACCCGCCGGTCTTCTGATATCAAAAAGCGGCGCTCCCCTGCTCGAAAGGAGCGCCGCAGCGTTCAAACGGAAAAAGCCTTAGCCTTCCACCACGCTTGCGCAGCGGGCGCAGAGGGTGGGGTGAGCCGGATGGGTTCCGATGTCTGCGGAATACTTCCAGCAGCGCTCGCACTTGTCGCCGGTGGCGTGAGCCGCAGCCACGCCCAGACCCTCGACCGCAGAGGCAGCGCCGCCCTCGCCCTTGACCAGCTCCACCTGGGAGACGATCATCAGGTCAGCCAGCTCGTCCATGGGGATGCTGTTCAGCAGGTCATAGACGGCATCGTTGCAGTACAGGGTGACGGCAGCTTCCAGCGAAGCACCGATGGTCTTCTCGGCACGGGCCTGCTCCAGCACCTTCTTGACCTCGTCGCGGACAGCGATGAGCTGTGCCCACTTGGCCTTGAAGGCATCGTCGGCGGCATACTGGCCCGCTTTGGGCATATCCTCGAAGACGACGTACTTGTTCATGCCCTCGGTCTTGGGCATGAAGTCCCAGATCTCCTGGCTGGTGAAGCAGAGGATGGGGGCGATGATCTTATCCAGCGCGACCAGGATCTTGTACATAGTGGTCTGTGCTGCGCGGCGGGCTGCGCCGTTGGTGCAGTAGAGACGATCCTTGGTGACATCCAGATAGAAGTTGGACATGGCCACGACGCAGAAGTTGTAAACTGCGTGGTAGACTTTGTTGAAGTCGTAGACCGCATAACCGGCGTGTGCGTTGACGATCAGGTCGTCCAGCGCAGCCAGTGCCCAGCGGTCGATCTCCTGCAGCTGGTCATCGGTGACGCAGTCGGTGTTGGGGTCGAAGCCGTCCAGGTTGCCCAGGATGAAGCGGGCGGTGTTGCGGATCTTGCGGTAAGCCTCGCTCAGCTGCTTGAAGATGTTCTTACCGGCGCGCACATCGACGGTGTAGTCGGAAGAAGCGACCCACAGGCGGATGATATCAGCGCCGTAGTCCTTGATGATCTCGCTGGGCTCCACGCCGTTGCCGGCGCTCTTGTGCATCTGCTTGCCCTGCTCGTCCACGACCCAGCCGTGGCACAGAACGGACTTGTAGGGGGCGCAGCCCTTGCTTGCAACGCTGGTCAACAGGCTGGACTGGAACCAGCCGCGGAACTGGTCGCCGCCCTCCATATACATATCAGCCGGGAAGTGCAGCTCCGGGCGCTCTTCCAGAACGGCTGCATGGGTGGAGCCGGAATCGAACCAGACGTCCATGATGTCGGTGTCCTTGGTCCACTCGGAAGCGCCGCACTTCTCGCAGACTTCGCCTGCGGGGATGATCTGCTCAGCTTCGTACTTGTACCACGCATCGGAGCCTTCCTTGCGGAACAGCTCGCTGACGGCCTTGATGGTGGCGTCAGTGATGTGGTAAGCACCGCACTTCTTGCAGTAGAAGGCCGGGATGGGCACACCCCAGGTGCGCTGACGGCTGATGCACCAGTCGTTGCGGTCGCGGACCATGCCCTTCATGCGGTCGTGGCCCCAGTCGGGCATCCACTGCACGGTGTCGATGGCCTTGTAGACATCCTCACGGAACTTTGCGACCGAGCAGAACCACTGCTCCGTGGCGCGGAAGATGATGGGGTGATGGCAGCGCCAGCAGTGCGGGTACTGATGCTTGATGTGCACCTGACCCATGACGGCACCGGACGCGGTGAGGTCGGCCAGGATGGTCTTATTGGCTGCCCAGACACGCTGGCCTGCGTACTTGCCGGCCAGGTCGGTCAGATAGCCGCCGTCGTCCACGGGGACAGTGATAGGCACCTGCGGATACTTCTGGCAGACGTTGAAGTCATCGACGCCGTGGCCGCCTGCGGTGTGGACGCAGCCGGAACCGCTCTCCAGCGTGACGTGGTCGCCCAGGATGACCCAGCCCTCCTTGGGCAGGTAGACGTGCTGGTAGCGCATGAGCTCGAACTCTGCGCCGCTGACCGGCTCGCCCACGACCTCATAGTCGGTGATGTGGCAGGCATCCATGACGCTCTTGACCAGCTCGGTGGCCATGATGTGGTACTCCTCGCCGATCTTGACAAAGGAATACTCGAACTGGCCGTTCAAGCAGATGGCCTCGTTGGCGGGCAGGGTCCAGGTGGTGGTGGTCCAGATCACAAAGTAGGTCTTGTCCATCGGGATGCCGTGCTTTGCCAGCACACCGTTGGGGTCCTGGGTGACATGGAAGCGGACGAAGATGGAATCGCAGTCGTCCTCGCCGTACTCGATCTCGGCCTCAGCCAGAGCGGTGCGGCAGTCGGGGCACCAGTAAACGGGCTTCAGGCCCTTGTAGATGTAGCCCTTCTTTGCCATCTCACCGAAGATCTCGATCTGGCGGGCCTCAAACTCCGGCTTCAGGGTCAGGTAGGGGTGCTCAAAGTCGCCGATGACGCCCAGACGCTTGAACTGGTCGCTCATGATGTCGATGTGCTCGGTGGCGAACTTTTCGCAGATCTGGCGCAGCTCCAGCTTGGAGATATCCTTCTTCTTCTCGCCGACGGAGGACAGCGCCTTCAGCTCAATGGGCAGGCCGTGGGTATCAAAGCCGGGCACATAGGGAGCCTGGAAGCCCTCCATGTTCTTGTCGCGGATGATGATATCCTTGATGATCTTGTTCAGCGCGGTGCCCATGTGGATGTTGCCGTTTGCATACGGAGGGCCGTCGTGCAGAACGAACTTGGGCTTGCCGTCGTTGTGCTTGATGAGCTGATTGTACAGGTCGTTGTCTTCCCAGTCCTTGAGCATGACAGGCTCCTTTTTGGGCAGGCCTGCGCGCATCTCGAACAGCGTCTTGGGCAGATTCAACGTACTGTCGTACTGAGACTTATTCTTAGCCAATGGTTACACACTCCTCTAATTTATTGAAACGCTCCGGTCACTCGCTGAATTTGACGCCCTTGAAAGCGGCATAATCCGGCTCTGCCGGTTCTTCCTCTTCCTCTGCGCCAACGGGTGCCTGAGACGGGTCCAGCTTGATCTTGAGCTGGCTCTCATCCTTGGACCAGAAATCCTCGCTCTTGTCGTCCTCTGCGGTTTCCTCGTCCGCAGGGGCTGCATCGGTCTCCGGCTGTGCCTGCTCGATCTCCTCGGTCAAGGCCGCAGCAGTGGTCTCCTCTGCTTTTTCCTCCACAGCGGGCTCGGCAGCCTCCGGCTCCTCCTTCTGGAACTCCGGCAGGCGGCTCAGAGACTCGACATGGCTGCGGTACAGGTTGAGCACGTCGGACTTGAAACGGGTGACTTCCAGACGGACGCGGTCATACTCGCGCTCCTCTGCCAGCTTTTTATCGTTTGCTTCGTTGATGATCTCATCCGCGCGGTCACTGGCCTTCTGGAGCAGCTCATTGGCATCGCGGATAATATCATCCCCGCGCAGATTTGCACGGTGCAGGATCTCTTCCGACTTCTGGTTTGCTTCGCGGATGACGTTCTCGCCCATGCGCTGTGCATTGATGAGCGCACTCTTGAGCATGTCGCCGTCCGCCTCGTAGTTCTTCATCTCTTCGTGGAGACGCTGGTTTTCCGCTGTCAGGTCTGCGATCTGCTTGCGCAGCTCCTCGGCCAGGGCATCGTCCTGCCGGAGCTGCTCCTCGACCTTATCCAGGAAACGGTCCACCTCTTCGGTGCGATAGCCGCGGAGGTTTTTTTCAAATTGGACGCTGCGCACGTCCTGCGAGGTCAGCATAGTAGTTTCCTCCCAAATTCATTTAATATTGAAAAAACTCGATGATCGCCCGGTCTTTTCTGCTTTTTCCGGGCAGTGCCGTCAGACCAAAGCGGCCCTTGCCCCGCACGGTGAAGACATCGCCCTCATACACCGGGGCGTGGACGCTCTCCACCGGAAGGTGGTTGATCTCCACCCGGCCTGCCGTGATGAGCTCCGCTGCCATGCTGCGGCTGCAGTGGAGCATGGCTGCCAGCACCGCATCCAGCCGCAGGGAAGAAACGGTCGCCGTTTGCAGCGTCCGCTCCGCCTGCGGGAACTCCGGAAGCTCTTCCAGCGGCAGAAGCTGAATCGTGACCTCCACCCGGCCCGCCTGCAGCAGTTCCTGACAGATGAGCTGCGCCGCCGGTTCCAGCGCAAAGACATAGGCCGTGCCCGGCGCATCGGAGGGCAGGACGATGTCGCCCAGCGCCTCCCGCCGCAATTCCAGCCCCATCAGGCTGCCGAGGTAATCCTTGTGTGCCGGAAGAGCAGCCCCGGCCTGCACCCGGCAGGTGAGCCGGACGCAGCACAGCGGGCTGTCCGGCCAGCTGCCCTCCGGCTCCAGGCAGAGGAGCCGGCGCTCTGCACCGGGCCAGCCGCCCTCGAAATGATACGCATTTTCCGGGACGGCGGCGCGGTTGAGCGCTGCTCTGGCAAGATCCTGCTCCCGGTCACTCAGAAAGGCGGAATAGCGCGGGATGCCGCGGCTCTCCGCCGTGCGGGCCAGATCCTCGATGTGCCGCATCAGATAGCGCTCTTCATCGCTGCGGGCGGGGACGAAGCCCCGCACGGCTTTGGGGGCAGGATCAATAGAACGCGCCATTGTTCTCCAGCTCGTCCAGCAGATCGCCCATGATATCCACGTTGTAGGGGGTGATGATGAAGGTGCTGTTTGCCACGCGCTTGATCTGGCCGTTGTTGGCGTAGGCGACGCCGGAGAGGAAATCGACCAGGCGACGGGAAACTTCCTTGTTGGTAGACTCCAGGTTCAGGACCACGGTGCGCTTGTTGTTCAGGTGGTCGGCGATGGTGCTGGCATCCTCAAAGCGCTCCGGCTTGACCAGAACGACCTTGAGCTGGGTGGTCGCGTGGATGTTGACCACCTTGTTCTTTCTGGGGGTGCCCTCTGCGGGCTCCTCATCCTCTTCGTCTGCCCCGACGCCCAGACCGTTGTTGTTGTTCACCATCTGGGGGCCGTCGTCGATGTACTGATCGTCGTACTCGTCCTCGCTGCCGAAAAGCCCCTTCTTCAGACTATCCACAAAAGACATAGAAACTGCTCCTTTCATTCGGGCGGCTTGCGCTGCCTGGCTGATTTTGCAAAGAGATGCAAATAGCTTCTACTATTATCGGATTTTTTGCTGCAGATGTCAATAACTACAAAAGTTTTCCGTCATACAAATTTTGTCCGGAGACGATAATCTCGTCATAAAGGCGAACCTGACTGATCGAACCGGCCGTTCCGCTGGGCAAAACGATGAGATAATCGCCATCCAGCACCTGGGGGTGCTGGTCGTCCACGGGGTCGATCTTGCAGAAGCGGGCCAGGTTGCCGTACTTGACGTAGACGCCGGGGATGTAGTTCTCGCCCTGACCCTCGGCCTCGGAGCCATCCTCTTTGAGGTAATGGACCGCCGCCTGCGGCACCCGCAGGCCGGTGCTCTGCCCCACGATGACCTGCGCATTGGCCCGGTTCAGCCGCAGCACGTCGCCGTTGATGACCTCGCACGAGAGGACGAAGCGGGTCATGTCGTTCTCGGTGTCGATGTTCACTTCCTGCACGGTGGCCTTGAGGGGTGTTTCCGCCTGGCCGGGGAAGCGGATCTCCACCGAGGTCTTCCGCGGTTTTCCGTCCGAGCCCAGCAGCTTTTCGCCCTGTTTGGCCGAGCAGATGCCCGCGTAGTACCAGGTGAAGCCGGAGACGATCTTGCCCGCGCAACCGTCCAGTTTGATCTCCGGGGAGGACTCGATGTAGGCTTTCAGATCCGCAGCACCCAGTGCAAGGATGTCCTCCATGCCGGCATTGAGCCGCCCGGAACTGGCCGAACGGATAAAATAGCCCGTCTGCGGGGCGGTGATCTGGGTGGGGCTGCCCAGCTGGGCCTGCACATTGGACGCCTGCTGCACCAGCGCGGCGATCTGGTCCGAGAAGGTGGAGACCTCACCGGTGATGATCCAGAGCTTGTTCTGGGCCAGCAGATAGTCCTCCGTCTGGGCGTCGGTGTCTTCATAGTCGGAGGCATCCAGCGCATCCATCAGATCGTACAGCGCCGCCGAGCGGTCTTTGCGCAGGGACTCCATCTGCGCCGAGGTGGTGTTCTGCGATTTTTGCAGCAGGTCGATCTGGTCGTTGATCTGGGTCAGCTGCTGGCGCAGACCGGCCTGGGAAGCATCGCTGTAGACTTCCGCCACCGCAGTGCCCGCCGAGACGCGCTCGCCATCGGCCACAAGGTAGCCCAGCGTACCGTCCCCGGCCACATAGCTTTCGTTGAACAGCAGCACGCCCTCGGCATCCACCGTGTCTTCTACTGTGGCCAGAAGGGCCGTTTCGTAGGTGTTGGGTGGGAACAGCACCTGCATGGCCTGATAGAAGACATATACGGCCGCCAGCAGCAAAAAGACGATGGCAACGCCTGCCAGCGTCTTCAGTGCGCCGGGCAGCTCACGTTTTTCCTTCTCTTCCTGCATTCTGCTCATCCTTTCGTGATAAATTCCTGCGTCAGTGCGGCAGCGCGGGCCTTGAGGTCCGGTGCCGCTGCGTCCAGCCAGACCACGCCGTCCATGTGGCGGAACCAGGTCAGCTGACGCTTGGCATAGTTGCGGGAAGCCTGCTTGAGCTTCTCCACGCAGGGCGTCAGTTCCGACTCCCCCATAAAATAGGGAAAGAATTCCTTATAGCCAATGGCCTGCGCTGCCGTTTTGAAGCGGGCCCGGTTTGCAAACACGGTTTCGGCTTCGGCCAGAAGGCCCGCGTCCATCATCCGGTCCACCCTCAGGTCGATGCGGCGGTAGAGCTGGGCGCGCTCCGGGAAGTCCAGCCCCAGCACCAGTGCGCGGTAGGGCCGCTCCGGTGGGAGCGATGCCGCCTTCTGTTCGCTGAGGCGTCGGCCGGTAGCGCGGTAGTGTTCCAGCGCCCGCAGCACCCGCACCTGATTGTTCGGGTGGATGGCGGCAGCGGCTTCGGGGTCCACCTGTTTCAGCTCTTCGTACAGGGCAGCCGGGCCTTTTTCGGCCAGCTCTGCCGCCAGCTGCTCCCGCAGGCCGTCCGGAGCTTTTTCGGCCGTGAAGCGGACACCATAGAGAAAGCTCTGAACGTACAGCCCGGTGCCGCCCACCAGGATGGGCAGCTTTCCGCGGGCGGAGAGGTCGGCTTCCAGCGTTCCGGCCAGCGCAGTGAAATCCGCCACGCTGAAGGTCTGGTCCGGCTCCAGAAAATCGACAGCATGGTGCGGGATGCCGTGGGTCTCTTCCGGCGTCACCTTGGCGGTGCCGACATCGAGGCCTTTGTAGATCTGCATCGAATCCGCACTGATGATCTCACCGCCGAACTGCTCGGCCAGCGCAACGCCCAGCGCGGTCTTGCCAGTCGCGGTCGGGCCGACCACAGCGAGGACCGGGTGTTTTTTCTCAAACGATTCGGCCAAACTGCTTTTCCAGCTCCTTTCGGGTCAATTTGAGGACGCAGGGACGGCCATGCGGGCAGAAGGGCGGCACTTCACCGGACAGGATCTTCTCGGCCAGCGCCATAAGCTCCTGCGGGGAGGTGTGGTCCCCCGCCTTGATGGCTGCACGGCAGGAGATGGAGTGGAGCACCCACTCGGTCTTTTCGCTCAGGGCGTCGCGGCTGCCGTGGGCCAGCTTCGCCGCCAGCTCCACGAGAAGGTCTTCGGCGCTGCCCTGCTCCACATCGGCAGGGACCGCGCGCAGAAAGACCGAATTGCCGCCAAAGTCGTCGATCTCCAGCCCGGCACGTTCCAGCAGGTCGATGTTGGCCAGCAGCGCCGTCTTCTCCTCGGCCGAGAGCTCCACCACCACCGGTTCCAGCAGCAGCTGGCTGGGCACATCGCCGTAGGACGCGGCCAGCTTTTCAAAGAGCTGGCGCTCGTGGGCCGCGTGTTTATCAATGATGCACACCTCGTCCCCCCGCTCTGCGAGGATGTAGGTGCGGAAAAGTTCGCCCACATAGCGGAGCGGCTCCGGCCCCTCCTGAAGATCAAAGCCCATCTGTTCGGGCGTCCCGGCGGGGGCCGACGCCTCTTCCGTTTCGGCGGGTCCGGCCGCAGCGGGTTCCGGCTCTGCCGTTTTGGGCTGCGGGGCCGGGTCCCATGCTGCCATGTGGTCCTGTGCTCCGGGCAGGTCGTCTGCGTCCGGCTCGATGTCGAGCTGGGCCTCGCTGGATGCTGCACGGAAACGCGGCACAACCGGTTCGGAATGGTCAGTCTCCTCTTCCGGCCGCTTCGGGCTGTGCAGGCTGACATCCGGATTCAGGGGAGCCGAAGGTGCAACCGTTGTCCAGCTGTGCTCGCTTGGGGATGCCGTAGACGGCCCCGGCAGGATGTCCGCTTCTGCCGCTGTCGGGCGGACGGGCCGGGTGGGCACAGTCGGAGCCGAGACCGCCGGTGCAGCAGATGCCACGGAAGGGGCAGTTTTGGGGTGCTGTTCCAATGTGCCCGGCTCCGCCTGCCCCGGAATGACGGCAGCAAGCCCTGTAAAGTTATTTTTCTTTACAGCATTTTCACTCGGATTTTCGTTTTTTTCTAAAATGTTGGATTTTTCGTTGTTCTTCTCGTTTTTGGGCTCCTCGAAGGCGAACAGCCGCTCACCGGTGCCCGGTTGAGCCAACGCCAGCTTGGTGGCGTGGTACACGAGGTCGAAAATATCATTCTCGCGGGCGAAGCGGACTTCCGTTTTGGCCGGGTGCACGTTGACATCCACCAGGTCCGACGGCATTTCCAGAAGCAAGATTCCTCCAGGGAACTTGCCCTGCATCGTGGTGCCCTTGAACGCCATTTCCATGCCCGCCATCATGGTGCGGTTGCGGACATAGCGCCCATTGATATAGAAATACTGCATACTCCGGCTGGCACGGCAGCTTCTGGGCTGGGTGATGAGGCCCCACACCCGGTAGACACCCTCGCGGTTGTCCAGCTCGATGAGGTCCCGGCTGAACTCCCGGCCCAGCACGGCATACGCTGCACTGCGCAGCTGACCGTCGCCGGGGGTGACGTACTGCAATTTCCCCTCACGGATGAACTTGAAGCTGACCTCCGGGTGGCTCAGGGCCACATGGGCGACGGTATCCGCCACAAAGGTACCCTCGCTGGAATCCTTTTTCAGGAACTTCATCCGGGCGGGCGTGTTGTAGAACAGGTCCTTCACCCGGATGGTGGTTCCCACGCTGCGGGCACCGGGTTCGATGGGATAGGCTTCCCCGCCCTCGATGCGGTAGACCGAGGCGCATTCGTCCGCTTCGGTCCGGGTCAGCACCTCCACCCGCGCCACACTGGCGATGGAGGCCAGTGCTTCGCCCCGGAAGCCGAGGGTGTGGATATGGTTCAGGTCCTCCTCGGTCTGGATCTTGCTGGTGGCATGGCGGATGAACGCCGTGGGGATGTAAGCGGCTTCGATGCCGGTGCCGTTGTCGCTGATCTCGATCAACTTGACGCCGCCGGACTCGATGCTCACCGTGATCTGGGCGGCACCGGCGTCGATGGCGTTTTCGAGCAGCTCTTTGACCACCGAAGCCGGCCGCTCGACGACCTCACCGGCGGCGATCAGCTCTGCGGTGTGTTTGTCCAAAACATGGATGACTGCCATAGGTTCCCTCCCCTTTTCGTTGGTATTGCGTCAGTTTCAGCCGTTCAGGCTGCCCTTCAGGGTCTTCTTGAGCTCGTACAGGAAGTTCAGCGCTTCGATGGGGGTCAGCGTCTCCACATCGAGGGCTTCCAGCTTTTCCAGCACTTCGCTGGGCACGGCCGGAGAATTGTACTCCTGCAGGGCGTCGAAATCCATCTGTTCGACGTTGTTCTTGGGGGCGCTGGCTTCCAGTGCCCGCAGTACCTCGTGGGCGCGGCGGGTCACGGTGCCGGGCAGACCGGCCAGCTTTGCCACCTCGATGCCGTAGCTGTCATCGGCCGGGCCGCGGACGATCCGGCGAAGGAACGTGATATCTTCGCCGCGCTTTTTGACCGCGATGTTGTAGTTCTTCACGCCCTCCAGAATGCCTTCGAGGTCGGTCAGTTCGTGGTAGTGGGTGGCAAACAGCGTCTTGCAGCCAAGCCCCTTGGCCGGGTCGGAGATGTGCTCGACCACGGCGCGGGCAATGCTCATGCCGTCAAATGTGGACGTGCCGCGGCCGATCTCATCCAGAATGACCAGACTCTTTGTGGTGGCATTCTTCAGGATCTCGGCCACCTCGGTCATCTCCACCATGAAGGTGGACTGCCCAGCCGACAGGTCATCCGATGCACCGATGCGGGTGAAGATGGCGTCCACAACGCCCACATGGCATTCTTTGGCCGGGACGAAGGAGCCGATCTGCGCCATCAGCGCAATGAGGGCATTTTGACGCATGTAGGTCGATTTACCGGCCATGTTAGGGCCGGTGATGATGAGGCAGCGGTCGGTGGAGCAGTTGAGGGTGGTATCGTTTGGCACGAACAGGCTGCCCTTGAGCATCTGCTCGACCACCGGATGACGGCCTTCCACAATGGTCAGCTCGTCGCCGTCGTCCACAACGGGGCGGCAGTAGTTGTTCTCGGCCGCCACCTGCGCCAGCGCCGCCAGCACATCCAGCTCGGCGACGGCATTGGCCGTCCGCTGGATGCGGTCCAGCTGGGCGCTGATGGTCTCCAGCAGCTCAGCAAAAAGGCGGTGTTCCAGCGCGATGAGACGCTCGTGGGCACCGAGGATCTTGCTTTCCAGCTCCTTGAGTTCCTGGGTGATGTAGCGCTCGCCGCTGGTGAGCGTCTGCTTGCGGATGTAGGTCTCCGGCACCAGATTTTTGTAGCTGTTGCTGACCTCGATGAAGTAGCCAAAGACGTGGTTGTAGCCGATCTTCAGCTTGGGGATGCCGGTCTCCTGCCGCAGGCGGGTCTCCAGCTGGGCCAGGATGCCCTTGGTGTTATCGCGGATGGAACGCAGCTCGTCCACCTCGGTGTGGTAGCCCTTGGCGATGACACCGCCATCCTTTAAGGTAGACGGTGCGTCCGGGCTGACCGCCGCGTAGATCTTTTCCTTGATGTCGGTCAGCGGGTCGATCTGCGCCGCCAGTTCGGCCAGCTCCGGGCAATTGCAGCTTTCGGCCTGCCGACGCAGCCCCGGCAGGCGGTCGCAGGTCTGGGCCATGGCGTAGATCTCCTTCGGCGTGGCCGAGCCGTAGACGGTGCGGGTCATCATCCGCTCCAGATCGGAGATGTAGTGCAGCTCTTCCATGAGGTCGCCGCGCTGGACGGTCTGGTTGACCAGACTTTCCACCTCGTTCAGGCGGCGGTTGATAATGCCGCTGGAAACGAGCGGCTGTTCGATCCAGCTGCGGAGCATCCGCTTGCCCATGGCGGTGCTGGTCTTGTCCAGCACCCAGAGCAGGGTGCCCCGCTTCTCGCGGCCGCGCAGCGTTTCGGTCAGTTCCAGATTGGCCCGTGTGACCGGCGACAGCCGCATGAACTGCGCCTTGTTGTAGCAGATGACGGTCTTCAGGCGTTCGACGCCCTTGATCTGGGTGTCGTGCAGATATTCCAGCAACGCCGCCATGGCAAAGCGGACGTTGCCCTTTTCGTCGATGCCGGTCTTCGCGGGCCAGTCGCGGCCGAACTGATTTTCCAGCGCGATGGCCACAAGGCCAGGCGCATAGCGCTCCTCTTCGACAAGTTCGACGGAGCACTGCATATTTTTCTTCAGGTAGGTGGTCAGCTCCCGGCAGTCGAGGGTGTTGGGGTTCATCAGCACCTCGCTGGGGTGGTAGCGGCACAGCTCGGTGATGACAGCCGGGACGACCTTTTCCTGCCGGAGTTCCGTGATGTGGGCCGTGCCGGTGGAAACATCGGCAAAGCAGAGGCCCGCCGTGTTCCCCTTGATGAAAATGCTCGCGATGTAGTTGTTTTTATCATCCTGGAGCATACTGCTCTCGATGATGGTGCCGGGCGTGACCACACGGATGATATCCCGCTTGACGAGGCCCTTGGCCTTGGCGGGGTCTTCCACCTGCTCACAGATGGCGACCTTGTAGCCTTTGGCGATGAGCCGGGCCACATAGCCTTCGTAGCTGTGGAAGGGCACCCCGCACATGGGGGCGCGCTCCTCCTGACCGCACTGCTTTCCGGTCAGCGTCAGGTCCAGCTCCCGCGAGGCCGTCCGGGCATCGTCGAAGAACATCTCGTAAAAGTCGCCGATGCGGTAGAACAGAATCTCGTCCTTGTGTTGTTTTTTGATTTCCAGATATTGCTGCATCATGGGCGACAGTTCCGCCATGGTAGTCCACCTTTCTTGCATTGAATCCCTGTTTGAGCGCAGTTTTGAAACATCATGCCGGGAAAACCGGCCTGTGTGCGAGAGGCCGTCTGCTCTGGTTTGCAGGGAGTAACCGCTTTTGCAAGGAAAACGCGGCCTGCAAAGCGCAGCCGCGTTTTCCGTTTCACATGTGCTCAGTGGCAGCCGCCGCAGGTGGAGCAGCTGCCGGTGCAGGACGCGCTGGGTTCCTGCACGGTCATGGGGTCGCCGCCGTTCATCGCGGTGTTGATGATGGCGTCGATATAGTTGACGAGGTTCTCGCAGTCCTTCTTGGCCTCGTTGTAGGCCACCATGCCCTCATCGGCCATGATCTTGCCGTACAGATCGTTGACCTTCTCGTTCAGCTCGGAGATGCGCGCATCGCTGCGCTCGCTCTTGCCGATCTCGTTGTTCAGGTCCATGCGGGCAAGGTTGAACTCGCCGATCATGTTCTGTAGCTCCTCATCGTTGTCGTTGAGCTTGCGGGCCTGGTCGAGGGCCAGATAGCGGGGGTCGGTCTGCAGTGCCATGGCGGCACGCTTAAAGAGGTCGATGCAATCCATAAGAATAATCTCCTTTAGTGTTCTTTTTGTTTGATGGAGCCGTTCCGCTCCGGGAAATCCTGGTCAATCTGCCAGCTCGCCCAGCAGGACGGTGGCGCGGGCACCGGTGAGGTGCACATGGGCATACCGGCCCATCCAGCCGGGGTCGGCGGCGAACTCGACGGTCAGGTTGTTGTCCAACCGGCCGGAGAGGGTGCCCTCGCTGCGGCCAAAGCTCTCCACGAGGACGCGGACGGTCTGGCCCACCTGTGCTTTGACGAGGCCCATGGCGATCTCGTCCTGGATCTTCAGCAGGCGGCTCATCCGGTCGGTCTTTTCCTTGCGGGGGGTGGGGTCGGGCATTTCTGCCGCCTTGGTCCCGGTGCGCTTGGAGTAGATGAAGGTGAACAGCTGCATGTAACCGACCTTCCGGATCAGGTCGAGGGTACCCTGGAAATCCTCCTCCGTCTCACCGGGGAAGCCGATGATGATGTCGCTGGAGAAGGTGATGCCGGGCACAGTCCTGCGGGCATACTCGATGAGTTCGAGGTACTGCGCAACGGTGTAACGGCGGTTCATCTGGGCCAGCATTCGGTCCGAGCCGCACTGCACCGGCAGATGCAGGTGCTTGCACAGGTGCGGCTGCGCGGCGATGGTGTCAATGAGCTTATGGCTGGCGTCCTTCGGGTGGCTGGTCATGAAGCGGATCTGATAATCGCCGGGCACCGAGCAGAGCAGGTTGAGCAGGTCGGAAAAATCCACCTTCTCTTCCAGGCCCTTGCCGTAGCTGTTGACATTCTGGCCCAGCAGGGTGATCTCCTTGTAGCCCGCTTCCACAAGGCCCCGGAATTCGGCCAGGATATCGCCGGGCTTGCGGCTCTTTTCGCGGCCGCGGACATAGGGCACGATGCAGTAGGTGCAGAAGTTGTCGCAGCCGTACATGATGGGCAGCCAGGCGCGGAACTCGCTCTCGCGCCGGATGGGGATGTTCTCCACGATGACGGGGCGCTGGGCAGGTTCCAGAAGGACCCGCTTGTGCTTTTGCAGCTTCTGCGCAATGAGCTGCGGCAGGGTGTCGATGCCGTCCACGCCGAAGACGAGGTCCACATACGGGTAGCTCTGGCGCAGCTTTTCCACCACATGCTTCTGATTGGCCATGCAGCCGCACAGGCCGATCATCAGGCCGGGCTTTTTCTCCTTCAGGCCCTTGAGCGCGCCCACATTGCCGAAAACGCGCTGCTCGGCGTGCTCGCGGACGGCGCAGGTGTTAAAGAGGATGAGGTCGGCGTCTTCGGGTTTGTCGCACAGGCCGTAGCCGATATCCACCAGCACACCCTTGATGCGCTCGCCGTCGTTGACGTTCTGCTGGCAGCCGTAGCTGTGGACGAAGGCCAGCGGCGGGGTGTCGTATGTCTTGCGCACCAGCTCGGCAGCGGTGGCGTTGTGTTCAAATGCAATGTACTCCAATGATGAAACCATCCTTCGGTTCGATATTTTCAGAAAGCTCCTTTTAGTATACCCTGTTTTGCGCCGCAGGGCAAGTAGGAAGTGCGAATTTTTCGGTTCAGACGGAGGCTTCGGCCTGCTTTTGGGCGCAGGCCTCGCACAGGCCGAACAGGACCACCGCGCAGTCCTGCACGACGCCCTTCTGGCTGCGGACCAGCTTCATCACCTGCTTTTCGTCCACATCGGCGTCCACGACGCTGCCGCAGGCGTTGCAGTAAAGGTGGCTGTGCCAGCACAGGGTGTGGTCGAACCGGTCGGCCTTGCCGGGGATGGAGACGCGGCGCACCCGGCCCGCCTCCACCAGACTGTTCAGGTTGCGGTAGACCGTGCCGAGGCTCAGGCCGGGGCACTCCGGTGCAGCTTTGTCAAAAATCTCTTCCGCGGTGGGGTGGTCGCAGAGTTCTTCCACCTTCCGCAAAACCAGCTCGCGCTGCTTGGAATAACGCATAAGTTCCTCCTGTTGTGGTTTTTATACTTTGTCTTCGCCCTTGATGCGGGCCCAGTAGGCGCGGGTCGCCTGTTCGTTTTTGTTTTCCCCAAAGGTGTAGTACCGGACATCCCTGAGCACATCGGGCAGGTATTGCTGCTCGACCCAGTGGTTCGGGTAGTCGTGGGCGTATTTGTAGTTCTGCCCCTTAACAAGAGCATCCTCGCCGTCAAAGTGCTTGTTCTGCAGCTGGCGCGGGATCGGCCCGGTGCGCCCGGCCTGCACATCCGCGATGGCGGCATTGATCGCATCGTGGGCGCTGTTGGATTTGGGGCTGGTAGCCACCAGAATGACTGCATCCGCCAGTGGGAGCCGGGCTTCCGGCAGGCCCACCATGTTGGCCGCGTCGATGGCCGCCTTGACGATTGGGATGATCTGCGGGTAGGCAAGGCCCACATCCTCGCAGGCACAGACCATCAGGCGGCGGCAGGCCGAGGGCAGGTCCCCTGCTTCCAGCAGGCGGGCCAGATAGTGGAGCGCTGCGTCCGGGTCGGAGCCGCGCATGGATTTCTGGTAGGCGGACACGATGTCGTAATGGTCATCGCCGTCCCGGTCGTACCGCATGGCGGTGCGGCGGGTGACCTGCCGGATCATTTCAAGGGAAATATGCTTGCCTTGCTCATCCTGCGGCGCGGCGGTAACGGCAAAATCGAGGCAGCCCAGCGCCTTGCGCAGGTCGCCGCCGGCACTCTCGGCAAGGTACGTGCAGGCGTCTGGGTCCATTGTGACCGGGATGCCCTCCGATGCCGAGAGCTTTTCCAGCGCGTTGTGCAGGCCCTGCTCCACATCCGCCGCCGCCAGTGACCGGAACTCGAACACCGTGCAGCGGGACAGCAGCGCATTATAGATGTAGAAGTAGGGGTTTTCGGTGGTGGATGCGATGAGGGTGACGCTGCCGTCCTCGATGCACTCCAACAGGCTCTGCTGCTGCTTTTTGTTCAGGTACTGGATCTCGTCGAGGTAGAGCAGGATGCCCCCTGCCCCGGCCAGTGTGCCGATGTCCTTGAGGACCGCCTTGATGTCGCCGGTGCCGCAGGAGGTGCCGTTGAGCTTGTGGAGGGTCATCCCGCTGTTTTCGGCAATGATGCGGGCCACAGTGGTCTTGCCGGTGCCGGAGGGGCCGTAGAAGATCATGTTGGGGATCTTTCCGCTCTCAATGGTGCGGCGGAACACCCGCCCCGGTGCCAGCAGATGCTGCTGCCCACAGACCTCGGCCAGTGTTTTGGGGCGCAGACGCTGCGCCAGCGGTTCGTTCATCGGTCGTTCCTCCTCTTTGCTCATCTGAGACAATTTCCTGTTTATCATAGTATACCGCATTTCCCCGCTGAGGACAAGCGCTTCTTTGGCAGGGGCCTGCCCCGATATCGCAAAATTTATTTACAAACCCGTCGAAACATGGTATCATCAGGCTATCCTTATGTGAAACGAGGCGATCTCATGCGCAAAGCTTCCCCGGCGGAAGACCTTTCCGCAAAAAAAGCGCTGGCGCGCACGGTCATTGACCGATTGAAACAGGAATACCCGGACGCAGGCTGCACGTTGGACTACGACCACGCCTGGCAGCTGCTGGTCAGTGTGCGGCTGGCTGCACAGTGCACCGACGCGCGGGTGAACATCGTCGTGCAGGACCTGTTTGCAAAATACCCCGATGTGGCGTCGCTGGCAGCTGCCGAGCCGGAGGACATCGAAGCCATCGTCAAACCGTGCGGGCTGGGCCGCAGCAAGGCGCGGGATATCTCGGCCTGTATGCGGATGCTGCGTGACCGGTACGACTGCAAGGTGCCCACCACCTTTGAAGAGCTGCTGGCGCTGCCCGGCGTGGGCCGGAAGAGCGCGAATCTTATCATGGGCGATGTGTTCGGCAAGCCTGCCATCGTGACGGACACCCACTGCATCCGCCTGTGCAATAAGATCGGCCTGGTGGACGGCATCAAAGAACCGCAGAAGGTGGAAATGGCACTGTGGAAGATCATCCCGCCCGAAGAGGGCAGCGACCTGTGCCATCGGTTCGTCATGCACGGCCGGGCCGTCTGCAATGCCCGCAAACCCGAATGTGAACGGTGCTGCCTGAAGGATGTCTGCCGGTATGCAGCAGAGCAGGCAGCTGCACAAACCAAATAGGAGGTCTCATTATGATCACACTCTCGATTCTGATCGTCATCGCGCTCATCTGCGCTTTGGTCGGCTGCCTGATGGGCCTGTTCTCCCTTGTGGGGCTGCTGGCCTCGCTGGTCATCGGCGTACTGGTGGGTGCACTGGCCGGGTACATCGCAGGCCGCTTTATGGGCACCGAGACATCGTTTGCCCGCAACGCCGTCCTGGGTGTGCTGGGCAGCTTTGTCGGCGAGTTTCTGTTCGGCCTGGTCGGCATCCACGCGACCGGGAGCTTCAGCTCCTTTGTCATCTCCATCCTCGGTGCCTGCGTCTGCATCTGGGTGGACAATAAGCTGTTCAAAAAGGGCTGATCTCCCGGAGCTGTCAGCGCTCTGCATTTGCTCTCCCGTTTGGGAGAGCTTTTTTGTTTTCTCCTCTTGACAGATGTATCGCCTCGCGATATAATGCAATTACGATATATCGTATGGCGATACAAAGTGAGGCGATACAATGGAAAATCTGGCGTTAACGGAATCCACTTACTACATCCTGCTTTCCCTCTACCACCCACAACACGGTTACGGCATCATGCAGCAAACCGAGCAGCTCTCCGGCGGGCGAGTGCGGCTGGCCGCCGGGACCTTGTACGGTGCTTTGAACGCACTGTGCGAAAAAGGCTGGATCTCTCCCCTGCCCATGGAAAGCGGGAGTCGCAAGAAGGAATATCAGCTGACCCCTTCCGGGTTCGAGGTACTCAAGCGAGAGTTGTCCCGGCTGGAAGAACTGGTGACCAATGGCCGCAACATTTTACAGGAGGAATAAGCATGAGCGAGACGAAAACCCTGCACAAATGGTTCTGGGTCTGGGAATTTGAAAAAGAAGAACGCTGGCTCAACGAGATGGCACAGGAGGGCTGGGCGCTGACATGTGGCGGCTTCTGCACCTACACCTTCGAAAAATGCGAGCCGGGCGAATACATCATCCGGGTAGAAACACTGGACAACTCTTCTGATTTTGAAAATTTCATGGAGGAGCTTGGGGCCGAATCCGTTGGCCGCTGCTTCCGCTGGGGCTACTTCCGCCGCAAAGCGGAACTGGGCGAGTTCAACATGTTCTCCGACATCGACTCCCGCATCGCCCATCTGAACAAAATCGGCAAAATGCTGTTCCTGCTCTGTATGGCAAATATCGTGATTGGCCTTGCGAATTGTACCGGGGCCACCAGCAGCCGCCTGGGCTGGCTCAACCTGTTGTGCGCCGCCCTGCTGGCTTACGGGCTGGGCCGCATTCACGGAATGCGTGACGGGCTGAAACATGACCGCGCTCTCCACGAGTGACCATTTTCCCTTTGGAACGTCGTTTTTTCAGAATTTTCAAAAAGTTCATCTTTGCCCGCTTGCATTCCGGTGCAGGCGGGTATATTATTATCGCATGCAAATAGTTATCAAGTGTTAAATATTTGCAGTAGATAACAAACAAGGAGGTTCCCCATGCCGAAGGAAAACGCCCCGGAGCTGTTCGGGCTGTTCCACTACATCCACCAGCTGAGCGACGAAACCAAGCGCGGGATGAAGACATCGCTGGAAGAGTGCCCCCGGTGTCATTTCGTGATGCTGGAAGGCGTTCTGGCGAACATTGAACAGCACGGAACGGATGGAAACATCTATGTTTCCGACCTGGCCGCTGCCGTCCGGCAGCCGATGCCCGCCGTTTCGCGGTGGCTGCGCCAGCTGGAGCAGGATGGACTGATCGAACGCATCACCGACCCGAACGACCGCCGCAAGACACTGGTGCACGTCACCGAAAAAGGCCTTGCTTCCAGCCGCCAGTGCGAGCTGGCCCTCAGCGGGTATTTCGACCGGGTGGCGCGCCGCCTGACGCCCCAGCAGCTGACCCAGCTGCAGGAGCTGAAGGATGTTCTGCTGGATGCGGTGATGGCCGAAAATGCGGAATTCCAGACCAAATCGAAGGGAGACAATCAAAATGGGTAAGATCTTCAAGCAGCTGGCCCGCCACTGGGCCGCCTGCCTGGTCGTGATCGGCCTGCTGTTCGTGCAGGCGTACTGCGACCTTTCCCTGCCGGACTACACGAGCAAGATCGTGGATACCGGCATCCAGCAGGGCGGCATCGAAAGCCCCCTGCCCCAGACCCTGCGCTCCTCCACGCGGGATGCGCTGTCGCTTTTGATGAGCGAAGAGGACGCAGAGACCTTCCGGAACGCCTACGGATATTACATTCAGGACGACGGCGTTCTGAAGCTCCGCGCTGACCTGACCGCCGAGGAACGTGCTTCTCTGGAAGAGATCGTCACCATGCCGGACATCGTGCTGTATATGGCCGCTTCGCAGGCTGCCAATGGCACCGGGATGCCCGCGCAGGGCATGGTTCCCCTTTCGGAGTATCCGGCTGCTTCCAGCGAGGCCGCTGAGAGCGCAGCCTCCTCGGAAAACACTGAGGATACCGCAGCGGAGACCATCGCCCCCACTGCTACCGATCTGGACGCCGTGTGCGCCCAGTTTGCGGCCATGGCACAGATGCCGGGCTTCTCCCGCGAGATGATCCAGCAGCAGCTTGCCAGCGCAATGGCACAGATCGACGAGACGACCCTTTCCAGCATGGCCAGCCAGGCCACCCTGCTGGTCAGCCTGGAATACGAGGCGCAGGGCGTCGCGCACGACGTCCAGATGCAGTATCTCTTCCGAGTGGGCGGGCAGATGCTGGGTCTGACGCTGCTGATGGTGGCGGTCGCCATTCTGGTGGGCCTCATTGCTTCCCGCGTGTCGGCTGCCATCGGCCGTGACCTGCGTCGGCAGACCTTCTCCTCTGTCATCCATTTCTCCAACGCAGAGATCGAGAATTTCTCCACTGCTTCCCTCATCACCCGCACCACCAACGACATCCAGCAGGTGCAGTTCGTCTGCGTCATCCTGCTGCGCATGGTGTCCTATGCGCCCATCCTGGGCATCGGCGGTGTGCTCCATGTCGTGCAGGGCAACACCGGCCTTGCCTGGATCATCGTGCTGGACGTGGTCCTGCTGCTCTGCCTCATCGTGTTTCTGATGAACATCGCGATGCCGAAATTCAAGATCATGCAGACCCTTGTGGACAAGCTGAACCTCGTCAGCCGCGAGATCCTGACCGGCGTAATGCCGGTGCGCGCGTTCAGCCGCGAGACCTTCGAGGAAGAGCGCTTTGACAAGGCCAGCAAGGAGCTGATGGGCACCCAGCTGTTCACCAACCGCGCCATGGTCGCCATGATGCCCTTTATGACCCTTATCATGAACGGCACCAGCCTGCTCATCGTCTGGTTCGGCGGCAAGGCCATGGATGCCGGCAACATGCAGGTGGGCGAGATGATCGCCTTCATCACCTACACAATGCAGATCGTCATGTCCTTCCTGATGCTGGCAATGGTGGCCGTGATGCTGCCCCGCGCCGGTGTGGCCGCAGACCGCATCGACGAAGTGTGCCGCACCACCGCTTCCATCCACGACCCCGACGAAGCCGCCGCCCAGCCTGCGCGGGAGCGCAGCCACTGGAACGGTGTGGTGCAATTCGAGGATGTGAGTTTCCGCTTCCCCGGTGCCGACAGCGACGCGCTGGAGCACATCAGCTTTACCGCTGAGCCGGGCCAGACGACCGCCATCATCGGTTCCACCGGCTGCGGCAAATCCACCCTGCTGAACCTCATCCCCCGCTTTTACGATGTGACCAGCGGCAAAGTGACCGTGGACGGGATCGACGTCCGCGACATGCCGCAGGAGACGCTGCACAGCCTGCTGGGCTATGTTCCTCAAAAGGGCATTTTGTTCAGCGGCAGCATTGCAAGCAACCTGAAGTTCGGCGGCGAACAGATCACCGACGCCGACATGAAGAAAGCAGCTGCCATCGCACAGGCCACCGAGTTCATCGACGCCAAGCCCGAAGGCTACGACAGCCCCATCGCGCAGGGCGGCTCCAACGTCTCCGGCGGGCAGAAACAGCGCCTTTCCATTGCGCGCGCCATTGCAAAAGCGCCGCGCATCTATCTGTTTGACGACAGCTTCTCCGCCCTGGACTACAAGACCGATGTGACCCTGCGCCGTGCCCTGAAGGCGGAGACCGGCGACGCCACCGTCATCATCGTGGCACAGCGCATCTCCACGGTGCTCCACGCCAACCAGATCCTGGTCCTCGATGAGGGCCGTCTGGTGGGCCGGGGCACCCACGCCCAGCTGATGGCCTCCTGCCCCGAATATCAGGAGATCGCGCGGAGCCAGCTGAGCCAGAAAGAGCTGGATCTGAAAGACCTGAACACCGGAAAGGAGGAGAAGTAACATGCCGAGACCCGGACGCCAGACGACGGAACGCGCCAAGGATTTCAAGGGTACGCTGCTGCAGCTGCTCAAGACCATGGGCGCCTATAAGATCTCCCTCATCGTCGTCATCGTTTTCGCCATCCTCTCCACCATCTTCAACATCGCAGGCCCGAAGATCCTGGCCAAGGCCACCACGGCCCTTGCCACCGGCTGGATCGCCAGACTGCGCGGCGTTGGCAGCATCGACTTTGGCTACATCGGCAAAATTCTGCTCATCCTGCTGGCCATGTACCTCTGCTCGGCCGCATTCAGCTTCATTCAGGGCTGGCTGATGACCGGCCTTTCGCAGAAGGTGTGCTACGACTTCCGCCGCCAGATCAGCGAGAAGATCGACCGCCTGCCCCTCGCCTACTTTGAGAAGCGCACCGTCGGCGAGGTGCTCTCCCGCATCACCAACGACGTCGATACTCTGGGCCAGAGCCTGAACCAGAGCGTCACCCAGCTCATCACCAGTGTGACCACCATGATCGGTGTGCTCCTCATGATGCTCTCCATCAGCCCCAGAATGACCCTCATCGCCCTGCTCATCCTGCCCGTTTCGCTGGCGCTGGTGCTGCTGGTGGTCAAATTCAGCCAGAAATACTTCAAGGCCCAGCAGGCCACTCTGGGCGTCGTGAACGGCCAGGTGGAGGAAGTCTACTCCGGCCACAACGTCATCAAGGCATTCAACCGCGAAGCCGCTGTGCTGGCCGACTTCAACACCGCGAACGACAAGCTGTTCGAATCCGCCTGGAAGAGCCAGTTCCTCTCCGGCCTGATGCAGCCCATCATGAACTTTGTGGGCAATCTGGGCTATGTAGCCGTGGCCATCGTCGGCAGCGTGTTTGCCGCCAACGGCGTCATCACCATCGGCGACATTCAGGCGTTCATCCAGTATGTCAAGAACTTCACCCAGCCCATCCAGCAGCTCGCGCAGGTGTCGAACATGCTGCAGAGCATGGCCGCTGCGGCGGAGCGCGTCTTCGAGTTCCTGAACGAGCCGGAAGAAGCCCAGCTCGCCGACCCGGCCCGCCGGGCAGACCCCGCCTGCATCGACGGTCAGGTCACCTTTGACCACGTCCGGTTCGGCTATGTGCCCGAAAAGACCATCATCCACAATTTCAGCTGCACCGTAAACCCCGGCGAGAAGGTCGCCATCGTGGGCCCCACCGGCGCGGGCAAGACCACCATGGTCAAGCTGCTGATGCGCTTCTACGACGTGGATTCCGGTTCCATCACCCTGAACGGCCACGATGTGCGCGACTTTGACCGCAGCGCTCTGCGCGAGGGCTTCGGCATGGTGTTGCAGGACACCTGGCTGTTCAAGGGCACCATCATGGAGAACATCCGGTACGGCCGCCTCGATGCCACCGACGAAGAAGTCATCGCCGCTGCCAAAGCCGCCAACGCAGACCACTTCATCCGCACCCTGCCCGGCGGCTACCAGATGGAGCTGAACGAGGATGCTTCCAACGTCAGCCAGGGCCAGAAGCAGCTGCTCACCATCGCCCGCGCCATCCTGGCCGACAACCGCATCCTGATCCTGGATGAGGCCACCAGCAGCGTGGATACCCGCACCGAACAGCGCATCCAGACCGCAATGGACAACCTGATGCGCGGCCGTACCAGCTTCGTCATCGCCCACCGCCTGTCCACCATCCGGGACGCAGACCTCATCCTTGTGATGCGGGACGGCGACATCGTCGAGCAGGGCACCCATGACCAGCTCATCGAAAAGGGCGGCTTCTACGCAGACCTGTACAACAGCCAGTTCGAAGACGTTGTGGAATAAGCCACAGCTCCCTTCTCTGTGAAAATGCCTCAGCTTTCCTTCCAAAAGCTGAGGCATTTTCTTTTGTCTTTGCCGGGCGGATGTGCTATAATTGTTTTCGTTTCTTGAAGTAGGAAAGGAGTCTGGAACTCAATGGAAACTGCAGTCAAGCCCTACGCATTCAGCCGGAAGGTGTTCTGCGAAGGGATGCGGGACGGTGTGCCCATCGCACTGGGGTATTTTGCCGTCTCTTTTTCGCTGGGCATTGCGGCCCGCAACGCGGGCCTGACCCCCATCCAGGGGTTTGTTGCCAGCCTGTTCAACAATGCTTCCGCCGGAGAATATGCGGCGTTTTCGCTCATTGCCGCCGGGGCTACCTATGTGGAAGTGGCCATCATCACCCTCATTGCCAACGCGCGGTATCTGCTGATGAGCTGCGCGCTGGCCCAGCGGTTTGCCCCCGGCACACCCTTCTTCCACCGGCTCATCATCGGCTACGATGTTACCGATGAGCTGTTCGGCATCACCATCGCACGGCCCGGCTACCTGAACCCGTTTTACACCTACGGTGCCATCGCACTGGCGGCACCGGCCTGGGCCATGGGCACCGCGCTGGGCATCGTGGCAGGCAACCTGCTGCCCCTGCGGGCCGTCAGCGCTCTGAGCGTCGCGCTCTACGGCATGTTCCTTGCCATCATCATCCCCCCGGCCCGGAAGAACAGGGTCGTGGCCGTTCTGGTGGCGCTGAGCTTTGCTCTCAGCTTTGTCTGCAATTACCTGCCGGGCATCGCGTCGCTCTCCGACGGCACCCGCACCATCCTGCTCACGGTGCTCATCTCCTGCGGGGCGGCAGTGCTGTTCCCGGTTCCCACGCAAGCTGAGGAGGCCGAACAATGACATACAACAATTGGGTCTACATCGCCGTGATGGCGGCGGTCTCCTACGCCATCCGCGTTCTGCCGCTGACGCTCATCCGCAAGCCCATCCAGAATCGGTTCATCCAGTCGTTCCTGTTTTATGTGCCCTATGTGACGCTGGCTGTGATGACCTTTCCGGCCATCGTCAACGCCACCCAGAGCCCTCTGGCCGGTGCGGCGGCGCTGGTGGTGGGCATCGCCGCCGCCTGGTTCGGGGCCAGCCTGTTCCAGGTGTCGGTCGCCTGCTGCGCCGTGGTATTTGTTCTGGAATTGTTTTTGGTACGGTGATGAAGATGCAGAAGATCCTTGTTTCCGGTGCGGGCGGCTTTGTCGGGGCCCGCGTGATGCAGCAATGGCGTGAAAAAGCAGAGCTTCTTGCGTTTCCGCGCGGGTTTCTGGCGGCGGCCACGCAGGAAGACCTCTGCCGTTTTGCTGCACAGGTGCAGCCGGACGTTGTACTGCATCTGGCCGCGCTCTCTGACACCGGCTACTGCCAGCAGCACCCGGAAGACTCCCGCCGCGCCAATGTGGACGTGCCGCTCTGGATGGCGCAGGCCGCGGCCGAGACCGGTGCGAAACTCGTGGCGTTCAGCTCCGATCAGGTGTATTCCGGGGCGGCACAGGAAGGCCCCCTGCCCGAAACGCTGTCCCTTTCCCCTTCCAACATTTACGGGCAGCACAAGCTGGAAGCCGAGCAGCGGGTGCTGGAAGTCCTGCCGGACGCCGTGTTTCTGCGGGTACCCTGGATGTACGACCTGCCCGGCTATCAGCTGCCCATCCGGGGCAATCTGCCGCTGAATCTGCTGCGGGCCGCTCTGCGTAGGACGCCGGTGCAGTTTTCCGCCCACGACTGGCGGGGCATCAGCTTTGTGCGGGAGGTCATCGGGAACCTGTACCCGGCGCTCTCCCTGCCCGGCGGTGTGTACAACTTTGGCAGCGACAACGACCGCAGCATGGTCGAGACCGCACGGCAGTTCGCGGAATTGCTGGGCATTTCCGTTGCCATCGAGATCACCGACTGGCACCGCAACCTGCGGATGGATGGCTGCAAAGCCGCCGCGCAGGGCATCACCTTCTGCTCCACGCAGGAGGGGTTTGCGCGGTGCCTGAAGGAGTATAACCTCTCAGGCGGGCCACGATGACAGCCTATTCTTGGAGGATAGGCTGTTCTTCGTACAACCTGTCCGTCATCTTCGGTGACACCTCTCCTTGTAGGAGAGGCTTTGGCATTCCACAGACTTCGCCGCTTCGGAAGAGGGTTCATCCTCCCATCGGCTGGTATTTCTGCAAAATGGTATGCAGGCCAAGCTCCCGCGCCTGAGCCAGCAGATAGCGGTAGCGACACAGCAGAGCCTGTCGCTCGTAGATGTGCTGTTCGATGAGGTCAGTGTCCACCTCCAGGTCAAACATCATCTCGTTCTGGCGCAGGCAGAACAGGCACTCTTTCAGTTCCTCTTCCAGTTCCGGGTGGTAGCGTTCATGTTCCGTATCCCGCGGGATGCGGTCGGACAACAAGGTTTTTTCTTTTTGCGCAGACTGTGCCATCGTGGTTCCTCCTCTTTGTGCATCTTTGCTTCTACTGATTTCCAGTATATGCAAAGAAAGTGAGAAGGATGACGGTTGATGGAGTCCCGCCATAAGAAATCGTCTACCTCCCCGACGACTCTGCCCCATTGCTCTGACATTTCAAAATGTTCCGCGAAAGACCGTCTTTTTTCAAGATTTTGCAAAAAAGTTTGAAAAAGTGCTTGACAACTCCGGGTTTTTCCCGTATAATAGCACACGTTGAGCGGCTCACGAGCCAAACAACAAAGCAGATCTTGGGGATTTGCATAGTGGTAGTGCGGTAGACTCTGACTCTACTTGTGGGAGTTCGATTCTCTCATCCCCAACCAAAAAAGAACCAGTCGAACATGTTCGACTGGTTCTTTTTTCTCTTTGTTTCCCCTATGAACAGAAGCGCTCCGCTTTAGATTTACAGCATCTGTACAGAAGCCGCAAATCGAGACAGCGGTAATTACCCCTTGCCCGCCCCTGTTCAGGACAGCTTGATCTTCAGGTCAGCCAGCAGATTCACGGCTTCCGGCAGTGAAAATCTTGCATCTTTCAGGCGGCTGCCCAGAATATCCACCTTATATCCGATGGCATCCCGGAAATCCGCCTTGCGGCAGGTTTTCCTCTCGCAATCCGGGGTGGGTTGTGGTATACTGGAGCAGAATCCGGAAATCATCCTTTGAAACGAGGTACCCCCATGGAGATCATCATTCATCAGGCCATCCTGCATGTGCTGGACACCACCCTCGACGCCCCGGTGCTCAGCGGCAGCTGCATGGAGCCTACCGCCGAAAAAACGGCCTATTTGCAGAACCACATCGAAAAGCTGCTGGCCAGTGACGACATCCGCCAGTGCCGCCCCCTGCCGGACTCGGCCTTCAAAAACGAGCTGGAGCACAACCAGGACTTCGTGGACCTGTCCTGCCGTATCGCGGGGGTGCTGTTCGATTACATGCACGCCCACACCACCATCCCCGGTGCCGACCTGGCCGTGGTGGATTTCACCCGCGACGGTGCCCCGTGGCTGGGCATCCTCAAGCTGAACTACAAGAACGGCTACACCCACTACACCGAGACTGTGGAGGGTGCCCCGGTCAACTCCATCATCCAGCAGCGGGCCTGCCTGCCGACCCAGAGCGGCAAGGTGGAAGAAGGTGCGCTCGTCAACCTGCAGGACTACTCCATGCGCCTGCTGGAAAAGAAGTACGACATCGACGGCCACAAGGAGTTCTACCTTTCTACGGTCGTGTTCCAGTACACCCAGGCCGAACCGGAAAAGAAAAAGCTGAAGGCTATTCAGGAAGCCGCTGCGCAGGCCGTGATGGACGCCTACCAGGATGAACCCCACGCCGGGGCACAGGTCGCCATGCTCATTGCGAACCAGGCCGCCGACAACGACAACCAGGTCTCGGTGGAGCAGGTGCGCCGCCAGCTGGCCGAGGAATACCCGCTGGCCGCTGTCCCCTTTGACGACTACGTGGAGAAAAGCGATGTCATTGAGCAGTTCGAGCAGCCTGTCACCGTGACGCCCGCCCGCATCCGCCGGATGGAGAGCCGCAGCATCCACACCGCCAGCGGCATCGAGGTGAAGATCCCCACCGAGATCCTGTCCTCCGAGTCGGAAGTGGAGTTCCTCCATGACCCCGACGGCAGCGTCTCGCTGCTCATCAAGAATGTGATTTTGTGAAAGAGGCCCTCTCCGTCATTGCTTTGCAATGCCACCTCTCCCAAAGGGCGAGGCCGCGAGCAAAAGCAAACCGGCGAGGGTTTCATTTTTTCTCTTGCCAAATCCCCTGTTTTGTGCTATACCTTTTCTTGTATTCATGCTTGTATTTATGTAGCCGGGAGGAATTTGAAAATGGAACTGGCACTTATCTGCGCGCAGCAGGTCATCGTGTTGTTTTTGCTCATCGGGGCGGGCGCGGCCGCCATCAAGACCGGTGTGCTGAAGCCGGAAGGGCGGCAGACCCTCTCGAACCTGCTGGTCTACCTGGTCGTTCCGGCCATGATCGTCCACTCCTATATGATGGACTTCAGCGAGGAGATCCTGCACAACCTGCTGGCCGCGTTCGGGCTGAGTGTTCTGGCCATCCTCATCGGCACTGTGCTGACGCTGGCCCTGACTGCCCGGCAGAAAGACCGCCGGGCCCCCATCTTCCGGTTCGCATCGGTCTTCTCCAACGCAGCCTATATGGGCTTCCCGCTTATTTCGGTGCTGTTTGGGTCGGAGGGGCTGCTCTACGCCAGCGCCTACGTGACCGTGTTCAATATCCTGCTCTGGACCATGGGCTACGGCATGGTCAGCGGCAGTTCCAGCCTGAAGGAAGTGACCCGCAGCCTGCTGCGCACCCCGGTGCTGTATGCGATGGTGGTGGGCCTCGCCGTCTACCTGCTGCAGATCCCGGTGCCCGCCCTCATCGCCCAGCCGCTGGAACTGCTGAGCAACATGAACACCCCGCTTTCCATGCTCATCACCGGCATCCTCATCGCCACGGGCGACCTGAAGCAGATCGTCTGCGACCGGCACATCTGGAAACTGGCCGGGCTGCGGATGCTGGTCATCCCGGCAGTGTGTCTGGCGGCCTTTGCGGCGCTGGGTCTGCTGCGCTTCGGCATGAGCGCACAGGTGGTGCTGCTGTTGGAGTGCTGCCCTGCCGCTGCGATCACCTCGGTGTTCGCCGTTCAGTTCGGCCACGATGAGCAGTTCGCTGCCGGATGCGTGGTCCTCACCACTCTGCTCAGCATCGTCACCCTGCCCCTGTGCGCACTGGTGCTGACGGCGCTGATGTAACACGCGACGCAAAAAGGAACCGCTGCGTTTTGAACGCACAGCGGTTCCTTTTTTGTTTCCCATTATACCAGCGGCATGATGTTTTCCGGCTCCGCCCGGAGGAAGGCCGGGGTTTCCGGCGGGGGTGAGGAGAGAGTCGTTTTGGAGACCTTCCACCACAGCTTTGCGCTGCCATCCACCGAGGTGCAGATGACATTCCAGTCGAACGGATTCTCGCTCGAAGCGCCCACACGCACCGGCAGCCGGTTGTCGCTGTCCGCTGCGGCGGGCACGAGGTCATGGGCACGGATGCCCACGGCGGTGCAGTTTTCCGGCACCGGGAGCGCCACGGCAAGCTCCTGCTCCCAGCCGGTGAGATGCACCCGGTGCGCGTCCACCCGGACGCAGGGCAGGATGTTCTTGCAGCCGGTCAGGCGGGCGGCGGTCAGGCGGCGGGGGTCTGCAAAGACCTCTCTGGTCGTGCCGGCCCGGAGCACCTCGCCGCCGTCCATGACGATCATCTCGCGGCAGAGACGGTAGGCCTCGTCGCGGTTGTGAGTCACGAGCAGAGCCGTGCCGTCAAACCCGGCCAGCAGGCTGCCCACTTCGCCCTCCACTTCCTCGCGGAGGTAGCTGTCCAGTGCGCTGAACGGCTCGTCCAGCATCAGGATGCGGGGCTTGCCCGCCAGAATGCGGGCCAGTGCAGCGCGCTGCTGCTGCCCGCCCGAAAGCTCACTGGGCAGGCGGTGGGCCAGTTCCTCCAGCCGCATGGCGCGCAGGGCCTCCGCACAGGCCGCTTTGCGGGCGGCGGGGTCCTTCTCCTTTTTCAGCGCGCAGAGGATGTTCTGCTCCACCGTCATATTCGGGAACAGCGCGTAGTTCTGGAACAGCAGGCCCACGTTCCTCTGCTGCGGGGGCAGGTCGATGCCCTGCTCGCTGTCGAACAGGACGCGGCCATCCAGCACGATGCGGCCGCTGTCAGGTCTGACGATGCCCGCAATGCAGCGTAGGGTCATGCTTTTGCCGCAGCCGGATGCGCCGAGGATGGCGGCGGTGGTATTGCCCGCTGTGAACTCCGTGCGAAGGGTGAAGCCGTCGAACCGTTTGGTGATCTTGACATCCAAACTCATGTGTGCTTCCCTCCCTGCTTCTGTTTGCGTTCCAGCAGGTTGACCGCCAGCAGCACCACTGCCGAGATGACGATGTCCACCAGCACCCACTGCATCGCTCCCCTCTCATCGTTGGTGCGCCAGAGCTGATACACCGTGGTCGCGATGGTGGCCGTTTTGCCGGGGGTGTAGCCTGCAATCATGCTGGTCGCGCCGTACTCACCCAGCGCGCGGGCAAAGGCCAGCACCGTTCCGGCCAGGATGCCCTGACGGCAATATGGCATCCGCACCCGCCAGAAGATCCAGGTGTTGGAAAGCCCCAGCGTCTGCGCGGACCAGGCCAGCGTCTCGTCGAAGCTCTCGAACGCACCGCGGGCCGTGCGGTACATCAGTGGGAAGGCCACGACGATGGAGGCAAAGATGGCGCTGTACCAGTTCATGACCAGCTTGACGCCGAAATGCTCCAGAAAGAAGAGGCCCAGCGGCCGCTTGGCACCGAACAGCAGCAGCAGGAAATAACCCACGACCGTGGGCGGCAGGACCATGGGCAGGGTGAGCACCACGTCCAGCACACCTTTGAGCACACGGGGCAGCTTTGCGATATAATAGGCGGCAAAAATGCCGAGGAAGAACACCGCCGCGCAGCTGATGAGTGCAATGCGCAGGCTGTTCCATAAAGGATACCAGTCCACTTGCTTTCACCTCCCTATTTCGTCTCACAGCAGGGCCCTGCTGTTTCCGGCGTCCGGGATCCCCTTCGGCCAGTAACAGCCTGCCCGGCCTGCCAAGGGCTCCCCTGTCAGGGGAGCTGGCGAGCAAATGCGAGACTGAGCGGTTTACAGTACGGTGAAGCCGACGCTCTCGAACACTTCGCCTGCCGCAGAGGTCTGCAGATACTCCAGGAACTTCCGGGCAGCAACGGCGTTGGGGGCAGCCTTCAGGACGGCAGCCGGGTAGATGACCTGACCGCACATCTCCTTCGTGGCCTCATCCACGACCTTCAGACCGGCGCTGAAGGCATCGGTGCAGTAGACGACACCGGCATCCACGCTGGCCTCGCTGACCTGAGTGGTGACTTCCTTGACGTTGGAGCCGTAGGTGATGACTCCGGCCGCAGCCAGAGCGGCTTCGTCCAGCTCGTAGTAGGCCAGGATCTTCTGGGTGTACTGGCCCACCGGCACATCGCTGTTGCCCATGCAGAACAGGATGTCCTCCGCCTGCAGGTGCTCGGCCAGAGAATCGAAGCTGTCGATGCCCTTGTCGGCATTTTCGGGGACGCACAGGACGACCTTATTTTCCAGCAGATCCACGCGGGAATCGCTGTCCACGAAATCCAGACCCTCGGTGTTCACCTCAGCGGAAGCGGTGCTGTCCAGCTGGTTCATCTGCTTCTGACCTGCCGAAAGGAACAGGTCGCAGTCTGCGCCCTCCTGGATCTGGGTCTTCAGGGTGCCGGAAGAGTCGAAGTTGAAGCGGAAGGTCACGCCGGGGTTCTCCGCCGAATAGGTCTCAGCGATGGCGTTCAGCGTCTCGGTCAGGGACGCTGCAGCGAAGACGATCAGCTCGACGGACTCGCCCGAAGCAGCCTCCGAAGAGGCGGCGGCAGAGCCTGCCACGGAGGAAACGGAGCTGCTGGAGCCGCCGCAGGCGGTCAGGGCAGCAGATGCGGACGCGATGCCGGCAGCGCACAGGAAGCCGCGGCGGGAGATCTGGGCATTCATGGTCATTTCTCCTTCTGTTGTTCCCATAGAGTTATCGTTTACAGCGTCTCCCGCCGGGCGGGGCTGTAAAGGCCGCATTACTTCCGGGCACACTCGCCGTCCAGCCCGGCAGCGATGCGGATGCCGTGTTCGAGGCTGGGCAGGATGTACTCCAGATTCTCCTGCACGGCCTTGGGGCTGCCCGGCAGATTGACGATGAGGGTCTTGCCGCGCAGGACGCTGGCTGCGCGGCTGAGCATCCCACGCGGGGTGATGCTCAGGCTGTGGTACCGCATAGCCTCGGCGATGCCGGGGGCGCTGCGGGTGGCCACGGCATAGGTAGCCTCCGGGGTGATGTCGCGCGGGGAGAAGCCGGTGCCGCCGGTGGTCAAGATCAGGTTCACCTGTCGGCCGTCGGCCAACCGGATGAGCTGGGCCTTCAGTGCCTTGGCCTCATCGGGCAGGATCATGGTCTCCTCCACTTTGTACCCGGCGGCGGTCAGCATCTCCACGATGAGCGGGCCGCTCTTGTCCTCCCGCTCGCCGCGGGCGCCTTTGTCCGACAGGGTGATGACGGCTGCGCGCAGCGGCGGGTCTTCTTCCGGGGGCAGCAGGATCATCTCATCGCCCACATGGAGAGTGCCGCCGTGGAGCACACGGGCGAACACGCCCTCGTGGGGCATGATGCACTCGCCGGTCTGCTGTTTGATGACGCAGTCGTTGTGGCATTCCTTGCCGATCTGGGTCATCTCCAGCACGACCTCACCGACCTGAAAGCGGCTGGTGACGGGCAGATTGCGGAAATCGAACCCCTCCACAACGAGATTTTCGCCAAAGGCACCGTAATCGACCCAGATCTTCTTGCGGAAGTTCTCGATCTTTTCGGCGCTGAGCAGGCTGACCTGACGGTGCCAGTGTCCGCCGTGGGCATCGGTCTCAATGCCCCATTCCGGGGTTAGGGTGGCTTCGGGCACCTCGGTCTTGACGGTGCCGCGCTTCGGGCTGGTGCAAATGGCCAGGATCTTTCCCATATTATCCTCCGATCCGATACATCCCGCGCGTAGCCGGGACATCCTGTTTCAATTCAAAGTGGTGCTCCTGGGGCTTTTCCCAGATGGTGGTGCGGATGGCGCTGAGCAGCGCTTCGTCCGACGCGCCGCTGCGCAGGAGCGTTTTCAGGTCGCAGCCCGCCTCGCTGGCAAGGCAGGGGCGCAGAAAGCCCTGGCTCGTAAGCCGGACCCGGTTGCAGGAAGCGCAGAACTTGCCGTGCACGGCCGCAATGAAGCCCACGCTCCCCTGCCAGCCCGGCGCGGTGTAGTAGACTGCCGGGCCGTCGCCGATGCCTGCCGTTTCCTGACGGGAAAGCGGGGCCAGCTCCGGCCAGCGCTTCCGGAAGCGGGCCAGCAGGTCCGGCCCGGAGATGCAGGGCATTGCGGCCCCATAGCCGATGGGCATCATCTCGATGAAGCGCACCTGCAAAGGCTTTGTCTCCGCCAGAGCGGCCAGCGATTCCAGCTCTCCCTCGTTGACGCCCACCTGCGGCACGCAGTTCAGCTTGACGGGCAGGCCGCTTTCCAGCGCGGCCCGGATGCCCGCCATCACGTCCGCAAAGGCGTCCCGCGCGGTGATGCGGGCGAACACTTCCGGTGAAAGGGTGTCCAGACTGATGTTCACGCTGTCCAGCCCGGCGGCAAGCAGGGCGGGCAACTGCTGCGCCAGCAGCACCCCATTGGTGGTCATGGTGACACGGCGGATGCCGGGGATGGCTTTCAACTGCGCCACCAGATGGTCCACGCCTTTGCGCACCAGCGGCTCGCCGCCGGTGACGCGGACCGTATCCACCCCGCACTGCGCAAACAGTGCGGCAAGGCGGAGAAATTCTTCGTACGTCAGGATATCTTCCCGTTCCAGTTTCTCCACACCGTCCGGCATACAGTAGCGGCAGCGCAGGTTGCACAGGTCAGTGACCGAGAGGCGCAGATAGTGGATCGTGCGGCCTTTTGCATCAAACATAGCCGCCCTCCGCCCGGATGTACAGGCCGCTCTTGCCGCCGCTCTTCTTTTCCAGATGGATCTCGCCCAGCTCCATCCCCTTATCCACAGCCTTGCACATATCGTAGATGGTCAGCAGCGCGGTGGAAACACCGGTCAGGGCCTCCATCTCCACGCCGGTGACGCCGCTGGTCTTGACGGTGCAGCGGGCCTCCACCGCCCGGCGCTCCGGCAGCAGTTCGAACTCGATCTGCACCTTGGTCAGCGGCAGCGGATGGCACAGCGGGATCAGCTCGCTGGTGCGCTTGGTGGCCATGATGCCAGCCACGCGGGCCACACCCAGCACATCGCCTTTCTTCACCGTGCCGTTCTGCACGGCGGCAAAGGCGTCTTCGTTCATGGTAATGATGCCGTGGGCCGTTGCCTCGCGGGAGGTGACAGGCTTGCCGCTCACGTCCACCATCACCGCATTGCCCTCGGCATCGAAATGGGTCAGTTTATTTTCTGTTGTATTCATAAAATTCACGTTATCCTTCGTGTAGCCTTTCACAACGGAGCTGGCTCAGCAGTGCCCGAACCCACAGTTGGGCCAGGTGCAGGTGCCGCAGCCCAGGCAGAGGCCGCCCTCCCCCAGGCGGGCGATGTCCTCGGCGGTGATGGGGTCATCGGCCAGCAGACGGGGCAGCAGCAGATCGAAAATGGTCCGCTTGGCGTACATCACGCAGCCCGGCAGGCCGCAGACAGGCACACCGTCCAGATAGCTGACCAGGAACATGGCACCGGGCAGCACCGGCGCACCGTAGCAGATGATGTCAGCCCCGGTGTTTCGGATGGCCAGCGGGGTGCGGTCGTCGGGGTCCACGCTCATGCCGCCGGTGGTGAAGATCAGCTCGCAGCCCGCCGCCTTTGCTTCCAGAATGGCCGCCGTAATGCCCGCCGGGTCGTCGTCGCAGACCTTGTGGAAGACCATCTCGCAGCCGTATTCCGCCAGCTTGCGTTCCAGGATGGGGGTGAATTTATCCTCGATGCGGCCCTTGAAGACCTCGCTGCCCGTGGTGATGACCGCAAACTTCTTCTGGTGGAAGGGCAGGACGTTCAGGATGGGCTTGTCCCCCGCTGCTTTCTGCATGGCGTCCATCTTTTCCTGCTCGATGACCAGCGGGATGATGCGGGTACCGGCCAGTTTGGCTCCTTTTTTCACCGGCATGTCGCCGTGGATGGTGGCGATCATCATCTGCGGGGTGCGGTTGACCGCCAACAAAGCGGCACGGTCGATCTTGAGCAGGCCGTCGCAGTCGGCGATCAGCTCGATCTTGCCCTCCTTCGGCTCGGTGCCGTGGATGTTCCTGCCCGCAGCGGCCCGATAGAGCAGCGCGGCGGCTTCGTCCTCATGGAGGATGCCGGGCGTCTTTTCCCAGACGTACAGGTTCTCCTTGCCGATGCTCAGCAGCACAGGGATATCCTCCGGCTGGACGATGTGGCCCTTGCGGAAGCGGGGGCCTTTGAACTCGCCCGGAAGGATCTGGGTGATATCGTGGCAGAGCACCTGCCCTGCAGCGTCTTCGGTACGGATCAATTTCATAATTGCTTTCCTCTCTTCCTCACAGCGAGGGCATCTGGGCTGCGATCCAGTCGGCCAGTGCCTCCGGCTCATCCAGTGCAAAATCCGCGCCCGGCACATCGCCCACGACGGCCAGCGGCTCAAAGGAGGCCGGCTCATTGGAGATGGCGCTGCGCACGACTTCGATCTTGGGCCAGCCGCTCTCCTTGAAGCCCTCCATCAGCACCAGATCATAGCCATGGCGCTCGAACAGGGCCAGCAGATCCTGCTCGGTGAGGCGGAACGCTTCCGTGAGCAGATAGCGCTGCCCGGAAAAGACAGCCACGCCCTCGGCTCCGGCTTCGCGCAGGCGGAAGCTGTCGGTGCCGGGGACATCGGGGGTGAAATCGTGGCCGTCGTGTTTGATGACGCCCACCTTCAGCCCCCGCGCCCGCAGCAGCGGGATGAGCTTTTCCAAAAGGGTGGTCTTGCCGCTGTTGTGCACCCCGCTGACGGCAAGCACCGCCGGGTGTTTCAGGCTCAGCTCTGCGGCCAGAGCCTCTTTGCGTTCAGTATACAAAGGAAAGCACCTCCACTTCCTCGCCCGGCTCCACCGGGCCGCTGCCAGCAGGCAGCTCCACCAAAGAATTGCAGCCGATCATGGCCGACAGGCTGCCGGACGAATGGGCCTCGGTGTTGCCCTCGCCGGGGATGGCAACGGTGCTGCCCGACGCTCTGGCCCGCAGGTAGCGGTTCCCCTTGCTGGGCTTGGAAAAGCCGGTGGTCAGGGTGCGGCGGGTGCGGGGCAGGATGCAGGCTTCCTCCTGCCGCCCGGCGGCCCGCAGCAGGGCCGGAACGGCGTATTGTTCCAGAGTGGCTGCAGCGGCAAAGGGGTTGCCCGACAGGCAGAACACGAGTTTTCCTTCGACCTCTGCGGCCAGCATCGGGCTGCCGGGCTTCTGGGCGACCCCCGCAAAAATGCTCCGGGTACCCAGCATTTCCAGCACTACGGGCAGATAATCCTTCTGCCCGACCGACACGCCGCCGCTGGTGATGACGGCATCGCACCCGGTGAGCAATTCTTCCAGCTCGGCGGCGATGCGGGCCGGGTCGTCCGAGCAGTGGCGGCGGCGGACGACGAATCCCAGCTGGCGCAGGCGGGCCGCATTCTGGATGCCGTTGGCGTCGTAGATCTTGCCGGGCACCCAAGACTCTCCGGGGGCCAGAAGCTCGCTGCCGGTGGCCAGCACACCGATGGTGAGCGGCTTGTACACCGGCACTTCGGCATAACCCTGCCCGGCCAGCACACCAAGGTGGGCAGGCGTGAGCACCGTGCCCGCTTCGGCGACCAGCGCTCCGGCGGCGATGTCCTCACCCCGGAAGACCACGTTCGCGTTGTGGGAAAGTTCGGCGTAGATGCGCACGGTCTCTTCCCCGCCGTCGGTCTGCTCCTGCATCAGGACGCAGTCGGCCCCGGCGGGCAGCGGCGCACCGGTCATGATGCGGGCCGCGCAGCCGACAGGCAGTTCTGCCGTGGGGGCATCCCCGGCATAGAGCTTCATCACCACCGGCAGGGCTTTGGGGGTCATCTCCCCGGCCCCGGCAGTGTCGGCGCTGTGCAGCGCGTAACCGTCCAGCGGGCTCCGGTCAAAGGGGGGTTGGTCCATCCGGGCGCAGAGCGGCGCAGCGGCGATCCGTCCGCAGGCCTCGTCCAGCCCGACATTCTCGACCGCAGGCCGGGGCAGTGCCGCCGCGGCATCCAGCACACGGCGCAGCGCCTCGGCAGGCGCACAAAAAGGCTGTTTCATCGAAAGATATCCTCCATTTTATCCCGCAGAGAGCCGCCGTCCGCTATGGCCCGGACAGCATGCCCCCTTGTGGGTTCCATCGTTTTCAAACGGCAGGTAAAAAATGCGGGGACGTCTTGACCGAAAATCAAAACGCCCCCGCAGAAAACACGACGCACACCCCACGCGGCTGTTTGCAGACAGCTGTGCCGGGCGGGGCTCGCTCCGCGCGGGCTGTTGCAGCAGCCGTGCGCAGGGCAGGCCCCGGTGTCGGGTCGATGGGAGGAGTTCTTTTTTTCAAATTGCAGCGTTTCTTCTGCGGGAAGGCGGCCGGGTTTCCCCTGCCACCCTTGAATGCCGGTCTGCGATGCAGGCCCTTAGCATTGCGGCGCGGCGTCAGTGCCCTGCGGGTTTAGACGCCTTTGCTCAAAGAAGCTCTTATACCCTATTTAGTTTTGATCTGGAATGTTTAATCGCAGAACTCATCCACGTCGCTGATGGCTTTGGCGTAGCGGCGGGTGAGATACTGGGTGGAAAAGAGGAACCGCTCGTTCTGGTTGTTGGTCAGCTCCTCGATGTCCGCAAACTCCGGCCTGCCCTGCATGGTCTTCCAGGTCTGCTCGATCTCGTCCGGCGCAAGGCCGTAGGGGGAGCGCTGGAAGTAGCGCAGCGGGGTGGCGCTGGGGTAGATGCGGGCATTGAACCGCACCATCTCCGCGAACATCACACACAGGTCCCGGTCCTCGATGAGCTGCGCGATCATCGCGTAGTTATCGCTCATGTTGGCGCTGGAATAGTAGTAAGTGTCCTTGGCACCGGTGCGGGAGACGATGTCCTCACACTGGGGGTCCTGCGGCATCTGGGCCAGCAGCTCGTCGGCGTTTTCCACCTCCGAGGTCAGCTGGGCATGTGCCGTGACCAGAGCGGCCGCCGAGCGGGAGCGGATGTACCCTGCCAGCTGCTGCGCCGGGGTCAGCTCCGGCAGTTCCGGAGCCGTTTTGGTGGGCTGGTCTGCGTAGGGGTCGTTCTCCGCATCGGGGGCAGCAGCCAGAAAGTCCAGCAGCTCCGGCTTGGCGTCGGCCGCGTCGGTGCCTTCCGGCACAGCGGGGGCCTCCGCAGCTTCGGGCGCGGCCTCGGCTGCCTGCTGCTTTGCAGCCAGCTCGCTGGTCTCGCGCTCCACCACAGCCATCACGTCCTCGCCCGCCTTGGCGGCGCTGCCATCGAACGTGCTGCCCGTCTCTTTCAGGCGGCGGGCGGTCTCGCTGGCGGCGTCGATGCTGAACACCTCCGCCTTGGGCTTTTTCTTTGCGGCCATCTCCGCCTTCTGTAGATCCAGCACGACCTGTTCGGGGTCGGCTGCGCCATCCACAGTGGTGGTATAGCCGGGTTTGCGTCTGCCAAACAACATGGCAAATTTCCTCGTTTCTGTGGAATTTTACTCAGCGGCCTCGGTGGTCTGGGCATAAATGCCGCGCTTTTCGAGGTCGTCGGCCATATCGGCCAGGTCGAACTTCTCCAGCGTCTCGCGGGTGGGCACACCGGTGGTCAGATCCCAGCCAAAGATATTGTAGAACAGATCCTTGGCCTTTTCCATATCCGCGCGGTCCAGCTTGGTGGTGCCGGCCTCGAATGCCTTGAAATCCGGCTCCTTGTCGAAGACCCAGTCGCAGATCGCATCGTGCTCCTGGCGCAGGTTTGCACTGCCGCAGTTGTTCTGGAAGCTGATGGCGGTCATGGCGCGGAGCATCTGGGTGATGCGCTCGCCAGCCTCCTGCAGGCCTGCCTGGGTGTAGGTCTCGCCGGTCACAGCGGTCATGAAATCCGCCTGCAGGTCGAGGTCGCCGTGGTAGTTGCGCTCCTTGGAGGGAGACTGGGTCATGGGCCACATCCAGTTGCAGAGGGTGGCAGAGTCGTGGAAGTTCTTGTCGTTGACGCAGTAAGCCGCCAGCTTAGCCTTGTTCTCGTTGATGGGAGTGTAGGCCTTGGCCTTATCGTAGCAGCCCTCGCCGAAGAAGTCTTCCATGACCTTCTTGGTCACTTCATACGGAGCGCCGGAACCGGTCTCGCAGACGATCTCGTGGATCATGCAGTCACGGTTGTAAACGAGGTTGTACAGCATACCCACCTGCCATGCCTCAGCAGGGCCGTGGTGGTTGGGGAAGCCGTTGTAGATCAGGTTGGAGTTGGTTGCACCATCGTCGCGGTCCAGCCAGCTCTTGGGCAGGCCGAACTTTTCCATCATAGCCAGCGTACCCTTAGCGATGACCGACAGGTCGCCCTCGCCGTAGGCCATGCGGCGGATGAGCTCGACCTCCCAGCGGGGGTCACCGGCCTTCTCCCAGGACCAGGGCAGCGAATCGTACTCTTCCTCGCTGATGTACTTGGTGGCCTCCTCGCGGGGCATCCGCAGGATCCACAGCAGATCGCGGTTCAGGTTGCCGTAGTTGTCCCACAGGCCCATATCGTCCACAGCGTGAGCCCAGGCCAGATTGATGACCATGGTGCCATCGCCCTCGTACTTGAAGTCATGGACGCCGTCCGGGTACACGCGGGTGCCGTACAGCACGGGCATGCAGGTGTTGGAGTTGTGGGTGGGCAGGTCGTAATCGGCCAGCGGGTCCACATCGTACTCGGTGTAGCAGCGGATGGGGCAGGAAGAGCAGCCGCCGTTCTTCACGGTGTACTCCGCAGCCGGTGCGCCGAAGTCAAAGTAGCCCTTGAAGCAGCGCAGCGCCACCTTGTTGATGTCGTTGTAGGGCTGCTCGCCGGTGTCCACGGGGCCGCCGGGGGCCTTTTTCCACATGCGGCCGGGTGCGCCGGACCAGCGGTTCTTGCCGGAGGTGGCGCTGTACTCCGCCCAGCTCTGGGGCTGTGCGGGCACGTTGTGGTTGTTGTTGCCGCCGATCAGGTTGCCCATCATGTAGTTGGACAGTTCCAGCACCTTCTTGGGGTCTGCGACCTTGACACTGCCGGTGCCGCGGATGACCAGGCCCTTGAGCTTCTTGTTGCCCAGCGCAGCGCCCAGGCCTGCACCGGCAGAGTTGCCGAAGCTGGTGTTCAGGGTGGAGTAGTCCACCAGGTTCTCACCGGCAGGGCCGATGGAGGCGGACTCGAACTCGCGGCCGTTCTGCTCGATCAGCCACTTGTTGGAGGCAAAGGTGCCCTTGCCCCAGATCGCGCTGGCATCCTCCAGAGAGACGTCGCCGTCCTCGATGCGCAGGTAGACGGGCTTTTCGGAGATGCCGCTGATGATGATGCCGTCGTAGCCGGCATACTTCAGCATGGGGCCGATGTGGCCGCCCATGTGGCCGTCAATGATGGACTTGCCCTTGGACCAGGTGGAACGGAAGGTCACGTTCATGCGGCCGGAGCAGGGCACACCGGAGCCGGTCAGAGGGCCGACACCGAAGATGACCAGTGCCTTTTCGTCATAGGGGTCGAGGTCCATGGGAGCCTCGTCGTACATGATGCGGTAGGCCATGCCCATACCGCCGATGTATTTATGGTATTGGGTGTCATCCTCCGTCGTGATCTCGCCGGTGGTCAGATTGACACGCAGGAGCTTGCCTGCCCAGCCATAAGATTCAGCCATTGTTTTTCCTCCTTACAGGTCCATGTAGGCAGCCTGTGCTGCGCTGGTGACGGCGTCCCAATCCACGATGGACAGAGCGCCGGACGGGCAGCCTGCGACGCAGGCACCGCAGGCGATGCACTTGGACGACTTGCCGGTCTCCGGGTTGACGGTGGGCATGTGCCAGGGGCAGGCCTCGTGGCAGGCACCGCAGCCGATGCACTTGTCGGTATCCACGACGCGGATGCCCTGATCGTTGGTGGTGATGGCCTTCTGCGGGCAGGCGTTGCCGCAGGCAGGGTCCTCACACTGGCGGCAGGTGTCCGGGAAGTAGACCCAGCAGTTGTCCGTGCCGGAGAGCAGGCCGTTGCCGGCGCCATCCAGATTGAGGCGGCGCTGGATCTTGACGCGGCTGATGTAGGAAGAGCAGACGCCGTCGTTGGTCAGGGTGCAGTTGATCTCGCAGCGCTGGCAGCCGGTGCACAGGTCTGCGTTGACGACCAGCAGGCCCTGGGGCAGCGCCCAGGTCGCCACTGCGCCGGCATCGACCTGCTGCTGCGAGCAGCCGAACAGCGACAGCATGGATGCGGAAAGGCTCAGCCCTGCAAGGCTTTTGCCCGAAATTTTCATGAATTGACGGCGGGTCATATCCGCTGTCAGGAAATCGGTTTTTGCCATAGGTTCCATTCCTCCGTGAAGTTACTCTGCGCTGAGCACTTCGGTCACATAGAAATAACTGTTGTTGACGATGTTCGTCACGGCGGTCGAGGTGATCGTTGCACCCGTCAGTGCATCCACCTCGGTCAGGTCGGCGCTGGCGGCACCGGCGTCCTCACCGGAAGTCGTCAGTTCGGCCTGTTCCAGACGGTAGGCCGCCTGTTTTTCTGCCGACCAATCTGCAAAGGGCGATGCCTGGTCCTCGCCGTCCTGTGCGCTCTTGCTCAGGCCTGCCGCATAGAGCTTGCGGCGTGCCACAGCCTCAGCGCTGGAATCCAGCGGAGGTGCCAGCTCGTCGTCCAGCGGCTGGCCGTTCAGAGCCGAGAGCGTGAGGCCCGCCTCGTACATCTTACGGGTGGCCTCGGCCTCCGGGGAAGCATCGCTGACCCTCCAGTTGGCCGGGTCAAAATCCTCTGCGGGGGCTTCTGTTTCGCTGCTGCCTGCGGCGGCATAGCTCGTGCCGGTGGCCGGGTCGGTCACCGTGTAAGCCTTGCCTGCCAGCGCGAAAGGAGCTGCGCCCTGGTACTGGGACGTGAACTCCGGGTCTACGCACTGGCCACCGAGGGTGTCGGTCTCGCCCTGCGCCAGGATGGCAACGCTCTGCACATTGCCCGTGCTGTCAAGGGTCACGCCTGCCTCTACGTCGCTCTGGAAGCCCTTCTGGGCGCCCACCACATAATAGGTGTTCTCGTCCAGCTGGTACACCGCGCGGATGCCATAGGTAGCGGCGTCGGCATCTGCCAGGGGCAGAAGGGTGCCTGCCACCGTGGTGCGGGCACTCATCAACCCATGCAGACCCAGCGCCATTGCCAGTGTGGCCGCGCCCATGGCGGCATAGCCCGGCAGCCGTCTGCGCCACAACGGCTGCGGCGCATGATTTGCCTGCTTCATTGTTTCACCTGCCTATTCTTATCGTCATGCACGGAGAGCTTCCATGCACGAAAAACAGCCGCTCAGCCTGCTGCAACAGTGCCGAGCGGTATCTTCGTTATAAGAATAACATCATCCGCACAGGTTAGTCAACGCATACCCGCTGGATTTTCCAGATTTTTATGGAATCTTCACGGAATTCTTGCGTGAAATTCGTTCTTCTTTTGGATGAACAGCCTCAATCCGTATTCTTCCGCCAGCTCCACCGACTGAACGGTGGGCATCGTCTTGCTGACAAGGGCGGGAACACCGGCGCGGATGGCCTTGCGCACCATATCCACCGGCACCCGGCCGCTGGTGTAAAGGACGCACTCCCCCAGCGGCACTCCGTCCGCCAGTGCGCAGCCGACGGCTTTGTCGAGCGCATTGTGACGGCCCAGATCCTCGCACTGGTACAGGATGCGGCCCGCCCGCAGCAGAAAACAGCTGTGCACGGCGCGGGTGGCGCGGTAGAGCGGCAGTTCCCCGCCCATGGCTGCGGCCAGCATCCCGACCCAGGCCTCCGGCACTTCCAACTGCGGCACCGGGGCCAGCGGACGAAGGGCCACCGGAGAGGCCACGGTCAGGTTGTCGGTGCAGCAGCTCGGCACCTCCTGCCCGGCGGCGGGGGCCGCGGCCAGCGGGTGGGTCAGGTGGACGCTGACCTTGAGTCCCTCGGCGCAGACGGCCACCTGCTCGACCTCGTCGGCGGAGGCGATCCACCCTTCGGTCAGCAGGCGGCCCAGCGCCAGCTGCGGCAGAAGCTCCGGGGTGCACACCACCCGGAACGCCGTCTGCTCGTTGACGAGGAGGGCTGCGGCGTGTTCGACGGCCAGCAGCCGTTCCCCGCCCCGCGGCAGGCGGACCAGCTCGGCCCCCGGCCGGCTCCCAAAACGGTCTACGATCTTCATCCGCTCACTCCCCGATGTAGGCAAAGCGGGGCTGGACTCTGCCGTCCCGCTCCACGGTCTCGCACCACATAGCCGCCGGGCGCACCCAGAGGTCGTGGTCTCCATAGAGGGTGCGGTAGACCACCAGTTCTTCTTCGGTCTCGCTGTGGTGTGCCATGCCCAGCACTTCGTATTCCCGGCCCTTGAAATGCCGGTAGCGGCCGGGCCTGATCTCATAATGGAATTCCATCCCGTTTTCCTCCTGCTGATGTTTTTCTTATTGTATCATGATTCCGCTCCGCTGAAAAGATGCCAGAAAAATCGCCTCAAATTTTGGGCGAAACGGTCGGGAAGCGTCGCTTTCTTTTGCCGTTTTTTGTGGTATACTACTTATAAATATATAACGTTCTGAAAAAACGGATCTTTCAACCGAGGTGAGATCTTATTGAGCCGTTCCAACTGCACCCTGCGGCAGGCAAATGCCGCTTACCGGGCGCTTCGGCAGGAAACACAGGCCCTCGTCCGGCGGGCCGAAACTGCCCTCATCACCGCCATCGTACTGTATAAGCTCCTCACCGAGCTTGTGTTCCTCCCCGCCATGCGGGGCATCTGGAGCCTGACGCTCCGCGTTTCGCCGGTGAACTACCTGACGAACACCAACGCGCACCAGATCTTTACGGCCCCCAGCATTCTGGGCGGCATCGCGCTCATCGCCATTCTGGTGGCGCTCTGGAACCTGTATGAATTTTCCATCGTGCTGCACGGGCTGGACCGGGCCCGCCGGGGGGAGCCTTCCGGTCTGCCCGCCCTGTTCCGGGTCTCCCTCGCGGACATCCGCCACGTGCTGCACCCGAAAAACTGGCCCATCCTGCTCTACTGTGTGCTCCTCATCCCGTTCACGGACATGTACGTCACCGCCAGCTACATCACCCAGCTGGCCGTGCCCGAATATATTCTGGGCGTCATCCGGGCAAAGCCGGGCATTCTGGCGCTGTATGGGGCAGGCATTCTGGCCGTTGTGCTGCTGACCGTCTTCTTTGCTCTGGTGCTGCCCCTGTTCATGCTGGAACGCAAATCGTTCGGCTCCGCCGTAAAAGAGAGCTGCCGCTGTGTGAAGCAGCGGTTCTGCGAAGTCCTGACTGCGCTGGCCCGGTGGAACATCGGAGTGCTGCTGCGCACCGGCCTGCTCTTTGCGCTGGCCGCTGCCCTGCTGTACGGCATCGCGGCGCTGGTAGGGCTGGAAAGCACCCGTGCCATGCTGCTGCTCTCCCGCGCACTGCAGCTGGTGGAGCTGCCCTTCTTCGGCTTTCTGCTGGACTGCCGGGTCACCGTGGCCCAGTGCACCATCCTCGGTCTGCTCTACTTCCGGATACAGGGCCGGCCCCAGCCGGACGTGCAGCCGGGCGATAAGCCCGCCCGCCGCAGCGGCCGCCTGCTGCTGACGGCTCTTGTGGCAGGCGTCACCCTCGCGAGCTGCGCCACCACGGTCTATCTGCTCAGCCTGCCCCAGGACGACGCCCTGCTCTCGGCGGTGGGCGGTGTGACGCCCCTTGTCACCTACCACCGCGGCGACTGCTCCATTGCCCCGGAAAACACCATCCCCGCTTTCCGGTCTGCCATCCGGAAGGGCGGCGACCGCATCGAGCTGGATGTCCAGATGAGCCGGGACGGCGTGGTGGTCGTGACCCACGACACCAGCCTGAAGCGCTGCACCGGCAAAAACGCCAAGGTGTATGACCTGACCTTTGCGGAGATCGAAGCGCTGGACGCGGGCCGCTGGTTCAGCGCCCGCTTTGCCGGGACGCGCATCCCCTCGTTTGAGGAAGTGCTGCAGCTCTGTCAGGGCCGCATCGACCTGAACGTGGAGATCAAGCCCAGCGCCGCCACCCCGACGCTGGAAGCCGAGACCGTCCGTCTGCTTCGGGCCTACGGTTTCGAGGGGCACTGCGTCATCACCTCGCAGAGCTATGAGACGCTGCACAAAGTCAAGGAGCTGGCCCCGGATATCCCCACCGGCTACATTCTGGCGCTGGGCGTCGGCAACTACTACGACCTGCCGGATGCCGACTTTTTCAGCGTGGAGCATACGTTCATCACCTCCGGCATGGTCAATCAGATCCACCTGCGCGGCAAGACCATCTCGGCCTGGACCATCGCCCAGGAGGACGATGCCCGCCACATGATGGAGCTGGGCGCAGACGACCTCATCACCGACAAGCCTGACCTGGTGCATGAGCTGCTGCGCCAGAACGCCGAGATGGATACCACCCTGCTCTCGCTCCGCGATGCGATCCAGGGCTGGTTCTTCCCCGCCCCGGACGAAGAAGTTTCGGACGAGGCGGAGGATGTCATCGAAGATGTCATCGAGGACCCGGAAGAGTTCCTGGATGCCGCATGATCCCAGCCAAAAGGAGGCCCGCTATCCTGCTCATCCAGCTGGGCCTGAATGAAAGGAACCCCCTCTTCCGCCGAAAACGCAGAAGAGGGGGTTCCTGTTTTGTTCAGATTCCCTGCCGGGCAGGGGTGGTGGTCACTGGCTCAGCTGCTCTTTGTGGTACTGCAGCATATAGAGCTGATAGTACCGGCCGTGGTTGGCCAGAAGCTGCTGATGGGTGCCCTGCTCCAGAATCTTGCCGTGGGAGAGGACGATGATGTTGTCCGCATGCTGGATGGTGGACAGACGGTGTGCCACGATGAGCATGGTGCCGACGGTGCGCATTTTTTCCAGCGAGTCCTGGATGAGCAGCTCGGTCTCAGTGTCGATGTTGGCGGTGGCCTCGTCCAGGATCATCACGCTGGGCTTGTGGATGATGGTGCGGGCAAAGCTGAGCAGCTGGCGCTGACCGGCCGAGAAGTTGTTGCCGCGCTCGCGGACTTCCTCGTCCAAGCCGTGGTCGAGCTTTGCGATGAACTTGTCGGCGTTGACGTAGCGGCAGACCTCCAGGATCTCGTCGTCCGAAATGCCCTCTTCCCGCAGGACGATGTTGCTGCGAATGGTGCCGGAGAAGAGGAACACATCTTGCAGCATCTGGCCGAAGTGGCGGCGCAGCGAGGAAATTTTAATTTTCCGGATGTCGATGCCGTCGATCAGGATCTCACCCTTCTGGAACTCGTAGTTGCGGCAGATGAGGGACAGGATCGTGCTCTTGCCGGAGCCGGTGGAGCCGACGAAGGCGACGGTCTCGCGGGGGTCAACGTGGAAGGAGACGCCCTGCAGCACCCACTCGCCGGGGACATAGCTGAACCAGACGTCGCGGAACTCGATCTCGCCCTTCACCTCGTCCAGCTCGATGGCATCAGGGGCATCCACCATCTTCGGCTGCAGGTCCATGATGGAGAAGACCTTCTCCGACGAGGCCAGCGCCGATTGCAGCCAGTTGAACTGCTCGGCCAGGTTCTGGATGGGGGTGAAGAACTTGGAGATGTACATATAAAAGGTAACGACCGTGCCGCTGGAAAGGGTCTGGCCCAGAAAGCGGACGTTGTTCAGGTGGCCCATGCCGCCCAGATAGAACAGGCAGAGGATGGAGCTGATGTAGAGCATATACACCAGCGGACGGAACACACTGAACACGAAGATCTGCTCCTGATTGGCCCGGGCCAGATTCTGGCTCTTTTTGCGGAAGTCCGCCATCTTCTCGTCCTCCCGGCCAAAGATCTGGGTGACCTTGATGCCGGACAGGTTCTCGGAAAGATAGGTGTTGATATCGGTGGTCGCGTTCTTGAGCTTGCGGTTGGCCCGGCGGGAGAACTTGCGGAAGATGACCGTGAAGAGCACGATGAAGGGCACAAAGCAGAGCACCATCAGGGTCAGCTCGTAGTTCAGGCAGATCATCGCGGTGAGGATGCCCAGGATGACGAAGCAGTTCTTAGTCAGCTGCACCAGCAGATTGGTGAACATCATCGAGATGGCGTTGGTGTCGTTGGTCACACGGGTGACCAGCTTGCCCACGGGGATCTCGTTCAGCTGCTCATGGGAAAGGGACTCGATGTGGGTGAAGAGGTCCTCGCGCAGGTCTGAAATGATGCGCTGGCCCACCCGCTGTAAGATCACGGCCTGCAAATAGGTGCTGGCCATCGAAAAGACCAGTACGCCCGCATACACGGCCACCCCCGCAAAGAGGGCGTTCAGCTCAAACTCGCTGACGACCAGCTCTTCGATGGAGCCGACGATGAGGGGCGAAACGATGTCGTAGGCGATGGAGAAGAGCATCAGAAAGCCCACGAGGACGAATCGGCCCAGATAGGGCTGGGCATACCCGGCCAGGCGGCGCAGGATCTCACCGTCGTCCATGTTGCGCTCGAAGCCCATAGAGGTCTTCTTATCCTTCACGCTGACATAGGCAGCGATGAGCAGCGCGGTGATGACGCCGATGACCGCGCCCACCAGCAAAAGCGGATTCCAGCTCATGCCTCGTCACCTCCCATTTCGTCTTCCAGCCGCTGCAGATCGACCATGCGGCGGTATTCCCCGCAGGAGGCATAGAGTGCGTCGTGGGGGCCAACGGCCTCGACGCAGCCGTCTTCGAGGAAGATGATCTTATCCAGCCGCTCCACCGTGGAAATGCGATGGGCGATGAGCAGGGTGGTCTTCCCTGCCCGGCTGGCCTTCAGGTTGTCCAGAATGATCTTCTCCGTCCGGGTATCCACCGCCGAGACGGAGTCGTCCAGAATGAGGATGGGCGCATCCTTCAAAAGGGCGCGTGCAATGGAGATGCGCTGCTTCTGCCCGCCGGAAACGGTGACGCCGCGTTCGCCGAGGACGGTCTCGTAGCCGTCCTTGAAGTCCACGATGTTGTCCCGCACATCGGCCAGGCTGGCGGCCCGCTCGATGTCCTCCTGGGTGGCGTCATCCACGCCGAATGCGATGTTGTGGGCGATGGTGTCCGAGAAGAGGAAGTTCTCCTGCGGCACATAGGCGCAGGCATTGCGCACCGAGTGGATGGACACGCGGTTCACATCCTGCCCATCCACGAAGAGGGTGCCGTCCGGCACATTGTAGGTGCGGAGCAGCAGGTCCACCAGCGCGGTCTTGCCCGCACCGGTCTTGCCCACGATGCCCACGCTCTCGCCGGGTTCAATTTTGAAGGAAATGTTCTTGAGCACGTCGAACTCGCCGTCCGGGTAGCGGAAGGTCAGGTCCCGGAACTCGATGGCGCCCTTCGGGTCCTTCAGGTCGGGCACACCGGGGCGGTCGGCCACGTCGATGGGGGCATCCAGCAGCTCGGTGATCCGGTTGAGGGACGCCTTGCCGCGGGAGGTCTTCTCGATGAGCATGGACACGGCCATGATGGGCCAGACGATGGCTTCGAAGTAGCCGATGTACTCCACGAGCTGGCCTGCATTGAACCGGCCGCAGTAGACCAGATAGCCGCCGTAGCCCAGGATGATGCAGATGACCGACTCGACGAAGAGGGTCACGAGGACTTCCAGCAGGGTGGCGATCTTGGTGTAGGTGACGTTGATCTCCTCGTTCTCCTTGTTCAGCTTCCGGAAGGCCAGCAGCTCTTTCAGCTCCTTGACGAAAGCCTTGATGACTGCGATGCCGGAGAAGTTCTCCTGTGCAAAGTCGGAGAGATCCGAGAAGGCCTGCTGGCGTTCCTCCCAGCGCCGGGTCATCACCCGGCTCATCAGCGTACCGATGACGAACATGATAAGGGCCGGGATGAGGGCGAGCATCGTCAGCCGGACGTCCATCCGCCACATCTTATACAGAGCCAGCAGGCCCAGCGTCAGTGCGTCGAAGAACATCAGCACACCGTCGCCGAAGCACTCCTGGATGGTGTCGAGGTCGTTGGTATAAAGGCTCATCAGGTTGCCGACCTTGTTCACCTGATAATACTGCTGCGAGAGCTTGCGGCTGTGGTCGAACATCCGCTCGCGCAGGTCTGCCGCGACCCGCACGGCCGAGCCGAAGAAGCAGACGCGCCACAAAAAGCGCCCGATCACCATCAGGACCACGATCCAGATCATGGGCCGGCAGATGTGCTGCAGCAGCACCTCTTTGGTGAAGGCCAGCGTCTCGCCGCCCACCACCACCTGCCCCAGGTTCATGCCGTTGATGACCAGGCGGTACAGCTGCGGGATGAGCAGCTGGATGTAGTCCACCGTCAGCAGCGCCGCAAGCCCCAGCAGCAGCGCCGGGGCGTGCCTGAGATAGTAGCGGTTGATATACTTACCAAAGATCATAGGTGCAGTTTCCCCTCCTGTTCCGATTCCGAACCAATTTGGACGACTGTGCGAAAAAAGCCACCGCATCACATTTGATGCAGTGGCTTTTCGTCTGGAGCGGCCGACGAGGCTCGAACTCGCTACCTCCACCTTGGCAAGGTGGCGCTCTACCAGATGAGCTACGGCCGCAGATGCGGCACACTTGCGTGTACCGATTTTTGGTGCCTCCGATCGGAATCGAACCAATGACACGGGGATTTTCAGTCCCCTGCTCTACCGACTGAGCTACAGAGGCATAAAAGCGACCCGGATCGGGCTCGAACCGACGACCCCCAGCGTGACAGGCTGGTGCTCTAACCAACTGAGCTACCGGGCCACATGGTGGAAGTTAACGGGCTCGAACCGCTGACCCTCTGCTTGTAAGGCAGATGCTCTCCCAGCTGAGCTAAACTTCCACATAAATGGAGCGGCCGACGAGGCTCGAACTCGCTACCTCCACCTTGGCAAGGTGGCGCTCTACCAGATGAGCTACGGCCGCACATTTCATGTGTCGTGCCGGGGTTTCGTTCCCGGCGACGTTGGTTATTATACCGCACAGCGGGGGCTTTGTCAACCATAAATTTTCAAAAAAGCTCAATTTTTGCAAAAACAGCCCATCAGCGCGAAAAGTTTTTTCACGATGGCTGCGCGGGGGCCGGGGCTTTGCCCGTTCTTCACCTGTGCCGGGGCAGACACAAGCAAAATTCAATTGCATTCCCTTATCAATGAGGTTATAATAGAGTTGTCAAATGCTGCATGTTTCTGCGTCTGCACCGCCGTGCGGGTGGGCAGGCGTATTTTCATGCCGAGATTCTGCCAGAAAAAGGAGCTAACGCAATGTACAAGATCACAGAAAAAGTCGCGCTGAACCCCACCGTGACGAAGATGGTCATTGAAGCCCCGCTCATTGCCAAAAAGGCAAAGCCGGGCCAGTTCATCATTGTGCGCCCGTTCGAGGACAGCGAGCGCATCCCCCTGACCGTGGCCGGTTACGACCGCGAAAAGGGCACCGTGGACATTATCTTCCAGATCGTCGGCGGTACCACCATGGAGCTGAACAGCCTGAACGCAGGCGACAGCGTCCACGACTTCGTCGGCCCGCTGGGCCGCGCCACCGAGACCGAGGGCCTGAAGAAGGTCTGTGTCGTGGGCGGCGGCGTCGGCTGCGCCATCGCTCTGCCCATTGCCCGCGAGTTGCACGAGCAGGGCTGTGTGGTCCACAGCGTCGTTGGCTTCCGCAGCAAGGACCTGCTCATCCTCGAAGACGAGTTCCGGGCCTGCAGCGATGAACTGCGCATCATGACCGACGACGGCAGCTACGGCACCAAGGGCGTCGTGACCGCTGCGCTGGACGAGCTGGTAGCCGCCGGGAACCAGTACGACCTGGTCATCACCATCGGCCCGCTCATTATGATGAAATTCGTGGTCAAGACCTGCCAGAAGCACGGCCTGAAGAGCATCGTTTCCATGAACCCCATCATGATCGACGGCACCGGCATGTGCGGCGGCTGCCGCCTGACCGTGGGCGGCGAGACCAAGTTTGCCTGCGTGGACGGCCCCGACTTTGACGGCGACTTGGTGGATTTCGACGAGGCCATGGCCCGCGGCACCATGTACCGCCCCTTTGAGGCCAAGGCCCGCGAAAAGGCCTGCAATCTGTTCAAGACTGAGGAGGCAAAGTAAGATGGCTTTCAATATGGACCCGAAAAAGTGCCCCATGCCCACCCAGGACCCCAACGTCCGCAACAAGAACTTTGAGGAAGTTGCGCTGGGCTACACCGCCGAGATGGCTGTGAACGAGGCAAAGCGCTGTGTGCACTGCAAGAACAAGCCCTGCCAGACCGGCTGCCCGGTCGGCATCGACATTCCGGAATTCATCGGCCATGTGGCCGAGGGCGACTTTGAGGCCGCGTATCAGGTCATCAACCGCTCCTCTTCCCTGCCCGCCGTCTGCGGCCGTGTCTGCCCGCAGGAGAGCCAGTGTGAGGGCAAGTGCACCCGCGGCATCAAGAACGAGCCGGTGGGCATCGGCCGCCTGGAGCGCTTCGTAGCCGACTGGCACCGTGAGAACGTCCACACTGCTCCCATCGTGCCCGAATCCAACGGTCACAAGGTCGCCATCATCGGCGCAGGTCCTGCCGGTCTGACCGCTGCGGGCGACTTGGCAAAGCTGGGCTATAAGGTCACTGTGTACGAGGCCCTGCATGTGGCAGGCGGTGTGCTGATGTACGGCATCCCTGAGTTCCGTCTGCCCAAGGCCATCGTCCAGCAGGAGATCGACGGCCTGAAGAAGATGGGCGTGGACTTCGAGTGCAACATGGTCATCGGCAAGGTCCTGACCATCGACGAGCTGATGGGCGAGTACGGCTATGAGGCCGTTTTCGTGGGTTCCGGTGCCGGTCTGCCCCGCTTCATGGGCATTCCCGGCGAGAGCCTGAAGGGTGTGTACTCCGCCAACGAGTTCCTGACCCGCTCCAACCTGATGAAGGCATATCTGCCCACCAGCAAGACCCCCATCCGCGCCGGCAAGAAGGTCGCCGTCGTCGGCGGCGGCAACGTCGCCATGGACGCCGCCCGCAGCGCCCTGCGCCTGGGTGCTGACACCGTCTACATCGTCTACCGCCGCGGCATGGCTGAGCTGCCTGCCCGGAAGGAGGAGGTCGAACACGCCGAGGAAGAGGGCATCATCTTCAAGACCCTGTGCAACCCCGTGGAGATCCTCTCCGACGACGAGGGCTTCGTCAAGGCCATCACCTGCGTGGAGATGGAGCTGGGCGAGCCCGATGCGTCCGGCCGCCGCCGCCCCATCGAGAAGAAGGGCAGCGAGTTCACGATGGATGTGGACACCGTCATCATGAGCCTGGGCACCAGCCCCAACCCGCTCATCCGCTCCACTACCCCCGGTCTGGAGACCAACAAGCACGGCTGCATCGTCACCGAAGGCGACGAGGGCAAGACCAGCCGCGAGGGCGTGTATGCCGGCGGCGACGCCGTGACCGGTGCCGCCACCGTCATCAAGGCCATGGGTGCCGGCAAAGCTGCCGCCAAGGCCATCGACGAATACATTCAGAATAAGTAAACCGGTCCTATAAAAAAGCGGAGGTGCTGCGATGCAGCACCTCTGTTTTTTTTCCACGTTCCTTATGGTCCTCCCCTCTTTTTCATCGTACCATAAACAAACTCTTGCGAGCCTTTTCAGAGCAGCCCATGTTCCAGACAGTACCAGTAGACGCCGTCCTCTTTTACGTCACGGCAGGTATCTGCGGAAACGGCTTTCAGCCGGTCAGAGGCATTGGCCATGGCAACGCCGGTGCCGACGGCCCCGAACATCTCGATGTCGTTGTTGCCGTCGCCAAATGCCATGCTGTCGGCCTTGTCGATGCCGTAAAACTCCAGCACCTTTTCCACCGCGACCCCCTTGCCGCCGTTGGCCGGGATGATGTCCACTGCGCGGTCCCACCAGGCGGCGATCTTGGCATGGGTGACATCGTTCAGGATGGCGGGATACTCTTCCTCCCGGCCGCCCATCAGCACCTGAAAGACTTCGCCCTGCGCCACCTCGTCAAAGTCGTCGGCCACGACCAGCTTCACCCCGCCGATGGCAAAATATTCTTCGAGGTCTGGTTCGGTGCCGTTGGCCACCAGACGGCTGTCCGTGGCCAGTGCAAGGGGCCGCCCCAGTGCAGCCGCATTCCGGCGGAGGGTCACAATGTCCTCTTTCGGGATGAGGTTCTTGAAAATATCGCGCTCCGGCGTAAAACAGTATGAGCCGTTGTAGGTCAGGAGCGCATCAAACGTCACCCCCTCGAACTTCGGCATCTCCATGGGGGTACGGCCTGTGGCAATGCAGAGCCTGATGCCGTTCTGCCGCAGTTTTTGCAGAGCTTCCACCGTTCTGGGGCGGATGCCCTCTTTCAGGGGCACCAGTGTGCCGTCAATGTCAAAAAAGATGATCCTTGGCTTCATCGTATCGCTCCTCTTTTTGCGCAGATGTAGATATAGAACACCTTTATTATAGCACACGCAACCCGGCTGCCAAAGATTCTTTTTCCTTCAGATCCGAAAATCGCAATTCCGTCAAAATCCGTCACAAAGAAGCAGCTGTTTTCCGCGTTCTGCGTGAAAATCGGCTCCTTTTTTCTGCAAAATCGTTTCATGTATCCCACTTCTTGTGCGAGATGCTCAAATTTTGAAGTTTATTTTTGTTGATTCTTTTTGGCATTTCGTGATTGATTTTGACGTATTCTTTGCTATAATAGGGGCAGAGAGACGCAGAAAGCTCCAAATAAAATCACAATCCACCAAAAGGAGTGAAGATTTTCATGTTGGCAGAAGAACGCTTCGCCCTCATCCTGGATCTGCTGGCCCGCCAGCGGACGGCTACGGTACAGGAGTTGTGCGAGGCCCTGAGCGCAAGCGAATCCACCATCCGGCGCGACCTGAACGAGCTGGACAAGATGGGCCGGCTGAACAAGGTGCACGGCGGTGCCACCCTGCCGGACAGCCCTTTCCGCACCGACGAACCCACCATGGCCGCCAAAGAAGAGCTGGCTGTGGATCAGAAACACAGCATCGCGCGGGCCGCTGCGGCCCTGATCGAGCCGGAGGATTTCATCTTTCTGGACGCCGGTTCCACCACACTGGCGGTGGCGCGGGCGCTGACCGGCCCGGCCCTGCATGCCTGCTATGTGACCAACGGCGTGGCCCACGCCCGGCTGCTGGCCCAGAAGGGCTGCCGGGTGTTCCTGCCCGGCGGGATGCTGCGGCCCCAGACCGAAGCCATCATCGGGGCGGCGGCGCTCAGCGCCATCCAGCAGTACAACTTCACCAAAGCGTTCATGGGGGCCAACGGCGTGGCGCTGGAGGCCGGGTTCACCACCCCGGACCCGGAGGAAGCCGCTGTGAAAGCGGCTGCTGTCCACCAGGCGCGGGAGGCCTGGTTCCTCGTGGATGACTCGAAGTTCGCCAAAGTCTACCCCGCCGTCATCACCGACCTGCACAGCGGTGCCATCCTGACCAACCGCTGCCCCAACCCCAAATACCGGCAATTCACTTTGATAAAGGAGACGGAATCATGATCTATACCGTTACGTTCAATCCTGCCATCGACTATGTCGTCCGCCTGGACAAGGCTCTGGAAGTCGGCGAGGTGAACCGCGCCGCCGGGGAGGACTGTGTGCTGGGCGGCAAGGGCATCAATGTGTCCGGTGCGCTGCACGAGCTGGGCTGCGAGAGCGTGGCTCTGGGCTTCGTGGCCGGTGAGACCGGTGCCTGGCTGGAACGCGGTCTGGCCGCGCAGGGCCTGCGCACCGACTTCATTCATCTGGACCACGGCATGACCCGCATCAACGTGAAGATCAAAGCCGGGGAGGAGACCGAGCTGAACGGCGCAGGCCCCGCCATCCCGGCTTCGGCCCTGCACGCGCTGGAAGAAAAGCTCGATGCGCTGACCGAAAGCGATGTGCTCATCCTCGCAGGCAGCATCCCGTCCAGTATGCCGCAGGACACCTACGAGCGGCTGCTGGCCCGGCTGGACGGCAAGGGTGTGCGCTGTGTCGTGGACGCCACCCGCGCCCTGCTGGCAAACGTTCTGCCCTACCACCCCTTCCTCATCAAGCCGAACAACCACGAGCTGGGCGAGCTGGTGGGCAGAGTCCTGACCGGCGACGAGGAGATCACCGCCGCTGCCCGCGCCCTGCAAACGCAGGGTGCCCGGAACGTTCTGGTGAGTATGGCGGGCGATGGTGCTTTGCTGGTGGACGAGACCGGTGCCGTGCACCGCATCGGCTGCCCCAAAGGCAGGGTCGTCAACAGCGTGGGTGCAGGCGACAGCATGGTAGCCGGTTTCGTGGCCGGATATTTGCAGACCGGCCGCTATGACGACGCCCTCCGTCTGGGCACCGCCTGCGGCAGCGCCACGGCGTTCAGCCTGGGGCTTGCCAAAAAATCGGAGATCGACGCACTGCTCGCAGCGCTCTGAGCTGTGACGCTTTGAACGAAGGAAAGGAGAATCCCCTATGCGTATCACCTCGCTTTTCTCCCTGAATGCCATTGCGCTGGATGTTGCAGCATCCAATCAGGATGAGATCATCGACAAGGTCGTGGAGCTGCAGTCCACCCACAACAACATTCTGGATAAAGAGGCCTATAAAAAGGCGCTCTATGCCCGCGAAGAAGAAGGCTCCACCTACGTGGACAACGGCATCACGGTGCCCCATGCCAAGAGCGACGTCGTCACCCGGCCCAGTCTGGCCGCACTGCGACTGAGCAGCCCGGTGCAGTACAACCCCGACGACGACGGCAAGACCGACCTGCTCTTCGCCATCGCAGCCCCGCAGAACGGCAGCCTGCATGTGGATATGCTGGCCCGGATGATGCAGATGCTGATGAACGAGGAGTTCGTGGAACAGCTGCGCACTGCCAGAACGCCGCAGGCATTTTTGGACGCCATCGACAAGCAGGAGGAAGCGCAGTTCGGCAGCGAGAGCTTCACCGACCAGTCCATCCCGCAGGACGGCTTCCGGGTGCTGGCTGTGACGGCCTGCCCCAACGGCATCGCCCACACCTACATGGCCGCCGAGGCGCTGACCAAGGCTGGCACCAAGCTGGAGCTGCCCGTGAAGGTCGAGACCAACGGTTCCGACGGTGCCAAGAACATCCTGACCCGTGAGGAGATCGCGGCCTGCGACGGCATCATCGTGGCGGCGGACAAGAACGTGGAGACTGCCCGCTTTGACGGCAAGCCTGTACTCTTCACCCGCGTGGACGACGGCATCCACAAGCCCGAAGAGCTGATTCTGAAGATCGTGCGGGGCGAGGTGCCCATCTACCACAGCAAGGACAAGGCTGCGGGCGATGCACCCGGTGCCTCCGACAGCGCGGCCCACACCGTGTACAAGCACCTGATGAACGGTGTTTCCCACATGCTGCCCTTCGTCGTGGGCGGCGGCATCATGATCGCGCTGGCCTTCCTGCTGGACGATTACACCATCGACCCCTCCAACTTCGGCATGAACACCCCCATCGCAGCCTTCTTCAAGACGGTGGGCAGCGCCGCCTTCAGCTACATGCTCCCCATCCTGGCTGGTTTCATCGCCATGTCCATCGCAGACCGACCGGGTCTGGCCGTCGGTTTTGCAGGCGGCGTTCTGGCCATGAACGGCACCAACTTCGCGGGCCTTGCCTCCGGTGAGACCGCCGGCATCTCCGGCGGCTTCCTGGCGGCTCTGCTGGCCGGTTTCGTGGCCGGTTATGTGGTCGAGTTCCTGAAGAAGATCACCGAAAAGCTCCCCGCCAGCCTGAACGGCATCCGTCCCATGCTCATCTACCCGCTGGGCGGCATCCTCATCGTGGGTGCTGTGATGTGCGGCATCAACCCGGTGATGGGCATGATCAACACCGCCATGACCGACTGGCTCAACGCCTTGGGCGGCACTTCCAAAGTCCTGCTGGGTGCCATCGTGGCCGGTATGATGAGTGTGGACATGGGCGGCCCCTGCAACAAGGCCGCCTACGTCTTCGGCACGGCCGCGCTGGCCTCCGGCAACTATGAGGTCATGGCCGCTGTCATGGTGGGCGGCATGGTGCCTCCCCTCGCCATCGCCCTCTCCACCACCTTCTGCCCCAAAAAGTGGACCCCCGACGAGCGCCGCAACGGCATCGTGAACTACGTCATGGGCCTGTGCTTCGTCACCGAGGGTGCTATCCCCTACGCCGCCTCTGACCCGCTCCGCGTCCTGCCCAGCTGCGTCATCGGCGCAGCGCTGGCCGGTGCGCTCTCCATGACCTTCGGCTGCGCCCTGCGCGCACCCCATGGCGGCATCTTCGTCTTCCCCGTCGTGGACCACGCCCTGATGTATGTGGTGGCACTGGCCGCTGGCAGCATCGTGGGCGCCGTCATCCTGAGCCTGCTCAAGAAGACCCGCACCGAGTAACTCCCTTCCGGTTTTATTGAATCCATAAGCAAAACGGCTGGCCCTCCGTACTCCAGGAGGGCCAGCCGTTTTTGCGTTTTATTGCACTGCCTGCTTCAGGCGTTCGAGGTCTCCGGCATCCGGATGGGCCAATGCACGGTCAAAGTTTTCGATCAGCATGTCCAGATTGGAGGCCGGGTTCGGCTGCTGCTTCATCGCTTCATACCGCTGCCGCACCGACTGGGGCATCCGGCCCTGACACATATAGGTCCCCACAACGGTATTGCTGGGGTCCAGCTCCGCCTGCACGGCGCTCAGGATCTTTGCAAAATACTCCGCGCTGCCGCCGAAGCCTGCGGTGCCGAACAGAAAGACCTTTTTGCCGCGCAGCGTTTTCAAAAAGGCGTTGCAGTCTGCATCGGCATGGCCCCGGTCGGTCCAGAAGCCCACATACAGGGTGTCGGCCTCCGCTGCGGCTTCTGCCGGTGTGCCGAAGTAGCGGCAGCCTTCCTGCGGCAGCGTTTCCCGAAGGGTCTCTGCCAGCTGCTTTGTGTTGCCGGTCTGGCTGCTGTATACGATCGAGTAGCTCATACGATTCTCCTTTTTCATCGGTGTGTGTTTATTTTTCTTCCCGCCGTGCGTCGTAGATGCAGCGGGTGCCCTGGTGCGCCATCAGGCCGCCGAGGCACTTTTTGTTGCAGCGGACACAGCGGTGGATCGTTTTTGCCTGCCCCTTTTGCAGTTTGTTCACCCACTCCGGGTCGGCCAGAAGCTGGCGGCTCATGGCGGCGCACTGGATGCGCCCGGAGGCAAGCTGCTGCTCCACGAAATCGGGGTCGTTCAGGCCGCCCACGCCGCAGAGGGGCAGGCGGGTGTACTGCCGCACGGCATCGCAGAACTTGAGGAAGCAGCCCGGCTGGCCGAAGGCAGGGTGGCTGGCGGGCGGGATGGTGTTTTCCAGCGCCGAGTGGTTGGCCAGCGTGACATGGAAGCTGGTCACGCCCGCCTGTTCCAGCAGCGGCACAAAGACGGGCAGTTCTTCCACCAGAACGCCTGCGTTGCCGTAGTGGGGGTCTTCCTGCCGGACGGCCAGCTTGTAGTCAATGGGAAATTCCGGCACGGCGGCATGGACGGCCTTGACCGCTTCCACGGCAAAGCGGGCGCGGTTCTCGGCGCTGCCGCCGTATTCATCGGTGCGGTGATTGAAGATGGACGAGCTGAAGCTGCCGCACATCCGGTCGCCGTGCACCTGCACCATGTCAAACCCAGCCTGTTTTGCCAGCACCGCCGCCTTGCCGAAGCCCGCGAGGATGGCCTCGATCTTCCGCTTCGGCATTTTGGTGATGTAAGGCTCCACTTCGGCGTTCAGCTTTTCGCGCAGCTGGTCCGGGGTGAGCTTTTTGGCCAGCACGGCGGGGATGTATTTGAGCATCGCCAGCATGTTGGAATCGCTCTGGTGCAGCTGGGCGCAGACCTTGCAATCCGCCTTGTGGGCGATCTCCACGATCTGCTGATAAAACGCGAACCCCTTTGCATCGAAGAGGGATTTTTCGAACTTGCTCTTCCCCACCGGCACATCCCCGATGATGAGCATCGCGCAGCCGCCCTCGGCCAGCCGCCGGATCTCGGCAAGGTATTCTTCGTCCGGCAGGCCGAAGGTAGTGGGCGCAAAAATGATGCGGTTCTTCAGCTGCAGGCCCCCATAGTTCACAGGGCTCAGGATGGTCTCGTACATGATCACATGCTTCCTTTCTGTGCTGCTTTTTGCAGCAGTTCCAGCAGCTGGCGCTGCTCGTCGGCGGTCAGGCCGGTCAGGTTCCGGGCGTCCCAGCCATAAAACACCCGGTGGCAGACCGCAAAGGCCGTCCGGCCCTTTTCGGTCAGTTCCAGATGGTAGCTGCGGCCGCTCTTTTCTTTGGTGAGGAATCCATCCTCGGCCAGCTTGGTGAGGCTGCGCTGGGAGTGGCCCCAGTCCAGATGCAGTCTCTGCGTCAGCTCCGAGGGGGTGCAGCCGGGGTGCTTGCCCACATAGATGATAAAGTACATCATCCCGAAGCTCAGGCCCAGCTCCTGCAGCCGCTGGGTGGTGTAGGCGGCAAATCTCCTGTGCAGTGTCAGAATGCAGGAGGACACCGTAGCCGGTTCCATATGATCCGCTCCTTTCGTTCTCAACGGCCTGAGTATAGCATGTTTACTTGACAAAGTCAAGTATTTTTGCAAAGAAAAAACTCCGCATCTGTACGCGAAGTTTTTTCGGGCTGGTGTCATGCTTTGTTACGGCGCTCTTCTTCCAGCTCCCGCTTGAGGTCATCTTTGATCTCGACAAAGCATTCCAGAAGCATGGGGTTGAACGCGCCGCATTCGCCGTTCAGGATCATCTCCACCGCCTGTTCATGCGGGCAGGCTTTTTTGTAGCAGCGGTCACTGGTCAGGGCATCGTAGACGTCGGCCAGCGCCACCACCTGCGCCTCGATGGGGATCTCGTTTCCTTTCAGGCCGTCCGGGTAGCCGCGGCCGTCCCACCGCTCGTGGTGCCAGCGGGCAATGCTGTAGGCCGTTTGGAGCAGCGGCTCCGTGCAGAAGTTGTCCAGCTTGCTCAGCATATCCGCGCCGATGGTGGTATGGGTCTTGATGACCTCAAACTCCTCCGGGGTCAGCCGGCCGGGCTTGTTCAGGATCTTTTCGTCGATGGCGATCTTGCCGATGTCGTGCAGGGCCGAGGCCAGCGGGATGTTCTCCTGCATCTCGGAGGTGATGTGGTAGATGTTGGGGCGTTCGAGCAGTTTTGCGAGCACCCGCTCGGTGAGGCGGTGGATGTGCTGAACGTGCAGCCCGCTCTCGCCGTTGCGGAACTCCACCAGCTGGCTCAGCACCCCCACCAGCATGGAGGTGTTCCTCTCCCGCGCGCGGATCTGTTCGGACAGCAGGCTGACCAGCCGCCGCTGCTTGGCATAGAGCTTGATGGTGTTGAACACCCGGCGGTAGACGACGCGGGCGTCGAACGGGCGGGCCACGTAATCCGAAACACCCATTTCATAGGCGCGGCGGACGGAGGCCTCGCTGTCCTCGCCGGAGATCATGATGACCGGCAGATCCTCGATGGCGTGGTTGCGGTTCATGAAATCCAGCACCTCAAACCCATTCATCTTTGGCATCATAAGATCCAGCAGCACCAACGCGATATCGCCCATGTACTGCTGCATCTTTTTCAGGCACTCCTCGCCGTCCGCAGCTTCGAGGATGCGGTAATCCCCGCACAGGATCTCCGACAGGATGGCGCGGTTCATCTCGGAATCGTCCACGATGAGGATCTGCGGCTTTTCCTCCCGGCGGCCCGGCGCATCCTCCTGAAGCATCTCGCCGGAGACGACGACGCAGTTCTTCCGGACCTTGGCCTGATACATCAGCCGGTCGGCCTGCCGGACCACGGCATCCATGCTGTCGCTTGGCATCTGGATCAGCCCGCCGATGCTGGTCGAAAGCCGCATGTGGCTGTAGCCGGGCACGATGGCGTCATGGATCTTTTCGCAGATCCCCTCCAGTTTGATTTTGAAGTAATCCTCCGGGATGCCGGGCAGGATGAGCAGAAACTCGTCGCCGCCGAAGCGCACCAGCGCATCGGTCTGGCGGATGCAGCCGCGCACGATGGTGGCGGCGGTCTTCAGGGCCATATCGCCCGCGTGGTGGCCGTAGGTATCGTTGTAGACCTTGAAGTCGTCCAGGTCCATCAGCGCCACGCCGATGGGGCCTTTCATGCCGCGGACGATCTCCTCGTAATAGCGGCGGTTGTACATGTCGGTCAGAGGGTCGTGGTACAACTTGGTGTTGTAGCCGGAGAGTGCGCTGAACAGTGCCTCGGTGTCATCGGGTTCGACGATGGTATCGCTGTGCATCCGCTGCAGCAGTTCCAGCACATAGGGGGCTCCGTCCACCTCCATATATTGGGCCGACACCTGCACGATGTCCGGCGAGAAATATTCCAGCTTGGTGCGCTGGTCATGGTTCTCGAACGCACTCTTCACCGCGCAGTGGTGGCAGGCATAGCACAGGTCTTCCGCGTTGGGGTTGGAGCGCACGCCCTCTTCGATCCGCTCGATGGCGGCTGCATCCAGCAGACGCACATCTGTATAGAACTGCTGCAGATCGCTGATGAGCGTCTGAACTTCCTGCATTGTTTTCATCTTCGCCGTTTCCTACGCCTTTCTGCGCACCTCTCCGAATGTTGGAACAGAAAAGGCGCTTTTCTTTCCTATTATAGACGGTATTCAGCCCAAATGGAAGGGATTTTCCAAAACTTTTCTGCAAAACAGAATGCTGCCCCGCCGTTTTTCCAAAATCTGAACTTTTTCGGCACAAATGGTAGCCCTGTGAAACAAAAGGTGTTATAATAATTTTATCTATCACAAGCCATTTGACAGGAAGGGGTCCCCCACATGACGATCGAAGAATGCTACACGGCCATGGGCGCGAATTATCAGGACGTGCTCCGGCGCTTTTATAAGCCCGATATGATCCGGCGCTTTGCCCGGATGTTTTTGCAGGACACCAGTTTTCAGCAGCTGACCGATGCCATGGCCCGGCAGGACGTCAAGGATGCGTTTCTTGCGGCGCACACCCTGAAAGGGGTCTGCCTCAACCTCGGCTTCAGCAACCTCACGCCCTCTGCAGTGGCCCTGACGGAGATCCTCCGCGCGGGGAGCTTTGACGGTGCCGCCGAGCAGTATGCCCTTGTGGAGAAGGAATATCACAAGACCATCGAGGCCCTCAACGCCCTCGATTGAGTTCCGGATGGAGCCGCGGAGAGCCGGGGCTCTATTTTTCAGACCGGCTCGTTCTGGGGAAGGAGACATCATGCGATCTCGTTTTCGTCCGCTCGTCAGTCTGGTGCTGAGCGCTGCGCTGCTGCTGGGCTGTGTGGGCTGCGGCGGCAGTGCCAAGGCACCCACCACCATCACGGTGTGGAACTATTACAGCGGCGACCTTCTGAGCAGCTTCAACGCTCTGGTGGGCCAGTTCAACGCCACCGTCGGCAAAGAGAAGAACATCGTGGTCGAGAGCTTCAATCAGGGCAACGTGACCGACCTGGAAGCGAACGTTCTGGCCGCTGCGCAGGGCAAGGTGGGCGCTGCGGCTCTGCCCAACCTCTACTCCGGCTATGCCGACATGGCCTATGACCTCGACCTGATGGGCAAGGTCGTAGACCTGGCCCCCTATCTGACCGCAAAGGAGAAGGCCGCCTATGTGGACGGTTTTCTGTCCGAGGGCGACCTGATGAACAACGGGGAACTGAAGATCTTCCCGGTGGCAAAATCCACCGAGCTGCTCTACCTGAACGCCACCGACTGGGCCCCCTTTGCTGCGGCCACCGGTGTGACCTACGACGACCTGGCCACTTTGGAAGGCGTCGTGGAGGTGGCCCGCCAATACTACGACTGGACGGATGCCATGACCAGCACCCCCAACGACGGCAAGGCCTTCTTCGGCCGTGATGCGCTGGCCAACTACCTGCTGTGCGGTGCTCAGGAGATGGGCCTGACCATCTTTGATGCCAAGAACGGCGTCATGACCCTGCATTTTGACAAAGACGTCATCCGCAAACTGTGGGATAACTTCTATGTGCCCTACATCAAGGGCTGGTTCGGTGCCAGCGGCAGGTTCCGCAGTGACGACGTGAAGACCGGCAATCTGCTGGCCTACGTCGGCTCGTCGGCCAGCAGCCCCTTCTTCCCCGCCCAGGTGATGACCAACGACGCCGAGAGCCACGCCATCGAACCGGCCATCCTGCCCTGCCCATCCTTTGCGGGCTGCAGCCCGGTCGCCGCCCAGCAGGGTGCCGGCATGATCGTGACCAAAGGCACCGACGCCCAGATCCGGGCCTGCGTTGAATTTCTGAAGTGGTTCACCCAGCCGGAAAACAACATCGCGTTCTCCGTGAACTCCGGCTATCTGCCCGTGACCCACGCCGCCGCAAGCCTGAACGCCATTCAGGCCAGTGGTTTGGAGCTGACCGACATCGTCACCCAGGTGCTGGACCTCTCGCTGGATGCCGTGGAGCATGACGCCCTGTACACGACCCACGCCTTCCTGGAGGGTTCCACGGCCCGCACCACCCTGCAAAATGCCATGACCGATGCGGCGGAGGCCGACCGGGCCATCGTGAAAGAGCGGCTCGCCGCCGGGCAGACGGCCGAAGAGGCCGAAGCCGAGTTTTTGACCGACGAATACTTTGACCAGTGGTACGAATCCACGAAGGCCGCGCTGGAAGCCTACGCCGGCTGACCACCTGCCGCCCCAACCCTTTTTGAAAGGAGCACCGGCACATGAAACACTTCACCCGACACAAACTGTCCGGGGCCCGCGCAGAGCGCTCCATTTTCGGCACCATCTTCAAAGCGATGGTCGGTGTGCTGCTGGTGGAGGTCGCACTGCTCGTCGCGTCCATCTATGCGATGCGGGTCGGCCCCCAGCTGGACCAGAACGCGGAGGACATCCTCGCCATGCAGGTGGAGAACCGCAGCCGATACATCCAGACCACCCTGCACGATGCGCAGGAGCTTTCCACTCTGGAAAGTGAGATCAACACCCTGACGCAGGAGCTGCTGGACAGCGGCAGCATCGACCTTGCCACGCTGGACAGCAGCAGCATCACCGCCTACCCCCTGCTGGAAGCCGCCACCCCAAAGCTCATCGCCGCTCTGCGCAGCAGGCCGGTGACCGGCATCTTTCTGGTGCTGAACACCCATGACCTGAACAGTCGCTCCGCTGGCAATCACCTGCCCTCCATCTATCTGCGGGATCTGGACCCCGACGCCTCGCCCTCCGAAAACAATTCCGACCTGCTGTTCGAACGGGCACCAGCCCGGCTGGTGCAGGAGCAGAGCATTGCCACCGACAAGAGCTGGTCCCCCGCCCTCACCTATCAGGCGATGGCCAGAGGCTTTCTCTATGCGCCGTTCCAGGCGGCCTATGACGATGGTGCCCAGCTGAACCCGGCTGATTACGGCCACTGGACCATCGCCCCCTATGCTCTGAAAGGTGACGACCGGCAGGCCATCTATTACAGCCAGCCCCTCATCCTGCCGGACGGCACCGTCTACGGCGTCATCGGCGTGGAACTTCTGACCAGCTACCTTGCCGACAAGCTGCCCTGCGCCGAACTGCAGGGCGACGGCTCCGGCCTCTATCTGCTGGCCTGCTCCAATATGATGTTGAACCTGGACACCCTCTCGCTGGATCTTGCACCGGTCCTGTGCAGCGGCAGTTCGGCGTTTGCCAGCGGCACCACCGCTGTGGCATCCCGGCGCGGCACCGGCTGCTTCCGTCTGGTGCAGGACCATGTGCCCTACACAGCCTCCGTGATGTCGCTGAATCTCTACAACCGGAACGCCCCCTTCTCCGGGGATCGCTGGTATCTGGTGGGCATGGTGCCCACGGCCAACCTCTCGGCCTTCTCCAACCGGGTGCAGCAGATGCTCTTCCTCACCGTGCTGCTCACCCTCATCGCAGGCTTTCTGGCGAGCTTTCTGGTCAGTGAACGGATGTCCAAGCCCGTCCATCAGCTCTCCGCTGCCGTGGCCAAAGCGCAGGAAAACGCTGTGGCCATGCCGCAGCTGCCCACTACCGGCATCCTGGAAGTAGACCAGTTTGCCTCGGCCATCACCCACCTTTCGGAGGATGTGCTGGCCTCCTCCACCCGCTTTCTGCGGATCATGGAGATGGCCACGGTGGAGCTGGGCGGCTACGAGCTGCGCAGCGACAGTGTCTTTGCCACCGACAACTTCTTCCAGATGCTGGGGCTGGCCACCCCGGAGCCTCTCACGCCCCGCAGCTTCCGCAACGCCCTCTCCCGGATCGCGCATTCCAGCCTCTACCGCACCACGGATGCAGGCAACTCCGTCTTCCTCGTCCAGAAAGAGGACGAGGTGCGGTATGTGATCCTCCGTGTGACCCGCATCTGCGGCGAGACCGCCTCGGAGGTGGGCCTGCTCGAAGACGTGACCATCCCCACGCTGGAGCAGCAGCGCATCGAGCGGGAGCGCGACTACGATATCCTCACCGGGCTGTACAACCGTCAGGCGTTCAACCGGGTCTGCGCCGACCTCTTTGCCCACCCGGCCCAGCTGCACTGCTCGGCTCTGCTGATGATGGATCTGGACAATCTCAAGCAGATCAACGACACCTACGGCCACGACTGGGGCGACCAGTACATCCACCAGACCGGCCAGTGCTTCGCCGCCAACGCTCCAAAGAACACCGTCTGCTCCCGCCTGTCCGGCGACGAGTTCCTGCTGCTGTTCTACGGGTACGACACACAGGACGCCATCCGCGCCGAGCTGGACAAGCTGAGCGCCGCCCTGCGGGCCAGCTGCTCCACCCTGCCCAACGGCAAAACACTGAACATCAGCATCTCCGGCGGCGTGGCCTGGTACCCGGAGGACGGCAAAGACCTGAAGACCCTGAAAAAATACGCCGACTTCGCCATGTATCAGGTCAAGCAGTCCCGCAAGGGGCAGGTGGGCGATTTTGACATCGGCGTCTACCACCGCGAGGAGTATGCCGCCCAGACCCAGCGCGAATTCCTGCAATTGCTGCGGGAAGAGCAGGTGTACTACTACTTCCAGCCCATCTTCAGCGCACAGACCGGGCGGGTGGTGGCCTACGAGGCGCTGATGCGGGTGAACACGCCCACCCTCACCTCGCCTTCGCAGGTGATGGCGCTGGCCCACGAGCTGGACCGCCTGTACGACATCGAGCGGATCACCATGTTCCATTCCAGCGAGGCATTCGAGAAGCTGCAGAGCCGGGGCCTCATCCGGAAGGACGCCCTGCTCTTCGTCAACTCCATCGCCAATGTGGACCTGAACGATGAAGACCGCCAGGAATATCACCGCCGCTACCCCGACCTGCTCAAACAGCTCGTCGTGGAGATCACCGAACAGGAAGACCTGGACCGCGCATGTCTGGAGCGGAAGCGGAACATGCCGGGCTTCTCCGGTGCCTTCGCGCTGGATGACTACGGCACCGGCTACAGCAACGAGCTCAATCTGCTGGAACTGTCGCCCCGGTATATCAAGATCGACATTTCCATCATCCGCGGCATCGAGAAGGATCCCGACAAGCAGCAGATCGTCTCGAATATCGTGGCCTACGCCCACGCCCGCAGTATGCAGATCCTCGCCGAAGGCATTGAGGAAGAGGTCCAGCTGCGCAAGGTCATCGACCTGGGCGTGGACCTGCTGCAGGGCTACTACCTCTGCCGCCCGGCAGCCGTGCCCTCCCCCATCGCCTCCGAAGCGCTGGATGTCATCCGCGCTGCCAGCGCCGCGCATTCGGATGTCGGCTAAGTGCAAAAAAGAAACGGCCTTTCGGCCGTTTCTTTTTTATCGCAATTTTCAAAAATAGTGCTAATCAAAACGGCATCTTTGCGATATGCAGTTTGCGGATGTTGCTTGTGCATTAAAAGCGCAAACTGCTATATTATCGACCCAGCTGCCAGAATGCGACGGCGCTGGCGGCGGCGACATTGAGCGAATCGACGCCGTGGGACATGGGGATCTTGACCGTGTAATCGCAGGCGGCGATGGTGGCATGGGCCAGACCGTCGCCCTCGGTACCCAGCACGATGGCAAGTTTCGGCTCTGCGGCCAGCGCTTCGTCGTCGATGGGGACCGAGCGGTCGCTCAGAGCCATGGCTGCCGTTTTGAAGCCCATGGCGCGGAGGCGGGCCAGCCCCTGTCCGGGCCAGTCGGCGGGCGTCTCGCCCAGCTGGGCCCAGGGCACCTGAAACACCGTGCCCATACTCACCCGCACCGCGCGGCGGCACAGCGGGTCGCAGCAGGAGGGGTTGATGAGGACGGCGTCCATGTTCAGCGCTGCCGCACTGCGGAAGATGGCGCCCACGTTGGTGGAGTCCACGATGCCTTCCAGCACCGCGACGCGGCGGGCCGCTTTGCACAGCTCCTCGGCGCTGCGGGGGGCCGGGCGGCGGAAGGCGCAGAGCACACCCCGCGTCAGCTCAAACCCGGTGAGCCCGGCCAGCAGCTCCCGGTCCGCCGTGTAGACCGGGGCATCGCCGCAGCGGGTCAGGATCTCCGCCGCCGGGCCGGTGATCTGCCTGCGCTCCATCAGCAGCGAGACCGGCTCATACCCGGCGTCCAGTGCGCGGGAGATCACCTTGGGGCTCTCGGCGATAAAGATGCCTTTTTCGGGTTCCAGCCGGCAGCGCAGCTGGTTCTGCGTCAGGCGGGCGTAGGGGTCCAGCTCCGGCGCATGGAAATCGGTGATCTCGACGATGTTCGGCATGAGAATTTCTCCTTTTGGTTCCAGAATCAGTCTTATTGTAGCACAATCGGCGTTCCTTTGCAAAACATGGTGGCCATGTTCGTTTTACATGGTCGAATCCGCCAAAAATGCCGCCAAAATTTTGACAAATCCTCCAAAATGCGCTATCATAGACAGGAACTTGTGAAGAGGGGGAACCATTCCGTGTCCATCAGTCGAAAACTGTCCCGCAATGGGCAGATGTCCGAAGCGTTCTGCACCGCCATGTTCCTATCGGTCTCCGGCGGCCTGCAGGACGTTTATACCTATTTATATCGCGGCAAGGTGTTTGCCAATGCACAGACCGGCAACATCGTGCTGTGCAGCGTGAAGCTGGTCGAGGGCGACTGGAGTGCGGTGCTGCACTATCTGGTGCCGCTGTGCTTCTTTGCGCTGGGCGTGTTCACGGCGGAACTGCTGCGCCAGAAATTCCAGCAGATGCAGCGGCTCCACTGGCGGCAGCTGGTGGTGCTGTGTGAGATCGTGATGCTGTTCGTGGTCGGCTTCTTCCCGCAGGAGTGGAATCTGGTGGCCAACGCGCTGGTCTCGTTTGCCTGCGCGATGCAGGTGCAGGCCTTCCGCAAGGTGAACGGCTACGCCTTTGCCAGCACCATGTGCATCGGCAACCTGCGCAGCGGCATGGATTCGCTGTGCAGCTGGCTCGTGGCAGGCAACCGCGCCGCCCGGAGCAAGGCCTTCCACTATTTCGCCATCATCCTCCTGTTCGCGCTGGGCGCAGGCCTGGGCAGCGTGGCGCTGGGGTTCTGCGGCGCAAAGGCGATCTGGTTTTCCTGCCTGCTGCTGGCCGTGAGCTTCTGCCTGATGTTCCTCAAGGAAGACATCGAGGAGCTGGAAGAGGACATCGAAAAGCGCGAAGCCCGGCACTGAACCGGCCCGGCAAAAAGATCACGGAACACATTCCCGCACCGCAGCCCGTTCCCATCGGGCAGGCGGTGCGGGAATTTTTGCAGCAAAACGCGGTTTGACAGGGATTTTTTCATTGCGCTGCCGGGCTTGATATGGTATACTGATTTCATGTGTTAAAAACGCCCCGGCGGCCGGAACGGTGTTGGCTGCCGCTGCGGGTTTTCTTCGAGGAATAGGAGCAACGAATGAAAAAAGGATTTGACAACGACAAATACCTGCAGATGCAGTCCGAGCACATCCGCGAGCGGATCGCACAGTTCGACAACAAGCTGTATCTGGAATTCGGCGGCAAGCTGTTCGATGACTACCATGCCTCCCGTGTGCTGCCCGGTTTCCAGCCGGACTCCAAGCTGCAGATGCTGCTGCAGCTGAAGGATCAGGCCGAGATCGTCATCGTCATCAGCGCCGAAGACATCGTGAGCAGCAAGGTGCGCGGCGACTACGGCATCACCTACGACCTGGACGTGCTGCGCCTCATCGACGCCTTCCAGGAGCGGGGGCTGTTCGTGGGCAGCGTCTGCGTGACCATGTACACGGCCGCACCCGAAGTGGAAGCCTTTGAAAAGCGGCTGAACAGTCTGGGCATCCGGACCTTCCGTCATTATAAGATCCCCGGCTACCCCAACGACGTGGCCCGCATCGTGAGCGACGAGGGCTATGGCCGCAACGAGTACATCGAGACCGAGCGCCCGCTGGTGGTCATCACGGCCCCCGGCCCCGGCAGCGGCAAGATGGCCACCTGCCTGTCCCAGCTGTACCACGAGTACAAGCGGGGCGTCAAGGCCGGTTATGCCAAGTTTGAGACCTTCCCCATCTGGAACATCCCGCTCAAGCACCCGGTGAACCTGGCCTACGAGGCCGCTACCGCCGACCTGAACGATGTGAACATGATCGACCCGTTCCATCTGGAAGCCTACGGCAAGACTGCCGTCAACTACAACCGCGACATTGAGATTTTCCCGGTGGTCAACGCGATGTTCGAGCTGATCGCAGGCCAGAGCCCCTACCACTCCCCCACCGACATGGGCGTGAACATGGCGGGCAACTGCATCGTGGACGATGCCGCCTGCTGCGAGGCCTCCTGCAACGAGATCGTCCGCCGGTACTTCAAGTCTCTGTGTGCGCTCAAGAACGGCGCACAGGTCCAGAGCGAGGTCTACAAGCTGGAACTTCTGATGAACCAGGCAGGCCTTACGCTGGGCAGCCGCCCCGTAGAGCAGGCCGCTCACGCCGTCTCGGAGAAGACCGGCGGGGCACCGGCCGCCGCCATCGAGCTGCCGGACGGCACCGTCATCACCGGCAAGACCGGCCCGCTGCTGGGTGCAGCTTCTTCGGCGCTGCTCAACGCGCTGAAGAAGCTGGCCGGCATCGACCAGGAAATGGACCTCGTCTCTGCGGCCGCCATCGAGCCGATCCAGACCCTCAAGACCAATTATCTGGGCAGCAAGAACCCCCGCCTGCACACCGATGAGATCCTCATCGCGCTGTCAAGCTCCGCTGCCACCAACCCCACCGCTGCGATGGCCCTGCACCAGCTCTCCAAGCTGAAGGGCTGCGACATGCACTCCACGGTCATCCTGTCCAGCGTGGACGACGACACCGTGAAGAAGCTGGGCATCTACCTGACCTGCGAACCCGCCTACGAGGAAGAGGGCCGCAAGTACCACAAGAAATAAGCGCAACAAAAAAGAGAACCGCCGCGGCGGTTCTCTTTTTTGCATTCACAGGCGGGTCTGCACCCAGTATTCGCCCATGCTCTGGCCGGGCTGGTCGGTGACGTCATCGTTCAGGTAGTCCGCCAGACCGCAGGACGCCGGGTCCCACCCGCGCGCCTGTTCGACCGAATCGTACTCCACCTCGGCGTACCAGAACTCGGTGGGCTGGCCTTCGTCCACATGGTTCACTTCCAGCACCCGCCCGTCCGGCAGCAGATAGCTGCGGCGGATCTTCGGAATGAGCGGCCTGCCGATGATCTTCGTTTCTAAATCGTCAAACAACGCTTTATCGATGGGGCGTTCGATCTCCTCCCGCGCCAGTCCGCCGCCGGATTTGAAGCAGAGGATATAGTCGGTGCTGCCGCCCGTCCGGGCCTCCTCCCGGATGCGGACCGTTGGACGGACGCTGATATACCCCTGCCGCATCGCAAATTCCTCCTGCAGCGGCATCTCCGGGAAACCCGCTCCCTCCGGCCAGCCGTTCACCATCCATTTGCGTTCGATCTCCATTGCTTTGCCCTCATTTCTGTTGGATTTTGTATTTATTCTAACACGGTTTTATGATATTATAAAGAGGATCTGAATCAAAAAATACAGTGCTGGAAGCGGGCCGCATCGTCGGGAGCATTTTCCTCGTGCGGCGGAGAGCGCACCTCTGCAATACAGCCGCCCCGCTCAGCCTGTCGTATCTCAAACACAAGGAGTTTCTATGAAATCGACCCGCAACTATCCCATCTACAAAGTCAACAAACACGCTGAGGGGCTGCTGGTGGGCGGCCACCCGTGGGTATACGAGAACGACATCCTCGAAGCACCGGAGACCACGCCGGAGAACGGCACGCTGGCCGATGTGGTAAGCCCCAAGGGGGCCTACCTCGGCACCGGCTTTCTCTCCCTCCAGAGCAAGATCCGGGTGCGGCTCATCTCCCGCAACGCCAACGATACCTTTGACGCTGACTTCTGGCGCCGCCGGGTGGAGTATGCCTGGAACTACCGCAAGACCGTTCTGGAACCGGACGACCTCTCAGCCTGCCGGGTCATCTTCGGCGAGGCCGACCAGTTCCCCGGCCTGACGGTGGACCGGTTCCAGAATATCCTCGTCACCCAGACCCTCAGCGTCGGCATGGAAAAGCTCAAGCCCCTCCTCTTCCCCCTTCTGGCAGAAGTGCTGCGGGCCGACGGCCAGACCATCGACGGCATCTACGAGCGGAACGATGAGGCTCTGCGCGCCAAGGAAGGGCTGGCGCAGAACAAGGGCTGGTTCGAGCTGCCCGGCGAGACCCACCCCGCTTCCACCCAGACCGAGATCTGCGAAAACGGCGTTTTTTACCACGTTGATTTCGAGAACGGCCAGAAGACCGGCTTCTTCCTCGACCAGAAATACAACCGCCGCGCCGTGGCCCGCATTGCCGCCGGGCACACGGTGCTGGACTGCTTCACCCACACCGGCAGCTTTGCGCTGAACGCGGCCAGGGGCGGGGCCGCCCGCGTCACCGCTGCCGACATCAGCGCCGATGCCATCGCCATGGCCCAGCGGAACGCCGAACGCAACGGCCTCGACAACATGGACTTTCTCTGCGAGGACACCTTCGCGCTGCTGCCCCGGCTGGAAAAGGAGGGCCACCCCTACGACTTCATCATTCTCGACCCGCCCGCCTTCACCAAGGCACGCCGCACCGTCGAGAACGCCATGCGCGGCTACAAGGAGATCAACTACCGCGCCATGAAGCTGCTGCCCCGCGGCGGCTATCTGGCCACGGCCAGCTGCTCGCACTTTGCCACCGAGGAGCTGTTCATCAAGATGCTCAAGGCGGCGGCAAAAGACGCCCACCGTCAGCTGCGGCAGATCGAAGTCCGCCAGCAGGCCCCCGACCACCCCATCCTCTGGGGCGTCCCGGAGACGAACTACCTGAAGTTTTTCCTGTTCCAGGTCATCTAAAAGTCATACCAAGCGCGCAAATCTCCAAAAAAACGAGAGCGTGTTTGTGCAGAATCGTCAGTTTTGTCTATTGCCTTTTTTTGCCCTGTAAGCTATAATCATGCCATAGACAGCAACGGCGCTGTGGGTCACCTCCTGACTCGCAGCGTCGTTTTGTTTAAGCAAGCTTTCGCGTGAAAACGCATCGGCGTGGATGGGTTTTTGCGATGTGTGGAAAGAAACAAGATCAAGTAAGGAGTAGGATTTATGGCAGCAAATGTTATGGAAATCTACGGCAGCAAGGTCTTCAACGAACATGTGATGAAGGAGCGCCTGCCGAGCGCGACTTACAAGAGCCTGGAACGCACCCTGCATAAGGGTGCTCCGCTGGACATCGAGGTGGCCAACGTCGTGGCCAGCGTGATGAAGCGCTGGGCCATGGAGCTGGGCGCTACCCACTACACCCACTGGTTCCAGCCGCTGACCGGCATCACCAGCGAGAAGCACGATGGCTTCGTCTCCCCCGTGGGCGACGGCACCGCCATCATGGAGTTCTCCGGCAAGGAGCTGGTGCGCGGCGAACCCGATGCTTCCTCCTTCCCCTCCGGCGGCCTGCGCGCTACCTGTGAGGCCCGCGGCTACACCGCATGGGACCCCACCAGCTACGCCTTCGTCAAGGATGATGTGCTCTGCATCCCCACTGCCTTCGTCAGCTACACCGGCGAGGCGCTGGATAAAAAGACTCCTCTGCTGCGTTCCATGAACGCGCTGTCCAATCAGGCCATCCGTATCCTGAAGCTGTTCGGCAAGGATGTGGACTATGTGTCCACTACGGTCGGCCCGGAGCAGGAGTACTTCCTCGTCAAGAAGGAAGACTACGAGGCACGTCAGGACCTGATTCTGACCGGCCGCACCCTGTTCGGTGCTCCCTCTGCCAAGGGTCAGGAGCTCGAAGAGCATTACTTCGGCGTCATCCGCCCCGAAGTCTCCGCCTTCATGAAGGAACTGGACGAAGAGCTGTGGAAGCTGGGCGTCCCCGCCAAGACCAAGCACAACGAAGTGGCTCCCTGCCAGCATGAGCTGGCCCCCATCTTCGACACCACCAACGTTGCCATCGACCACAACCTGCTGACCATGGAGCTGATGAAGAAGATCGCCCCCAAGTACGGTCTGGTCTGCCTGCAGCACGAGAAGCCTTTTGAGGGCGTGAACGGCAGCGGCAAGCACAACAACTGGTCCATGAGCACCACCCACGAGAACCTGCTGGACCCCGGCGACACCCCCATGGAGAACCTGCAGTTCCTGGTCTTCCTGGCCGCTGTCATCAAGGCAGTCGATGAGTACGCAGACCTGCTGCGCACCTCCGTCGCCACCCCCGGCAACGATCACCGTCTGGGCGCCAACGAGGCACCTCCGGCCATCATCTCCATCTTTGTGGGCGAGGAGCTGGAAGCCGTCATCGACGCCATCGCATCCGATTCTCCCTACGCCGGCCCCACCAAGATGAAGATGGATCTGGGCGTGGATGTCCTGCCCAAGTTCAGCAAGGATACCACCGACCGCAACCGCACTTCTCCCTTCGCCTTCACCGGCAACAAGTTCGAGTTCCGTATGCCCGGCTCTGCTGAGAACCTGAGCGACTGCAACACCATCCTGAACACCGCCGTTGCCAAGGAGCTGAAGGGCTACGCCGACGAGCTGGAGGGTGCTGAGGACTTCACCTCTGCTGCCATCGCTCTGGTCAAGCGGACCATCCGCGACCACCGCCGCGTCATCTTCAACGGCAATGGCTACACCGCCGAGTGGGAAGAAGAAGCTGCCCGCCGCGGCCTGCCCAACAAGAAGAACACCCCGGCTGCTCTGCCCGCCCTCGTTGACCCGAAGAACATCCAGCTGATGGAGGACTTCGGCGTCCTGACCAAGGTGGAGATGGAGAGCCGTTACGAAGTCGAGATGGAGCACTACGCCAAGATCATCAACATCGAGGCGCTGACCATGCTCGAAATGGCCCGCAAGCAGCTGCTGCCTGCCGTCAACTCCTACATGAGCGAGGTCGCCAACACCGCTGCCACCAAGCTGGCCGTCAGCGAGGCGCTCAGCGTCCGCAGCGAGACCAAGACCCTGACCAAGCTGAGCACCGATGCCGACGCTATGAGCGACGCCATCGACGTGCTGCAGGATGTGGTGGACGCTGCCGAGGCTCTGACCAGCGAGAGCGAGAAGGCTGTGGCCTTCCACGACAACGTGATCCCGGCAATGGACGCTCTGCGTGCCGCAGCTGACGATGCCGAGACCATCTGCGGCGAGGACTACTGGCCTCTGCCCAGCTACAGCAAGATGCTCTACTACGTCTGATCTTCCAGCGCATTTCATAAAGCATCTTAGGCTGTCGAACTTCATTCGCCATTCTCCTTTTCCTATTTCTTACACCAGCCTAAAGACCTGCTCTTTTGCGAGGGCAGGCCTTTAGGCGTTTTTCTTGAGAGGAGATCATCCTTATGAGCTATACGACCCAACAGGATATCCTGGATTTTGTGGAGGACAACAACGTCAAATTCGTGCGGTTCGCCTTCTGCGACATCTTCGGCACACAGAAGAACATCGCCGTGCTGGCCGGGGACCTGCCCAAGGCGCTGGAGGACGGCGTCTGCTTCGACGGCAGCTCCATTGCCGGGTTCATGAAGGTGGAAGAGAGCGACCTGGTGCTCCGGCCCGACCTCTCCACCGTGACCATCCTGCCCTGGCGCCCCACCGAGGGCCGGGTGATGCAGTTCTTCTGCGACGTGGAACGGCCGGACGGCGACCCCTTTGGCGGCAACTGCCGGGGGTTCCTGCGCCAGATGAGCCGCCGCTTCCGCAAGCTGGGGCTGACCTGCAACGTGGGGGCCGAGTGCGAGTTCTATCTGTTCGAGAACGATGACCATGGCCGCCCCACCCGCGTCCCCATCGACTTCGGCGGTTACTTCGACGTGGCCCCGCTGGACGCAGGCGAGAACCTGCGCCGCGACATCTGCCTGACCATGGAGCAGATGGGCATGAGCCCCCAGCACAGCCACCACGAGAGCGGCAACGGCCAGAACGAGATCGACTGCCACTATGCAGGCCCGCTCAAGACCGCCGACAACGTGATGATGTTCAAGCAGATCGTGCGGGCCGTGGCCATGCGCAGCGGCATCCATGCCAGCTTCCTTCCCAAACCTCTGGCCGACCAGGCCGGCAGCGGGCTGCACATCAACCTTTCGCTCTACATGGACGGGCGGAACCTGTTTGAGGGCGACATCGCGCCCGACAGCATCGCGGGCAGCTTTATGGCGGGTGTTCTGGCACACAGCCGCGCGCTGACCGTCTTCACCAATCCCCTGCCCAACAGCTACCTCCGCTTCGGCAGCGACGAGGCCCCCAAATACGTGAGCTGGAGCCGCCAGAACCGCAGCCAGCTCGTGCGCATCCCGCAGGTGCAGGGCGACAACTGCCGCATGGAACTGCGCAGCCCGGACCCCGCCTGCAACCCGTATCTGGCCATCGGCCTCATCCTGGCCGCCGGTCTGGACGGCATCGAGCGCCGGTTGGAGCTGCAGGCCCCCATCAACAAGAATCTGTTCGACCCCGCCGTGGCCGCTGGCCTTGGGCTGGAAAAACTGCCTTCCACGCTGGAAGAAGCCGTGCAGGCCGCGCAGGAGAGTGACTTCCTGCGCGCCGTGCTGCCGGAGGAGCTCTCTCACCGCTACTACGAGGAGGAACTGAAGCGCTGCGCTGCCCTGAAGAATGCCGCCGACCCGGCAGAGTACGAGCGCATCCACTACTTCAACGCCATCTGAGCGGTAAGCTACCGGAAAAGGAAAGGAGCGATTCCGAATGGGACGTGCTCTGATCGTCAGCGCCGGAGCCAGCTCGAACGAGTATATCTCGGCACGGCTGGCGGAGCTGGGATACCCCCGGCCTCTGATCGTGCCAAGCGGAGCCGAGGCCCGGCGCAGGATGTTAGAATCGGATTTTGAGCTCATCGTGGTCAACGCGCCGCTGCCCGATGAGTTTGGCCATGAGCTGTGCGCTGCCGCCGTGGAAAAGACCGACGCGGGCGTGGTGCTTCTGGCCAAGGCCGCAGCGGCCGAACAGCTGCTGGGTTCCATGAGCGACGAGGGCGTGCTGCTTTTGAGCAAGCCGTTCTCGAACACGCTGTTTTTGCAGGCCATCCACATGGCAGCAGCCAGCAACCATCGCCTGCTGCGCCTGCGGCAGGAAAACGCCAGGATGCAGGAAAAGATCGCGCAGGTGCGTCTGGTCAGCCGCGCCAAATGCTGCCTCATCGAGCGGGAAGGCATGACCGAGGCCGATGCCCACCGCCTGATTGAAAAGCGGGCCATGGACACCCGGCGCGACCGTGCCGAGATCGCACAAGAAATCCTTGATTCTTACGAGGATTAGGATTATAATTTTATGTCAGAAAACGAGCTCCCCACAGTCTGCTTCGCAGACAGCCCCCCTCTGGGAGGGCGGCGGCATCGCCTGCGCGGTGCCGAAGGGAGCTTCTGGGAAAAGTATCAGAATCAAACGAGATAGAGGAGGACCATTTTTATGGCAAAATTCATCTTCGTCACCGGCGGCGTCGTCTCCGGTCTGGGCAAAGGCATCACGGCCGCTTCGCTGGGCCGTCTGCTCAAGTGCCGCGGCCTGAAGGTCGCCAGCCAGAAGCTCGACCCCTATGTGAACGTGGACCCCGGCACCATGAGCCCGCTGCAGCACGGCGAGGTCTTTGTGACCGACGACGGCACCGAGACGGACCTCGACCTGGGCCACTACGAGCGCTTCATCGACGAGAACCTGAACAAATACTCCAACCTGACCACCGGCAAGGTCTACTGGAACGTGCTGAACAAGGAGCGCCAGGGCGCATACCTGGGCCAGACCGTCCAGATCATCCCCCACATCACCAACGAGATCAAGAGCTACATCTACAACCTGGCCTCCTCCACCGAGGCCGATGTGGTCATCACCGAGATCGGCGGCACCACCGGCGACATCGAGAGCCAGCCCTTCCTGGAGGCCATCCGTCAGGTGGGCCTGGAGCAGGGCCGCGACAACTGCTGCTACATCCACGTCGTGCTGGTGCCCTACATCTCCGGCTCGGACGAGTACAAATCGAAGCCTGCACAGCACTCCGTCAAGGAGCTGCAGGGCATGGGCATCAACCCCGACATCATCATCCTGCGTGCCGACGGCAGCGTGGGCGGCGACATCCGCCGCAAGATCAGCACCTTCTGCAACGTGCAGCCGGAGTGCGTCATCGAGAACCTGACCATGCCCAGCCTCTACCAGTGCCCGCTGATGCTCCACACCAACGGTCTGGACGATGTGGTGGTCAAAAAGCTGAAGCTGGACGTCCCCCCTGCCGACCTGACCGAGTGGAAGCAGGTGGTCTCCCGCATCGCCACCCGCAGCAAGACCTGCACCATCGCGCTGGTGGGCAAGTATGTCAAGCTGCACGACGCCTACCTCTCCGTCATGGAGAGCCTCTACCACGCCGGTTTTGAGAACGACAGCCAGGTGGAGATCCGCTGGGTCGAGAGCGAAGATCTGACCGACCAGGCCGCCTGCAAGGAAGCCTTTACCGATGTGGACGGCATCATCGTGCCCGGCGGCTTCGGCGACCGCGGCATCGAGGGAATGATCCAGGCCGCACAGTACGCCCGCGAGAACCATGTGCCCTACTTCGGCATCTGCCTGGGTATGCAGATCATGGTCATGGAGTTTGCCCGCAATGTGCTGGGCTACGCCGATGCGAACTCCAGCGAGTTCACCCCGGACGGCCAGCACAATGTCATCGCGCTGATGGCCGACCAGCAGGGCAACATCCCCAAGGGCGGCACCATGCGCCTGGGCAAATACCCCTGCACCGTCAAGCCCGGCACCAAGATGGCTGAGTGCTACGGCGAACCGGAGATCTGGGAGCGCCACCGCCACCGCTACGAGTTCAACAACGACTTCCGCAGCGAGATGGAGGAAAAGGGTCTGGTCATTTCCGGCACCAGCCCCGACGGCCGTCTGGTCGAGACCGTGGAGCTGCCGGGCCGCGCCTTCCATCTGGGTGCCCAGTTCCACCCGGAGTTCAAGAGCCGCCCCAACCGCGCGCATCCCCTGTTCAAGGGCTTCATCGCAGCAGCTCTCCAGTTCCGTGCCGCCGCGCAGCGCAGCATGTTGAATGTGTGATACCCTCTCCGTCTGCTGCGCAGACAGCTCCCCCAAAGGGGGAGCCACTGGCGAGCCGGTTTTGACTGTGCTGAAATGAACAAAGCCCCATAAAACCATAAACAAAAGTGCTCCGCTGTTTCGATTCACAGCATCATTCCCATTGCTCTTTGTCAGAGCATGGTACAGATGCCGCTGGTCTTGACAGCGGAGCACTTTCGTTTACGATATCAAAATGCCTTCATCATTCAGCAGGAGTTGCCCGACCTGCCAAAGGCTCCCCCTTTGGGGGAGCTGGCATCGCTGCGCGATGCCTGAGAGGGTCACTTCTTTGCAGCAGCCTTCTTGCGGGCGGCGCGGCTGGTCTTCCGGGCAGCAGGCTTCTTGACCGGAGTCTTGACCGCTGCGGGGGCAGCCTTTTCTGCGGGCTTTGCCTCCATCTTAGCCGGTTCGGCCTTGGGTTCCTCAACAGCAGGAGCTGCCTCTGCGGGCTTCTCTTCCGTCTTGACTGGCTCTGCCTTGACTTCTTCCGCCTTGGGGGCCTCGACCGCAGGAGCGGCTTCTACGGGCTTCTCCTCTGCCTTGACTTCGACCTTCTCCTCAACGGGAGCGGCGGCGGGCTCGTCCTTCTTGGCAGCACGCTTTGCGCTGGCGCGGTCCTTCACCTCGGAGATGGTCCAGAGCTGATCTTCCCCGGCGGTCTCCTGCCAGATCTGCAGCTGTGCGCCATCGGAGACGCCCATGCCCACGGTGTCGATGCACTTGCCGCTGGCCCAGGAAGAGCGCAGGCGGACGGTGCCGGCGGGGGTAGGCTCCACGGTCCACATCTGGGACGTACCGCCCACATCCTCCCACAGATGCAGCCAGGTGCCGTTGGCGGTGCCAGTCATCATCAGGTCGAGAAGCTTGCCGGAAGCGCGGTTGCGGATGCGGTAGACACCGTCCCCTACGCGGATGAACGCCCACTCCTGTTCGGGCTTGTGGTCGTATTTGCCCAGACGAACGGTCTCCTCGTTCTTCGTGGAAGCAGCCGCCTCGATGACGCTGCCGGTGCGGGCAGCGATGGTGTAAAAACGATCTGCTTCGATCACAGTCTGTGCAACAGTTTTCATGATAATTCCCTCCAAATGTTTTTCTCACAAACAAATCGATCTTTTTGTCTTGTTAAATTATACCACTTGTCGTAATTTTTTACAAGGATTTCGACATTCCTTTAGCACTTTGACCAAAAAGCGTCCGCTTTTCATCTGCTTTTGCAAACTTCGACTGAACTTTCGGCCGTAACCAAATTGTAACCATGCCCAAATGTTCCAATGCAATGGATTGTCCGGGTGTTTCGTATTATAATCAAATGGGAAAGCCCATCCGCATTTCGTCCCTGTGACCTGTGAGGTACTGCATTATGAAACAGAATCTACTCCGCATCGGCTGCGCAGCGGCGGGCCTGGCACTGGCGGCGGGGGTGTTCACCTCCTGTTCGCTGCTGCCCACGCCGTCCCGGCCCGTGTCCCACCCCCAGCAAGAGGAGGACCCGCCCAAATACGACGCCTCCTCCCTGCGGGACGGCAGGCTGCGGCTCTTCTCCAGCTATGACTCCCTCGGCGGAAACACCATCCTCTGCGGCGACAAGGTGGTACACCAGTCCCCTGCCAGCGAAACGTCCTATCTGCTGACCGACAGCCAGACCGGCGAGACGAACTGGTTCGTCTGCACCTGGTCTGACCCGGACACCGCCGCCGGGCGGCGCAGCGGCATCTTTGACCGGACGGGTGAGGCGCTCTACACCTTTGACCGCGAATACGACGTCCGCCTTTCCGGCGGTGTGCTCGTTCTGACCACACCCACCAGCTTCGCCTATTCGCCCCTGCACGACCATGCAGCGGGCGACGTGCGGGTGCTGGACTTTGCTTCGGGCACTGAGTACCCCGTGCCCGAAAACGCCTACACCTGCCTTGTGGCGGGCGACCGGCTGGCCTTTGGCCTCTATGCCCCCGGCGATGCTGCGCCCGATGAAGAGAACGACGACCTCTACCAGTACGCTGCCGTTCAGATCCAGGAAAAGGACGGCACCGTGGTCTACCAGAACTTTCATAGCCTGCTGTACCGCCTTTCCGCCGGGATCGACGACCCGCTGGCCCCCGCCGACTGGGTGGAGATCGACACCTACAACGCGGACGGCACAAACCTGGAGTCCACTTCCCTGCTGAATGCGGCCACCGGCGAGGAGCGGAGCGGCTTTGTCACCTATCTCCACGCGGGCATTGCCAGCTTCCGGACCGACGAGGGCAAGTATCAGCTCGTGGATCTGGTCAGCGACATGACCAGCACCGTGCTGTGCGAGTTTAACGACTCCATCAGCGGGTACGCGCCCGGCGTGACCGTGCTCTACCGGGAGGACGGCTACCTCCTCTACGACCTGACCACCGGCGACACCCTCGACCTCTACAACATGGCCCTGGGCACCAACACGCTGGACATCTACGCCAGGGACGGCACCCTCCGCGTCTACGATATGGACACCGGTGCCATCCGGACCGACACGACGGTTGCGCCGCTGGAAGCGCTGCACCGCACTCGCCTCTACGACCAGGGCAGCGGCTGGGTCAACCTGCGCCAGTACGACAACGACAACTACGATGTGACCACCCTGACCCTCGCCGGGCCAGAGCTGAGCAAGACCCTTTCGATGGCTGACCTCACCGCCCGCTACGGCGACGACTTCGACGGCTATCTCTGGCCCGTGGCTGCCACGGAGGACGACTTCTATTTCTCCATCAGCTACCGCGGCCCCGGCAGCACCTGGCTGTACGACCTGCTGGACAGCGACGGCGCGGTCGTCCTGGCCGGGCTGGGCAGCTGCGGCGAGTACTCCCGCTACAACAGCAGTGCGCCCCTGCCTGCGGGCGTCTTCGTGGCGCGCAAGGGCTTCGATTACGGCTGGATGGACGTGGAGGGGAACTGGATCTACTGCCAGAGCATCTTCACTTCCACCAGCGACGAGACCAACAACTACTTCTATTGAGGGAGGGTTTCACCATGAAACAGTCTAAAATTTCCCGCCGTTCCTTCCTGCTGGGGCTGGGGGCCGTCTCCACGGCGGCGCTGCTGGCCGCCTGCGGAGAGGCCGCTTCCAGCGCACCGGCATCGAGTGCCGCTTCGTCCGAAGCACCCGCCTCTTCCGCCAGCGAAGTACCCGCAGCGCCCATCCTCACCGAGGACGAGTTTCCCGTCACCGACGGCTCCACGGCCTGCATCCCGCTCATTGCGCAGATCATGGCCGACACCACCGGCATGGAGCTGGAAGCGGCCCAGAGCGCCGTGACCACCAACACCACCGCCTGGGCCTGGCGGAACCTGGGCCTTTACGGCGACACCGAGAACGGCACCCGGCTCATCATCGCCTACGAGGCCCCGGAGTCCGTCAAGGAAGAGCTGAAGGCCGATGGTGCCCTGCTGGACCAGAAAGCCATTGGCCGGGACGCGCTGGTCTTCATCGTGAACGAGGACAACCCCGTCCAGAGCCTGACCCGGCAGCAGCTCCGGGACATCTACGCCGGGAAGATCACCAACTGGAAGGACGTGGGCGGCGAGGATGCCGACATCGTGGCCTTCCAGCGCCGGGAGGACTCCGGCAGCCAGACCCTGTTCCAGAAGCTGCTTATTCAGGGCGGCGAGCTGATGGACGCCCCCACCGCGCTGGCTCCTGCCTTGATGGGCGAACTGGTAGACGACATCGCCGAGTACAACAACGCGGCCAACGCCATCGGCTTCTCGGTCTACTACTACATCTCGGAGATGTATTCCAGGCCCGGCCTGCGGCTGCTGGCCGTGGACGGCGTGACCCCCTTGGCCGACACCATCGCGGACGAGAGCTACCCCCTGTGCAACGAGTTTTATGCCGCAGTCCGGCAGGATTCCGGCCCCGACACCCCGGAGCGCAAGGTCTACGACTGGCTCTCCACCGATGCAGGCCGCGCCTGCATCCAGAAGTCTGGCTATGTGGCCGCCCAATAATTTTTACTCGCGTGTTCCATTCGTTTGACTTCGTTTCCATTCTTTGCTACAATGAAGAAAAGTCTGGCGGTCTCGGCCAGATCTGCCGCAAGACGTGAAGATGCGAAGGAGAACGAACCATGCTCAACCCCCACAACCACCCTGTGGAAAGCCACGGCCGCACCGCGCTGCGCAACTACATCATCCAGGCATCCACCCTGCTGGAGATCACTCTCTCTGGGCTGGTCCTCATCGGCCTGCTGTTCAGCATCGTGCCGCTGCTGAAATGGATGCCCGGCCTGCTGTTCGACGGCAACGATGCAGAGATCCGCACATTTCTGGAACGTGCGCTGGACATCGTCATCGGCATCGAGTTCATCAAGATGCTGGCCAAGCACAGCCCCGGCAGCAGCCTGGAAGTGCTGCTCTACGCCATCGCCCGCCACATGGTGGTCGGCCACGAATCCGCCGTTGAGAACCTGCTCAGCGTGGGTGCCATCGCGCTCATCTTCGTTGTGCGCAAGTTCTTCTTCGTGCCCGCGTTCGGTGCCCACCTGCCGGACGGCAACCCTGCCCCCGACCTGACCCCGAACCAGAGCGGCATCCCTGCCCAGGAGTTCCGCCAGCGTCTGCATGACCGCATCCACGCCGAGGACCTCGACGAAGAAGAGAATGCCCCGGAATATGAGGATGCCAAGTGATTCCTCTCCCCGGAACGCACACAGCCCCCGTGCTTTGGCACGGGGGCTGTTGTTTTGGGCAGCTTGCACAGACGGCCTTTGCCCTGTTCTATTTCTTGTTTTGAATCAGCGGATCTCGATGCCGAGCTTGAACTTCAGGTTGCCCAGCACTTTTTTGACGGTGCGCTCGACCTGTTCGGCAGAGACTTCTGCGCTGGGGTCGGACAGCGTCAGGGAGAACGCCATGCTCTTCTTGCCCGCACCGAGGTTTGCGCCGCGATAGATATCGAACAGCTTCACGTCGGTGATGAGCGGGCTTGCCTTTTTGATGGTCTCCTCGATCTCGCCGCAGGTGACCTGTTCCTCGCAGACGAGGGCCAGGTCGCGCTTGACGGCAGCATAGGGGCTGAGCGGCTGATAGCGCAGCTCGCCGTCCACGCAGCTCATCAGGGCCTCGTAGTCCAGCTCACCGAGGTAGATGTTCTGGCTGTCCTTCTGTTCCTTTGCGATCTCCAGCTCGCCGTTGATCTCATTGGAGAGCTTGCCGAAGACGCCCAGACGCTTGCCGCCGCAGTAGACAGCGGCGCTGATGCCGGGGTGCAGCCAGGGCGCAGTCTCGCGTTCGTAGGTGAAGTGCAGGCCGAAACCGGCTGCCAGTGCCTCCATGGCGCCCTTGACGGTGAAGAAGTCCTCTTCCGGGCCGAAGGCACCGATGCAGAGGGTCTGGCGCTCGTGCGGATGCTCGCAGATGGGCAGTTCCTTGGCCAGATAGACCGGTGCCATCTCGAACAGACGGCCCTCGGCGTTGCCCTTCTTCAGGTTGTCCACGATGACATTCAGCATGGACGGGGTGAGCAGGGTGCGCATGATGGAGAGGTTCTCGCTGATGGGGTTCAGGATGCGGATGGCCTTGCGGGCAGCATCACCGGCGGGGATGTGCAGCATGTCCAGCTCGGCGTTGGAGTAGAAGGCCAGCGTGGATGCCTCATAGAAGCCCTGCGCCGCCAACAGGCGCTTGGTCTTGAGCTGCTGCTTCTGGTCGTAGTTCAGCCCGCCGTTGGTGACGGCAGCGGTGTTCAGGAAGGTGGGCACGATGTGGTCGTAGCCGTACTCACGGATGACCTCCTCGGCCAGGTCGGGGAAGCTCTCTACGTCCTCGCGGTACAGCGGGGCGGAAACATCCCAGCTGCCGTCGGCCTGCACGTCCACAGTGAACTCCAGACGCTGCAGGATGTCGATCATGGTCTGGTCAGGCACCGTGATACCCAGCACACCGCAGATCTTGGCGGGGGTGGTCACGATGTGCCTGCGCTCCAGCGGGCGGCCATCGGTCAGGTCGTATTCCAGCGTGGTGATGTCGCCGCAGTCCAGCTCCTGGATCAGGTGCAGGGCACGGGCGAGGCCCAGTTCGGGCGAGTGGCGGTCCACGCCCTTCTCGTAGCGGGCGGAGGAGTCGCTGTTCTGGCCCAGCGCGCGGCTGGTCTTGCGGACGGAGTCGCGGGCGAAGGTGGCGCACTCAAAGAGCAGGCTGGTGGTGTTCTCATCCATGCCGGAGTTGGCACCGCCCATGATGCCAGCCAGTGCCACCGGCTTTTCTGCATCGCAGATGACGAGGTTGTTGGGGTTCAGGGTGAACTCCTTCTCATCGAGGGTCATGATCTTCTCGCCCTCGTGGGCGCGGCGGACGTCGATGGTGCGGCCCGCGACCTTGTTCAGGTCAAAGGCGTGCATGGGCTGGCCCATCTCCAGCAGGGTGTGGTTGGTGATATCGACCACGTTGCTGATGGAGCGCAGGCCGCACAGGGCCAGATGGCGCTTCATCCAGCGGGGAGACTCACCCATCCGGATGTTGCGGACATAGTGTGCCATGTAGCGGGGGCACAGGTCGGGAGCCTCCACCTGCACAGTGATGGGGGCATCGGCATCGCAGACGGTCTGGTAATCCATGGCGGGCATGTGCAGGGGCTTGCCGAGGATGGCAGAGACCTCCCGTGCGATGCCCAGAACGGACTGGCAGTCCGGGCGGTTGGCGGTGATGGAGATATCGAAGATGTAGTCATCCAGACCGACCACCGGTGCGATGTCGGTGCCGGGGACGCTGTCTTCGGGCAGGATGAGCAGGCCGTAGACCTCCGAACCGGGGAACAGGTCATCGTTCAGGCCCAGCTCCTCGCCGGAGCAGAGCATACCGTTGGACTCAACGCCCTGCATCTTGCGGGCCTTGATCTTGATGCCGCCGGGCAGGGTGGAGCCATCCAGAGCGGCGGGCACACAGTCACCCAGCTTCATGTTGGAGGCACCGGTGCTGATGCGGATGTCGTGGCCGTAGTCGCCGCAGTCCACCACACACTTGGTCAGGTGGGTGCCCTCCTGCTTTTCCATCTCCACGATCTTACCGACGACCACCTTGCTGATGCCTGCATCCAGCGGGATCAGCTCTTCGACCTCAAACCCGCAGGAGAAGAGCTTCTCCTCCAATTCCTGAGCCGTGACGTCGATATCGACAAGTTCTTTTAACCAACTGAAAGGTACTTTCATTGTTTGCTCTCTCCCCTCTTATTCATGGAACTGCTTGAGGAACTCCAGGTTGTTCTCGAACATCAGGCCGATGTTGTTGATGCCGTATTTCAGCATGGCGATACGCTCGATGCCGATGCCAAAGGCGAAGCCGGAGTACTCATCCGGGTCGATGTTGCAGTTCTCCAAAACCTTGCGGTTGACGACGCCGCCACCCAGAACTTCGATCCAGCCGGTGTGCTTGCACAGGGGGCAGCCCTTGCCGTGGCACTCGAAGCAGCTGACATCGACCTCGACGCTGGGCTCGGTGAACGGGAAGTAGGACGGGCGCAGGCGGGTGCGGGTGTCGGCACCGAACAGCTTCTGCACGAAGGTGTTCAGGGCACCCTGCAGATCGCCCAGGGTGATGCCCTTGTCCACGACCAGACCTTCCATCTGGTGGAACATGGGGCTGTGGGTCGCGTCGGAATCGGAACGGAAGACGCGGCCGGGGATAAGCACCTTGATGGGCGGCTTCTGGGAATCCATGGTGCGGATCTGGCCGCCGGAAGTCTGGGTGCGGAGCAGGAACTCATCGGACAGGTAGAAGGTATCCTGCATATCGCGGGCGGGGTGGTCCTTCGGGACGTTCAGGCGGGTGAAGTTGTGGTCGTCGTCCTCGATCTCCGGGGCGTCCGCCACAGCAAAGCCCATGCCGGAGAAGACGTCGATGATCTGGTTGGTGACCAGCGTCAGCGGATGCAGGCCGCCGACCGCGCGGGTCTTGGCGGGCAGGGTGATGTCCACGGTCTCGGCGGCATTGCGGGCGGCCAGCTCGGCTTCCTTCACCTTGGCGGCGGCAGCATCGTAGTCCGCCTGCACCTTGGTCTTCAGTTCGTTGATGATCTTGCCCATGGCGGGACGCTCTTCCGGCGCGACGGAGCGCAGATTCTTCATCAGTGCGGGGATCTTGCCGTTTTTGCTCAGATATTCCTGCCAGAACGTGGCCAGCGTCTCCTTGGAAGAGACCTGACCGAGGCTTTCTTCGGCCTGTTTGGCCAGCTCGTCGATCATTGCTTGCATGGAAATTCTCTCCTTCTCGGTTTTCTTCTTGTTCAGCGGGTAACAAAAAAGCTCCGCCCCGCTCTGCCTTTCGGCAAAGGGGACGAAGCTGTAAACTTTACTCCGCGGTACCACCCGGTTTCCGCTCTTTTTTATAAGGAGCGGCGCTCAAACGCCGTAACGGGGCGCACCGTCCCGCACTAGCAGGCTGTCTTCAGCCGTTCACGCGGGCCGCTCAGGAGCGAACTTCGGTGCACGTCTCTCTCGGAAGCCCTTTCAGCCGGTGAAGCTTCTCTCTTTGCCGGACACACTGCACGTACTTTCTCCGTCGCTGCGTTTTTGCATATCAGGTTTTCATAACCAGAAATCATCTTACCACATTTCGGCGCGGTTTGCAAGCGCAGAAGCGGATTTTGTGGCAATTTTCCGTTTTCGCTTGTGTTTTCCGCCGGGATATGGTATGCTGAGCGCAACGTTTTACTGGAAGGAGGGTGCACCCACATGGGTTGGAACGGCTGCGTTTTCTTCAAAAAAGGAAACCCTTAAGCATTTCCGGCTCGAAGTGCGCCCATTTTTAGGAATCGCCCTCTCCGTCTGCTGCGCAGCCAGCTCCCCCCAAGGGGGAAAAGATGAAGTTTGCGCAATGCCAAAGCCTCTCCTACCAGGAGAGGTGTCACCGAAGGTGACGGAGAGGTTGTACAAAGAGACTCTAAGGATGGGCACTGTTTCATCTTGTAAAAATGAAAGGTGCTTTCCATGAAATCAAACAAAAGATCAACGCTCAACATCAAGCGGCAGCTTGGCTGTATTTATACGGCCGACTTCTTCTCCGGCCTGCGGATCACCGACGCCGTGTGGGTCGCGCTGCTGGCCGCACGGGGGTTCTCCCTGTGGGAGATCGGCCTGGCCGAAAGTGTTTTCCATATCGTCAACCTGCTGTGCGAAGTGCCCAGCGGCATGGTGGCAGATCTTCTGGGCCGCAAAAAAGCCCTTGTGTCCGGCGGTGTGCTGGCCGTCACCTCCAACCTGCTGATGGCGTTTGCACCGAATCTGTTTGCCATCTGCTTCGCAATGGCGCTGAACGCGCTGTACAGTACCCTGTTCTCCGGCACCTTCACGGCCCTTGTCTACGACAGCCTCAAGACGGAAGACCGCGAGGACGAATACCTTCAGATCTCCGCCAACAGTTCCCAGATCTCCATGCTGGCCAGTGCGCTGGGTTCGCTGGCCAGCACGGTCCAGCGGTTCCTCGGCTTTGCAGGCTTTTATCTGCTCAGCGCCCTGTTCGAGGGCGTCTCCACCCTCGCCTGCCGATGGATGAACGAACCCATCGTCACGGCAGCGCAGGCCAACCGGGCCCGGCAGCCCCTGCACGACCTGCCCGGTCAATTCATCCAGCTCGTGCAGGACAGTCTGCATGTTCTGCGCACCTGCCCGCTGGCCGCGAAGCTCATCGTATCCAGTGCGATCATCTCGGTGCCCTGCTACCTGACCAAGATGTTTTTGCAGCAGCGTCTCATTGAGCTGGGCTGGCCCACCGAAGCGCTGTTCCTTCCCCTGCTGCTGGGCGGCATCGCCTGCGTCCTCGGCACCGAGGCCGGACGCCGGGTCCGGTTCCGCTCCATGCGGCGGTTCTACGCCGTCTGTGCCCTGCTCTGCGGTGCGGGCACCCTTCTGGTGGGCACCGCGCCTGCCTGGGGCGGCATCTTCGGCATGATGCTGGTGCAAGGCGTTTTGCAGGTCTACCTCCTGCATGAGATCCAACAGCTCAACGACGCCATCCCCAGCGACCAGCGCGCCACCCTCATCAGCGTGGACAGCATGGCCTACAGTCTGCTCATGATCCCCGCCAGCCCCCTCGTCGGTGCGGTCGGCGACGCCTTCGGTCAGGCGGGTGCCGGTCTCGCCCTTCTCGGCGGCCTTGTCGCAGTGAGCGGACTGGTGCTTCTGGGGCCGAAGAAGCAATAAGAGAGTGAGAGCAAGAACAAGGACCCGACACTTCCGGTGCCGGGCCCTTGTTTTTGCTGTGTATTCTTATTTTGCGATCAGCTCTTCCGCCAGCTGCTCCATCTGTGCCTCCGATGCGGCACTGACTGCCGAACGGATGGTGACGACGTTCTCACAGACGGTGATGTTCTTCATGCCCTCCAGTTCGGTGCGCATGAGCTTGGCGGCCATGGGGGCCCAGGTGCCGTTCTCCATCAGGCCGATGGTGCGGCTCTGGAAGTTCTTGGTCTTCAGATGGGCCAGCAGGTTTTCCATCGGCGGGAAGAGGAAGCCGTCATAGGTGGCGCAGGCCAGCACGATCTTCCCGCAGCGGAAAGCTTCGGTCACGGCGTAGGAGACATCGGTGCGGGTCAGGTCCATCTCCACGACTTTGGCTCCTCTGGCGCGGAGCTTTTCAGCCATCTGGTGCGCTGCTGCGCGGGTATGGCCGTGGATGGACGCACTGGCGACCAGAATCTTCTCCGGCTCTTCGGGCTTGTAGCTGGACCAGGTGTCATAGTAGGCCAGGTACTTGCTCAGGTCTCCGGTCAGCACGGGGCCGTGCAGCGGGCAGATGGTCTGGATGTCCAGCGCAGCCGCCTTCTTCAGCAGAGCCTGCACCTGCGGGCCATACTTGCCCACGATGTTCAGGAAGTAGCGGCGGGCTTCGCTGGCCCAGTCGGCATGTTCGTCAAACTTTGCCACTGCGCCAAAACGGCCAAAGCCATCGGCGGAGAAGAGCACCTTCTCGGTGGACTCATAGCTGACCATGACTTCCGGCCAGTGCACCATGGGCGCAAAAACGAAGGTCAGCGTGTGGCTGCCTAGGCTCAGGCTCTCGCCGTCCTTGACCACCACGCGGCGTTCCTTTGCGACGGCGTCCGCGCCGAAGAACTGCTCCATATACTGGAAGGTCTTGGCGTTGCCCACCACCTGCATGGCCGGGTAACGTGCGGCCAGCTTTGCGATGTTGGCACCGTGGTCCGGCTCCATGTGGGAGACGATGAGGTAGTCGGGCTGGGTGCCGTCCAGGGCCTCGGCCAGATTTTCCAGCCACGGGTCGGTGGCGCGGGCATCCACCGTATCCAGAACGGCGGTCTTCTCGTCCCGGATGACATAGGAATTGTAGCTCACACCGGTGGGTACCGGGTACTGGCTCTCGAACAGGTCGATGGTGGTATCATCCACACCTACGCCCAGAATGGCCTCGCTGATCTTTTTCACGCTCATAACAGACATCCTCTTTTCTGTTGTATCGCTGTTCCGGCGAACCGGAAATATCTACTAGGAACCTTTCCTATTGTAGCATAAGGGTTCTCATTTTGCAAGCCGCTTATCTCTCTCCGTCAGCGCGGGAGGCTCTGTCATTGCAAAGTGCGTGAAACAGTGTGGTATAAGCAAAGAAAAAGCACCTGGATTTTAACGAATCCAGGTGCTTTTTACTGGTGGAGGCGATGGGAGTCGAACCCATGTCCGAAAAGAGTTCAGCGTAGGTGTCTCCGGGTGCAGGCGATCAACAACATTCCCTCCGCGTCACGCCGGTCGCCAGGCTAGCGCATTGGTAGCTTCATGAGTTCCTGCCGGTCCGCAAAGCTTAGGTCCGTTCAGGTGCTGTGTCTAAAGGACGCCCCGGCCCCACACGACACAAGAGTGGGCGGAACGCGCAGCACTCAGGCTGCGAGCAACTGATAATTATTGTTGTCAGTTAATTTTTTGGAGGAGTTTAGAGCAGGTCCCCCACTGCTACCCGCTGCCCAGGCCTCGCTCCCCCCGTCGAAACCTTTACGCCCCCATGAAACGCACACCGGTGAGGGTGTGCGGTGAAGCAGAGTTTCGTCCGGCTGGAACAGCCCGGAGAATCTTAGTAATACGTGCCGTTGGACTTGACGGCCCGGTCGATGGAGCGCTTTGCGTCGCGCTTGGCGGCATCGGCGCGCTTGTCGTAGAGCTTTTTGCCCTTGCACAAGCCCAGCTCCATCTTCACGCGGCCATGCTTGAAATAGAGCGAGAGCGGAACCAGCGTATACCCCTGCAGCTTGCACTGCTGGTGCAGCCGCCGGATCTCGTTCTTGTGGGCCAGCAGACGCCGCACCCGCATGGGGTCCTGGTTGAAGATGTTGCCGTGGTCGTAGGGGGTGATGTGCATTCCCTTGACCAGAAGTTCGCCGTCCTCGATATCGACCCAGCTGTCTTTCAGGTTGACGCCGCCAGCCCGCAGGCTCTTCACCTCGGTGCCTTTCAGCTCCAGACCTGTTTCCAGCGCTTCCAGAACGAAGTATTCGTGGCGTGCTTCCCGGTTGGTGGCGATGGTCTTTGTGGCCGGACGCTCTTTTGCAGGTGCCATGGGGCACGCCTCCTTTCTGTTCTGGTCTCGTTTTGTTAGTATATCACATTTTTGCGGTTTTGCAAGGCCCGTTTTTGAAGGAATTGTAAACTTTTGCCGGGTTTACAGTTCCCCGCGGCCTTCCAGCGCCTTGTACAGGGTGTTCTCGTCGGTGTACTCCAGATTGCCGCCCACGGGCAGGCCGTAGGCCAGACGGGTGACTTTGATGCCCAGCGGCTTGATGAGCTTGGCCAGATACATCGCGGTGGCCTCGCCCTCCACGGTGGGGTTCATGGCCATGATGACCTCTTTCACCTCGTCGGTGCTCAGGCGGGCCAGCAGCTCCTTGACGGTGAGCTGCTCGGCCGTGATGCCGTCCAGCGGGTTCATCAGGCCGTGGAGCACATGGTACAGGCCCCGGTATTCGCGGGTGCGCTCAAACGCCTGCACGTCGCGGGGCTTTTCCACCACGCAGATGACCGAGTGGTCCCGCTTGGCGCTGGCGCAGATGGGGCACAGCTCGGCCTCGGTATAGTTCTGGCAGACGCGGCAGCGGTGGAGCCGGGTGTGGGCCGCCTGGATGGCGCCCGCCAGCGCGGCGGCCTCGTCATCCGACATGCTCAGTACCTGATAGGCCATCCGGGTCGCGCCTTTGGTGCCAATGCCCGGAAACTTGCTGAACTCCTCGATCAGCTTGTCCAGCGGGGCTGCATTATAACTCATGGCGACGCCTCCCCGCGGCTCAGAGGCCGGGGATATTCAGGCCGCCGGTCAGCTTGCCCATCTCGGCCTCGGCGGTCTCATCCACCTGCTTGACGGTGGCGTTGATGGCCGCAGCCACCAGATCTTCCAGCATCTCGATGTCGTCGGGGTCCACGGCTTCGGGCTTGATGGAAATGCTGAGTACCTCGTGCTTGCCGTTCATCTTCACAGTGACCATCTCGCCGGATGCGCTGCCGGTGTACTCGGCGGCTTCCAGCTCGGCCTGCTTGGCCTTCATGTCATCCTGCATCTTCTGCGCCTGACGCATCAGGGCGTTCATATCGGGGCGGCCAAAACCTGCGGGCATTCTTGCTTTCATCGTTCGTAGTTCTCCTTTATTATCCTATAGAATTTTGGGATATCGAAATCTCTTAGTTGGGCTTACTATAACAGCCTGTTCTGAAAGAATACGCTTTCCTTTGTACAACCTCTCAGTCTCGCCTACGGCTCGACAGCTCCCCTGGTAGGGGAGCCTCTGGCGAGTCGGTAGTGGCTGTGCTGGACGAGCAAAGTTTTCTGTAATCGGCAACAGCCGGGCTCCGCTGTTAAGATTCACGGGTGCTTGCCTAGTATCCCTTGTTAGAGCGCAGTCCCGCAGCCGCTACCCATTCGGACAGGGCCCGGCGCTTTGCGCTCAATTGGGCCCAAGCGAACAGCAGGGCTGGCCCGATATGCCAAGGGCTCCCCTTTTAGGGGAGCTGGCATCGCGTCAGCGATGACGGAGAGGTTTCGCACTCTCCTCAATGCTCACATCCACGCCCAGCTGTTCCAGACGGCGGAGGGATTCCTCGGCGTTGGTGGCAGAGCGGTGGACAGCTTTCGGCTCGTAGGGGCCGATGGGCACGGCTACGCCGGACACCTGCGCGATGAGCTTCTTGATGAGGCGCTGGCTGTCCTTATTGGCGCGGATGAAGTCCCGGAAGGTCTTTCCGCCGTCGATGAGGACGCGGGTCCCGTCGAAGTAGCCCTTCGACTTTTTGAGGTAGGTGTAGAGCATGGGGTCTTTTTCCTGCAGCAGCCGGACCACCTCGTCCCACTGGGGGAAGGGGTTGATCCCCTCTGCCGCCACCCTGCGAGGCTTGTTGAGGGCGGGGTCTGCCGGATGCTCGGCGCTGGGCTGCACCGGGGCCGGGGCCGGTTTTTCTGCCGACGTGGACGGAGCCGCTTCGGGCTGGGCCGGAGGTGCAGGCCGGGCCGGTTCATCCCAGGGCAGCGGGGCAGCGTCCTGCACCGGCGGTTCCTCCGGAAGCGGCGGCAGGTCGTCCTCGGTGGGGGCCGCTTTGACCAGAGGTTCCGGCTGCGGTTCCGGGTCTGCCATGGAGGCAGGCGCGGCCGTCTCCGGCGCGGCCGTCTCCAGCGCGGTCTGTGTTACCGGTGCGGCGGACTCCACAGCAGAAGCTGCCGGGGCCACCGGAACGCTCACAAAGGGCTGCGGCGGGGCCGCTGCCGCAAAGGGGCGGGGCGTTTCCTGCGGGGCCGCCGGGCGGGGTGCGGCTTCCACCGCTGCCCGCTGCATCATCTGGGGCGGCTCGGACAGGCTGAAGAGGGCAAGCTCCAGCTCAATGCGCTGGTCGCTGCCGCGGGTCATGTGTTCGAGGGCGTTGCCCAAGGTGCGGATGGCCCGGATGGCCTCCTTCTGGCCCAGCTGCGGCCCTTTTTCGAGGTAGCAGGTCTCTTCCTCCGGCGACACACCGGAGAGCAGTGTCTGCCCGCCGGGCAGCGCCGCCAGCATGAGGGCGCGGTAATGGGCGATGAGTTCTTCGGTCAGGCGCTTCACATCCACCGACTGCTGCCGCAATTGGGCCAGCTGAGCCAGCGCGGTGGGAGCGTCCTGCGCCGCGATGGCGTCCGAGATGCGGAACAGATAGCTCCGGTCGGTGACGCCTGCCATCCGGCGGACCACGTCGGCGTCCACTTTGGCGGTCACGCCTGCACAGGTGTCCAGAATGGACAGCGCATCGCGCATGGCACCATCGGCCAGCCGGGCGATCAGCTCCGCGCCCTCGGTGGTCAGCTCCAGCCCCTCCTGCCCGGCAATATACTCCACCCGCTGGGCGATATCCTCCGGCCCGATGCGGGTGAAGTCGTACCGCTGGCAGCGGGACAGGATGGTGGCCGGGACTTTCTGGATCTCGGTCGTCGCCAGGATGAAGATGACATGGGCGGGCGGCTCTTCCAGCGTTTTCAGCAGCGCATTGAACGCCGCTGTTGAGAGCATGTGCACCTCGTCGATGATATAGACCTTATAATGGCAGGCGCTGGGGGTGTAGGCGGTCTCGTCGCGCAGGTCGCGGATATCGTCCACGCCGTTGTTAGAGGCCGCGTCCATCTCCACCACATCCAGAATGCTGCCGTTGTCGATGCCGCGGCAGATCTCGCACGTACCGCAGGGGTCGCCGTTGTTTGGGTGCAGGCAGTTGACCGCCTTGGCGAAGATCTTGGCGCAGGTGGTCTTGCCCGTACCGCGCACCCCCGTGAACAGGTAGGCGTGGCCAACGCGGCCGGCGGCGATCTGGTTGCGCAGTGCCGTCACGATGCCGCGCTGCGCCACCACGTCCTCAAAGCGCTGGGGCCTCCACTTGCGGTATAACGCGCGATACATCCGCTTCTCCCCTTTCTGCAATAAAAAACGGACAGCGCTGACGGGGTTTGACCCCCGCCTTGCGTAGCTCGACATACGAATGCAGGCTGACTGAAACGCACAGGGCACACCGCTTAAGGCTGCTTGGTTCCCCACCTGACCTGGTTCACAGCGGCCCCATCGTACAGGGCCCGCATCCGTATGTCGAACCGCGCAGCAGGCGCTGTCCGACAAGGCACAATTTGTGCTTGATTATTATAACATATCGGGAGGGAGATTGCAAGCCCTTCTCTGTTGTGAACGCTGGACTGCAGTTGCTGCCAATGAGAGCAGGGCCCGGCGCTTTGCGCCCAATTGGGCCCATGCGGACAGCAGGGCTGGCCCTGCCTGCCAAGGGCTCCCCTGCTAGGGGAGCTGGCTGCGAAGCAGCCTGAGAGGTTTGTTTTCAACACCTCGCGCTCTGAGAGGCTCCCCCCACAAACCGCAAAAGCCCCCGCCGGGCGGGCCGGCGGGGGCTTGGGATGCTTACTTCAGAAAAGCTCAGGACTGGCAGGCAGTGATGAGGCTCATCTTGTAGACCTCGTCGGCGTTGCAGCCGCGGGACAGGTCGTTGATGGGAGCGTTCAGGCCCTGCAGGATGGGGCCGTAAGCGGCATAGCCGCCCAGACGCTGTGCGATCTTATAGCCGATGTTGCCGGCCTCAATGCAGGGGAAGACGAAGGTGTTGGCCTGGCCAGCGACCTTGCTGCCCTTGCACTTGACCTGTGCAACTTCCGGAGCAACGGCTGCGTCAAACTGCAGCTCACCATCGACAGCCAGTTCGGGGTCCATCTCCTGGGCCTTGATGACGGCGTCGTGGCTCAGAGCGACGGTGCCGCCCTTGCCGGAGCCCTTGGTGGAGAAGCTCAGGACAGCGACCTTCGGGTCGATGCCGAACAGCTTTGCGGTCTTGGCAGTCTCGACAGCGACCTCAGCCAGCTTGGAAGCAGCAGAAACCTTGACCTCGCCGGTTGCCTTGTCGATGGTATCGGTGTAGTCAATGTTGACAGCGCAGTCGCCCATGGCGATGCGCTTCAGGCCCTCTTCGCCGCAATCGCGGTCCAGGATGAAGCAGGAGCTCACCAGGTGGGCACCCTTCTTGGTCTTGACCAGCTGCAGAGCGGGGCGGATGGTATCGGCGGTGGAGTAGGTGGCGCCGCCCAGCAGGCAGTCGGCCTTGCCCATCTTGACCAGCATGGTGCCGAAGTAGTTGGACTTCTTCAGCAGTGCGGTGCACTCCTCAGCGGTCTGCTTGCCCTTGCGCAGCTCGACCATGGCATGGACCATCTCATCAAAACCGGCGTAGTTCTCCGGGTCAATGATCTCAGCAGCGGAAATATCGAAACCACCGGCAGCGGCAGCAGCCTTGCACTCAGCCTCGTTGCCGACCATCACGACCTTCAGTACGCCCTCAGCCAGCAGCTTGCTTGCGGCCTCCAGGATGCGGGGGTCATTGCCCTCGGTAAAAACGATCGTCTTGGGGTTCGCCTTCAGCTGGGCCACCAGCGGTGCAAACATATCAGCCATTGTGATTACCTCCGAAATTACTTTGCAATTATTCATGGGCAGCACAGACCTGCCCTTCTTTTTTATTTTAGCACAACCTCTGGAAACTTCAAGACAAAACCGCAATTTTGTGGTATATTTTGTAGCAGAAGATAAAGCGCTCAATCGTTAAGAAAATGTCATTTAGTTTGTGAGAGGTTTAACGAAATATGGAATGGGAAACACTCAAGGCTCAGTGCCTTGCCTGCCGCAGCTGTGGGCTGTGCGAAACGCGGACGAACGTGGTGTTCGGTCAGGGTGCCGAGGACGCCGAGGTGCTGTTCGTGGGCGAAGGCCCCGGCCAGAGCGAGGATGAGCAGGGCCTGCCCTTTGTGGGCCGCAGCGGCCAGCTGCTGGACAAATACCTCTTCGCCATCGACCTGGACCGCAAAAAGAACTGCTATATCGCCAACATCGTCAAATGCCGCCCGCCGCAGAACCGCGACCCCCTGCCCGCCGAGAGCGAAGCCTGTATGCCCTGGCTGCGGGAGCAGTTCCGTCTGCTCAAGCCGAAGATCGTGGTCTGTCTGGGGCGTGTGGCGGCCCAGCGGATGATCCGGCAGGACTTTTCGGTGGTCCGGGAGCACGGCGAGTTCTACAATAAGAACGGCATCCTCTTCATGGCCACCTACCACCCCGCCGCTCTTCTCCGCCAGCCCCGCAGCAAGCCGGACGCCTTCGCCGACTTTCTGGCCCTGCGGGAGAAGATCCAGGAGGTCTGCGAGCACACCTACTGAGCGGCCCCGCGCCGTGACACTTTCCTTTTGTTTTGCATATTCTAGAACAAAAGTGAGGTGTTCCTTATGACAAATATCCGGACCGATTCGGTTGATTTTTTCCTCGGAGCCACCACGCCCGCCGGGTTCAAGGGCTATTTTGAGCCGCTGCGGCACGAACCGGGGATGCAGCTCTATCTCATCAAAAGCGGGCCGGGCTGCGGCAAATCCACCTTGATGAAGCACATCGCGCAGGCTGCCGAACAGAAGGGCGAACGCATCGAGAAGATCCACTGCGCCAGCGACCCCGACAGCCTCGACGGCGTCATCTTCCCGGAAAAGCGGCAGGCCATTCTGGACGCCACCGCGCCCCACACGATGGAGCCGGACGCCCCCGGTGCCGACGAGGTCGTGGTGAGCCTGTACCACACCATCGACGCCGGGAAGCTCTCCCTCCACCGTGAGGAAGTCAAGGCGCTCTTTGCCCGGAATGCTTCCCTGCGCAGCCGGGCGGCGCGGTATATCGCCTCAGCCGGGAGCCTTCTGCTGGACAGCCGCCGCGCCGAAGCCTGCTGCGCCAACTTTGAAAAGGTGCGCCGCTACGCCAAACGCCTCTGCACCCGGATGCTCCCCCGCCTGCCCGACACGGCCCGCCCCGGCGAGGAGCTGCGGCTGCTGTCGGCCATCACGCCCAAGGGGCCGGTCTTCTATCACGGCACCGTGCAGGCACTGGCCGACCGGTATATCGTCTTCCGCGACGACTACGGGGCCATCTCCCGCCTGCTGCTGGAGCTCATCCGTGCCGAGGCGCTGGCGCGGGGCTACCAGATCATCACCTGCCCCTGCGCCATGCACCCCGAAGACCAGATCGACCATCTCTTCATCCCATCGCTGCGGCTGGCCTTTTTAACGGATAACCCCTGGCACCCGGTGCACATCTCCGGTGTGCAGGCCGTGCGCTGCACCCGCTTCCTCGACCGCGAGCACATGGCCGGATTCCGCGCCCGCCTGCGTTTCAACGAGCGGGCCGCCACCGAGCTGCTGGATCAGGCCGTCGCCCTCATGGCGCAGGCCAAGAGCTGCCACGACGAGCTGGAGACCTACTACCGCGCCGCCGTCGATTTCGCCGAAGTCGAGAAGGTGACGGAGGAAACGATCAACGCAATGTTGTAAAAGCGAGGTACTGTTCATGCCCTCCCCTCAACCGATCCGTCTGCCCATCCGGCAGCTGGTGGAATTTCTGCTCCGCACCGGCAGCATCGACAGCCGCTTCACCGGCTTCGACCGCGCCAACGAGGGAGCACGCATCCACCGCAGGCTGCAAAAAGCGGCGGGTGAAGGATACGCTGCCGAGGTCTATCTGACGGCGCAGCGCGAGGTGGAGGGCCTTTTGTTTGTGGTGGAAGGCCGCGCCGACGGCATTTTCCAGAACGAAGACGGCACCGTCGTCATCGACGAGATCAAGACCACGGCCCTTCCCACTGAGGAACTGACCGAAGACCGGAACCCCTGCCACTGGGCGCAGGGTATGGTGTATGGGGCCATCTACGCCGCGCAGAACCGGCTGGAGCGGCTCAGCGTCCGGCTGACCTATTACCAGATCGACACCGACGAGATCACCCGCTACACCCGGCACTTCACCGCCGGGGAGCTGGACGCCTTCCTCACCGGCCTGCTGCGGCAGTACGCCCCCTGGGCACGGCGGCAGATGACCTGGGCCGAGGCCCGCACCGCCAGCCTGACAGCTCTGACATTCCCCTTCCCGGCCTACCGCCCCGGCCAGCGGGCACTGGCGGGCGAGATTTACCGCGCCTGCATCGCGGGCCGGAGCGGGCAGAAAAACGGCACCCGGCTATTCTGTCAGGCCCCCACCGGCATCGGCAAGACCATGAGCGCCCTCTTCCCGGCCCTCAAGGCCATCGGCGCGGGCAGCGGCGAAAAGCTGTTCTACCTCACGGCCCGCAGCACGACCCAGGCCGCTGCCGAGGATGCCCTCGCGCGGCTCCACGCCAGCACACCGGGGCTGGCCCTGCGTAGCGTGACCCTGACGGCCAAGGAGAAGGTCTGCCTCTGTAAGGATGCCGAGGGCCATCCCGCCTGCCTGCCCGAAGCCTGCCCCTACGCCAACGGCTATTACGAACGGGTCAAAGATGCCCTTGCCGCCCTGCTGGACGGTGCCCCGCAGTTCGACCGCGCTGCGCTGGAAGCCGCCGCCCGGCAGTTCACGGTCTGCCCGTTCGAACTGGGGCTTGACCTGAGCGCGTGGGCCGATGTCGTCATCGGTGACTACAACTATCTCTTTGACCCTGTGGTCCGGCTCCACCGCTTCTTCGATGCAGCGGGCGACTGGCTCTTTCTCATCGACGAGGCACACAATCTGCCCGACCGGGCCCGCGCGATGTACTCGGCAGGGTTTGCAAAGTCTGCCCTCACCGACGCCAAACGCGCCCTCGGCCGGGGCAAAAGCAGCCTGAAAACGGCCCTTTCCCGCGCCGACCGGGCCTTTCTCGAAGCGCGGAAGCAGGTGGCCGTGCTGGCTCCCCGCCGGGGCGTTTCCCCGCCCGCAGCGGACGCCGCCGGGCAGACCAGCCTTTTGGAGGAGACCCCTGCGCCGGGCATCGCCCTGCCCGAACCGCTGCTGGCACAGGAGGGCACGGTCTTTTTCCGGGAGCTGCCCGACGCCCTGCTAAAGCCGCTCCACGCCTTACAGGCCCCTTTGCAGGACTGGCTGGAGCAAAACCCCGATGCCGACGCCCACGCCCGGCTGCTGGAACTTTATTTTGCCGTGCAGGACATCACCCGCGCAGCTGACCGGTACGACACCCACTTCGTCACCCAGCTCACGGCCCGCGGCAGCGAGCTGGAGCTGGAACTGCTCTGCCTCGACCCCTCGGCCTTTGTGGACGCGAGCCTTGGCTGCGGGCGGGCGGCGGCGCTGTTCAGCGCCACTCTCACCCCGCCGGGCTACTACCGGGGCGTTCTGGGCTGCCCGGATGCCCGCGCCGTCGCCCTGGAAAGCCCCTTCCCGCCCGACCATCTGGGGCTGTACTGCCTGCCCGGCATCTCCACCCGCTACCGGGACCGGGAAGCCAGCATCCCCGCCGTGTCGGACGCACTGGCGGCGCTGGCCGGAGGAAAAGTGGGCAACTATCTGGCCTTTTTCCCCAGCTACGCCTACCTCCGCCGGGTCTACGAAGACTTCACGGCCCGGTATCCGGGCATCGCCACGCTGGTGCAGGAAAGCGGCCTGGACGACGCGGCACGGGCGGCATTTTTGCAAAAATTCACCCCGGACCCTGCGCAGACACTGCTGGGGTTCGGGGTGATGGGCGGCATCTTCGGGGAGGGCGTCGATCTGGTCGGCGACCGGCTCATCGGGTGTGCCATCGTAGGGGTCGGCCTGCCGCAGGTGAACCCCCGGCAGGAGATCCTGCGCCGCTACTACGACGAGCAGTCCGGCACCGGCTTCGACTACGCCTACCGGTATCCCGGCATGAACAAGGTGCTGCAGGCCGCCGGGCGGGTCATCCGCACCGCCGGAGACAGGGGCGTCGTCCTCCTTCTGGACGACCGCTTCGCCCGCAGCGAGTACACCCGCCTGTTCCCCCGCCACTGGCAGCACCTCAAGTACCTGAACGGCACCGAGGCCCTCAAAGAGGAGCTGGACCGCTTCTGGGGGCAGGGAAGCAGCCGTTGACCGGAACTGCCCGCGGGCCTTTATTTCTTCCAGAACGAGAAGAAGCCCTTCTTCTCGTAGGGTCTGGTCTCGGCACCGGTCACGGTATAGCCGGTGGCGGCGATGGCCTGTTTCAGCGTTTCGATGTCCAGCGCCTGCTCCGAGACGATGACCGTCTCGCCTCTGGTGTGGGAAGACGACACCTTGCTCACCTGCGCCGTCTTGCGCACCACGTCGTTGATGTGGCTCTCGCACATGCCGCACATCATCCCTTGGACTTTCAAGATCGTTTCCACCATTTCGGTTCTCCTCTCTGGATCGCATCAAGACCGGGCCATTCTGTCCGGTTTTTGTCATTTTTGTTAGTTTTAGCTAACTTTCACGGAAATAAAAAAGGCTTCGGCTCCTTCCGCCCGCACAGAATGCCGCCGGTAAGAAGCTCCTCCTTCTTTTTTCAGTGCTATCATACCACGATTCCCTGCGAAACGCAACCCCGTATCGCCGACATTTTGTAAATTATACTTGACATTTTGTCGTACAGGTGATATGCTCTGGTCAGAGGGTACGAGCGCCCCCTCCCATCCCATTGTACGAGGTGACAACATGCCGAAAAATCTGAAACTGAAAGCGGCCCGCGCCGAAAAGGATCTGACCCAGAGCGCACTGGCCGAAGCGGCGGGCGTCTCCCGCCAGACCATCAACGCCATCGAAAAGGGCGAGTACAACCCCACCATCAACCTTTGCCGGAGCATCTGCAAGATCCTGGGCAAAACACTGGACGAATTATTCTGGGAGGAATAAGCGATGAAATTTTCACTGTACAGCAAGAAAAATCAGTTTGACGAGATGCAGGAGCAAACCATGCTCCGCATCGAAGCACGGGGCTTCTGGCTGCTGTGGGCAGGGCTGCTCCTCGCCATCCTCGTGCAGATCGTTCTCCGCACACCAAGCAGTCAGTGGGTCGGCGAGTTCGTTGTCTTCATGGCCGGCTGCTGCTACTCTATCATCGAGTGCCTGCGCAACGGCTTGTGGGACAGCCACATCTGCGCAAATACCACCACCAACGTGGTAGGTTCCTTGTTTGCATGCGTCGCAGTCACTGTCGTCACCGGCCTTGCCTACGGCCATTGGCTGATCGCGCTCATTCCAGGTGTCATCACCGGCGTTCTCTGCTTTGTGCTCCTGCAAGTCTGTATGCACGTCGCCGAGAAGCGCCGCAAGGAGCTTGATAACCCGAAGGACGAAGAGTAAACAAACGGAAAAAGCCAGGCAATGCCTGGCTTTTTCCGTTTATCATACGATTTCGTGATACACTTCCCCACTCGCCAGCTCCTTCCACTGGAATATGCTGTCTTCCAGCGTCATATAACTGTGGGGGCTGTTTTCCTTCGGGATGCTCAGCGAGCCGGGGTTCAGGTAGAGGTTCCCGTCTCCGAAGCTCTCCCATGCCGGGACGTGGGTGTGGCCGTGCAACAGCACATCCCCCGGTGCCAGCGGCGGCAGATTCTTCTTATTATAAATGTGGCCGTGTGTGGCGTAGACCAGCTTTTCCCCCACCGGCAGGATGCAGTAATCCGCCATCACCGGGAAACTCAGCACCATCTGGTCCACCTCAGCCTCGCAGTTGCCCCGCACACAACACAGCTTCGGCTTCAGGCCGTTCAGCAGCGGGATGACCTCCTTCGGCGCGTAGCCGTCGGGCAGGTCGTTGCGGGGGCCGTGGTAGAGCAGGTCGCCGAGCAGCAGCAGGCGGTCTGCGCCCTCCCGCTCGAACGCCTCGACCATCTGGCGGCAGTATTTGGCCGACCCGTGCAGGTCGGATGCGATCATCCATTTCATCGTTCCATCTTCCTTTGCTGTTCAGTTGGCCCCATTATAGGGTCTGCGCTGCGGGCTGTCAAGCATTTGCCGCAGCCACGAAAAATCGTCTCTTGCCAAAATGGGGGAATCGTGGTACAGTATAGGCGTTGTATTTTTCCAAAAAATGATTTTACCACGAGGTTTTGATATGAAAAGACATTCCCGGAACACTCTGGTCTCCCTGACCGCACTGGCCCTTAGTGCAACGGTGCTCCTCACCGGCTGTTCAGAGGACGCGGCAGGCAGCACCGCCGAAACCGCTTCCGCTCCTGCTGCACCCGCCCAGTCTTCCGACACGACGGCCACCGGCGCAACCGCTGCGCAGACGTCTGAGCTGCTCGCCTCCCTGACCCATGAGGAGATGGAGGAGCTGATCTCCGGCAGCACCACGCTGGCCGAACTGGAGCAGAAGCACTTCAACCTCCCCTCCTCCGGCACCTCCGATGCGGCCACGGTTTCTCCGGAGGATGCCGCAGCTGCGCAGGCTCCCTCCGCTTCTTCCACTTCTGCTTCCCCGGCTGAGGCTCCATCTTCTTACGATGTGGAGCTTCAGGCCCTCATCAACCAACTCTACGCCGTCAAGGCCAATGCCGAGAGCGGCCTGAACAGCGCCATCCAGTCCGCAAAGGACGAGTATCACGCTCTGCCTGTCGACAAGCAGACGGCCACCCGGAAGGTCTCCATCGTGATGGGCAAGAGCAGTGAACTTCAGAAGCTCGAAGCCGACTGTGACAAGCAGGTGGATGCGATCGTTGAGAAAATGCGCACCCTGCTTCAGGAAAATGGGCAGAGCACCGAGCTTGCCGATCAGGTCAAGGCCTCTTATAAGGCTCAGAAGAGCGCCATGTACGCTTCCCTCAAGAGCCAGCTTCTCGGCTGACCCTCTTGACAATCGCTTTCCAACGTGATATTCTAGGGTTCCTAAAATATCGTGTGGATTTTTACAGCATTCATTTCAGAGCTACTTTTCGCCACACAATGGTTCGCGGAAGCGCCCCATTGTGTGGCGTTTTTTTGCGCCTTTTTGGGGGCACCGCGGGCCGTGTCCATTTGATCCCCTCAGAAAGGAAGCAGAAAATGAACGATACCTTTATGAAAACCAGACCGGTGCTCCCGCTGCTGGTCTCTATGGCCCTGCCCAACGTCATCTCGATGCTGGTGAACTCGCTGTACAACATCGTGGACAGCCTCTTCGTCGCCCGCATCAGCGAGCAGGCCATGACGGCCCTGTCGCTGGTGTTCCCGGTGCAGAACCTCGTCAACGCCATCTCCATCGGCTTCGGCATTGGCATCAACGCACAGATCGCACTCCACCTCGGTGCAGGCGACCGCGAAAAGGCGGACATCTCCGCCACCCACGGCATGGCCCTCTCGATCCTGCACGGCCTGCTGTGCACCGTGGCGGGCATCGCCATCATGCCGGGTTTTCTGCGCCGGTTCACCTCGGAGGAGTCGCTGGTCTCGATGGGCGTCCTCTACGCCACCATCGTCTTCCTGTTCTCCATCGTCAACATGGCCGACCTTGCTTTTGAGAAGATGTTCCAGGCCGTAGGCCGGATGAACACCACGATGATCGCGCTGATCGCAGGCTGCGTCTGCAACATTGCACTGGACCCGGTGCTCATCTTTGGCCTTGGCCCGGTGCCTGCCCTGGGCATTGCCGGTGCAGCGCTGGCCACAAACCTCGGCCAGCTCGTCACCCTCTGCATTTACCTCTACTGCTACGCCACCTCCGACCTCCCGGTCCGGCTGCGCCGCAGGTATCTGCACTTCGAGCCCGCACTGGACGGCAAGCTTTACGCCATCGGCATCCCGGCCATTCTGAATCTGGCCCTGCCCTCCCTGCTGGTCACTTTCCTCAACGGCCTGCTGGCAGCCTTCTCACAGAGCTACGTCACGGTTCTGGGCATCTACTACAAACTCCAGACCTTTCTGTACCTGCCTGCCAATGGCATCGTGCAGGGAATGCGCCCACTGGTCGGCTATAACTACGGTGCAAGGGAGCATGGCCGCGTCGCCAGGCTCTACAACCTGACGCTGGGCTTGAGCGCCGCCATCATGGCCATTGGCACCGTCCTCTGCCTGACCATTTCCGGCTCCCTCATCGGCCTGTTCAGTTCCAACCCGGAGACCATCGCCATCGGCACCACGGCCCTGCGCATCATCTGCCTGGGCTTCGTTGTCTCGGCAGTCTCCACCACCTCTTCCGGCGCGCTGGAAGGTCTGGGCAAGGGGGTGCCCTCGCTGGTCATCTCCCTCTGCCGCTATGTGATCTTCATCATGCCGCTGGCCTGGGTGCTTTGCCGCACCCTTGGCCCCACCGGCGTCTGGCACGCCTTCTGGATCACGGAGGCCTGCTCTGCCGCCATCGCCTTCGTCGTCTACCACAGAGCTGTCTCAAAGCGCTGAGCCTGCCCTGAAAGCACGACCGCCCCGCCGCATTGGGATGCACTCCCAGCGGCAGGGCGGTTTTTGTTTCACTCTTCCAGACCGCACATCCGGTAAAGCTCCGCAATGCACGGAGACTTATATTCCAGATACCGTTCGATGTCATCGGGGAAACGCTGTGCAGCCTGTTCTTTTACTCTGCTGTACCACTTCACAGCGTCCGGATTCTGGCGCAGAAATTCCCGGAACGTGATATGACGGCGCAGTTCTTCGGAATCTGCCGGGCAGACATACAGATGATGCAGCTGCAAATGCGGTTTGCCGGTATAGCAAAAGGCTTCCCGCCCTTCAATGCCAAGGTTTCCCTCGTGGACGTATCCAATGGATGCAAGCCGCTCAATGGCCGCCTTCAGGCATGTCCTGTCCTGGATGACAACGTCCACATCAATGCAGGGCTTTGCCGACATTCCTTCCACGGAGGTGCTCCCCACATGCTCGATGCGCAGAGCCAGCTCCCCCATCGCGGCTTCCAGCTCCGCCCGGATCGCAGAAAAATCCTCGTTCCATTTGGGATCATAGGGCAAAACGACGACATGCGTTGTTCTCATGTTTCTCTCCTTCTCTCTGCAACAAAAAACGCCCTAAGATTTCTCTTAGAGCGCTTCGTTCAAGTCGGCGACTACCTATTTTCACAAGCCGTTTCCAGCTAACTATCTTGGGCACGAGTGAGCTTAACTACTGTGTTCGGAATGGGAACAGGTGGGACCTCACCGTCATCGTCACCGACCATATGACTGGTTCAGTATACCATACGGTCTACTGTTTGTCCAGTGTTTTTTACCGCAATCCAACTTTTCAATCGTTGGCCACAACGTTGGATTGCGTATCGCAATATCTGTTGTTTACCCAGAATCTACTTCGCTGTCTTGCGATTGAAGGACGTGCCTTCAAAACTGAATAATCACTGCTAACATTTTTTCGTTGACTCTTTGA